>DASWON010000417.1:0-13336 GCA_036398735.1 Rhodopila sp.
CCGTTCTCCGGCGTGCCGAGCAGGGCGGCGAAGCAGGCGGGGCTGTCGAACCGCGGCCAGCACAGCCAGTCAATCGAACCCTCCTTGCTGACCAGAGCAGCCGTGTGACAGTCGCCGATCAGCGCATAGTCTTCGATCGGCGCGGCCTGCGACGGCAGCGTTTCGTCGCCCGCTCGTTCCGGGTTCGGACTGTCGGAGTGGCTTTTGTGGCGCTGCGGGCGACTGGGCCGACTGTGGCCTCCCGCCATCAGTTCGCTCTGCCCCAGACTTTCTGTCCACCGTTGCCGAGGCAGTAGCAGCCTGCTCCGGTCGCGACCGGACGGTCCATTGGACACACATAGGGGCCGGCATAGCAGGCCTGTCCCCCGCCGGTCGGCGCCTGGCTGTATGTCTGTGGCGGCGGTGGCGGCGCATAGACCACCGGCGGCGGCGCGTAATAAACCGGCGGCGGCGGATAGTAGACTGGCGGCGGGTAGAAGCCCGGCCCCCATAGCGGAACGCCGATCCCGACGAACACCCGGGCCTGGGCGGAATTTTGTACGAGCCCCACCATCGCTGCGCACAGCGCTGTCACGGCAACCGTTCGGCGGAAAACCAGAAGAGGATTTGAGATCATGGAACGACCCAGAGGGGTTTAGACAGTACAGCGGGGAATGAGCAGGGGGAACGTAACCGCATTATGTCCGGTTCTCGGAAGATTGCATACAAGCGCATCACGATGCCGCCGAACGCATCGCCTCGACCGTCGAGCCGCGCCGGAACAACCGGCCGATGCGCAGCGCCAGTCGAGCCAGCGACGGGGTTGTGGTCGGGCGCAGCAGCCGCGGATCATAGCCGGCAAAGCGGCGGTCGTTCTCGCTCAGGCAGATCGCCATCAGGTCCAGCGGGCTGATGTCGACGTTACTGACCGCCTTGCTGCCGCTCAACGTGAAATTGTTGTCAACCGGCGGCTGGGTGCCGCCATCCATGTCCCGTGCCAAGCCGATCCGCTCCCACGCGAGGAAGATCCAGGCGCGGGCGACGCGCAGCTCGAATCGGATCCGTTGCCAAAATCCGAGGCGCTTGCGGTGCCAGGCGAGCCAGTTGGCGAACAGCAGGATGTGACGCGCTTCCTCCTGGATGACCGGTTCGAACGTCTCGACCAGGGCAGGGGGGAAGTAACCCGAACGGCGCGCGACCTCGAACAGGCCGAACGCGAAGAAGCTGTCGATGCACTCGGAATAGCCGGTCACCAGGTAGCCCCACTCGGGATCGGCCGGCATACGGTCAGGCGGCTCCGGCGCCAGCTTGATCCCATAGCTCGCCACCAGGTTGGACAGCACTTCCTTGTGCCGTCCCTCTTCCCATCCGTTACGGGCGATCGCCTCGCGCCAGGCCGTGTCGTCGAGTGACTCGCCGTACGCGAGCATGCGAGCGCGGGCCTTGGTCTCGGTGGTGACCGCGATGTCCCAGATCGGCAGACTGGTCAGCCGCTGCAGCGCTTCCGGCTCCAGCTTCGGCCAGGCGATGATTGATGGCTTGTACGGATTGAAGGTGTCATGGAACATCCGGCACGATGCGTCGCGGTGGCTGTCGGAACCGACGGGCAGCCTGCCCGGCGAGGCGAAGATCCATTCGCGGGCCTGCCGGTCGGCGGCATCGATTTCGGCGACGGAAGGCATAGCTTGCGATGACATGGGCTGCGAGCGGCTTGGCTGTGTTGGCATGGGGCCTCTAGCATCGGTATCCGAGGTCCCGCGATCAAGGGCCGAACGATGACGAGACCGTTGGCGACACGCCGCCGCGCTCCCCTATAGTGCACGGGCCCCCGGCCGATTCGGCCTCGCCGCGTATCGGGTTGCCATCGCGGTTCAGGAGTCCTCAGCGCTCGAATGTCAGCCGAACCTATGCCCCACGATCCCGCGCAGGTGCTGCGCCAGGTGTTCGGCTTTCCCGGTTTCCGCGGCCAGCAGGAGCAGGCGGTGCACCATGTCGTGGCCGGTGGCGACGCGCTGGTGCTGATGCCGACAGGCGGAGGCAAGAGCATCTGCTACCAGGTGCCCGCCCTGTGCCGGCCCGGCACGGCGGTGATCATCTCGCCGCTGATCGCGTTGATGGATGACCAGGTGGCGGCGCTGCGCCAGCTTGGCGTCAACGCCGGCGCGCTGCATTCCGAAATCGACCCCGCCGAAGCCCGGTCCATCACGCGCGACCTGATCGAGCAGGAACTGGATCTACTGTATGTCTCGCCGGAGAGGCTGCTGAGCAACGGCACGATGGAGCGCCTGTCGCACCTGCGTCTGGCGCTGTTCGCGGTCGACGAGGCACACTGCGTGTCTGCATGGGGTCATGAGTTCCGTCCGGAATTTCGTGAATTGGCGCGCATCCCGGAGATGTTTCCCGGGGTTCCGCGGATCGCGCTGACCGCGACCGCGGACCCACGCACGCAGCAGGATATTCTCACCGCGCTGCGCATGGAGACCGCAAAGGTTTTCGTCGCCAGCTTCCGCCGCCCGAACCTGCGCCTGTCTGCGGCGCCCAAGGTCGGTGAGACGGCCCAGTTGTTCGAGTTCCTGCAGCGCCACAAGGGAGAATGCGGCATCGTCTATTGCGGCAGCCGGGCGAAAACCGAGCGGATGGCGGCGAAGCTGAATGAAAAGGGGTTTCCGGCGCTGCCGTTCCACGCCGGCCTTGATCCACTGCTGAAGCGAGAGTCGCTGACCCGGTTCCGTTCGGGCGAGCCGCTGGTCGTGGTGGCGACGATCGCCTTCGGCATGGGGATCGACCGGCCGGATGTCCGCTTCGTGGTGCATCTGGATATGCCCGACAGCCCGGAGGCTTACTACCAGCAGATCGGCCGCGCCGGGCGCGACGGCGAACCGGCCGACACGCTGCTGCTGTACGGCGGGCAGGATGTTGCCCAGGCCAGACATTGGCTCGCACAGTCCGCCGCACCCGAGGCGCGCAAGCGCGTGATGCGCACCAAGCTGGAGGAGATGGTCGCGCTGACCGAAGCGGTGACCTGCCGCACCTGCTCGCTGCTGCATTGTTTTGGCGAGGTGCTCGAGGAGGCGTGTGGCCACTGCGACAACTGCGAGGCGCCGCCGGTCACCGCCGACGCGACGACCGAGGCGCAGATGGTGCTCTCGGCGGTCTATCGCACGGGCCAGATCTTTGGTGCCGGGCATATCGTCGCTGTACTGCGCGGGGAGCGGACCGAGGGCGTGTTGCGGCACGGGCACGACAAGTTGCGTACGTTCGGCGTTGGGGCGGCGCACGCCGGGACCTACTGGCGTGGGCTGATCCGGCAGTTGATCGCGCTGCGGGCGCTGGACGTCGATACCGAAGGCCACGGCGGACTGTTTCTCGTACAGGAGGAGGCACGACCGATCCTGCGCGGTGAGGTGAAGGTCATGCTGCGCCAGGATCGGCCACGGCCGTCCAGGACGGAGCGTTCACGTGTCTCGGGCGGCGCACCCGCGACCGGCAGTTCGGCCCCCGGTTTGTCCGCGGGCGGACCGGCTGCCGGTGGTTCCGCTCCCGGTGGTTCGGCTGCAGGCAGCTCGGGGCCTGCAGATGCTACGCTGTATGAGGTGCTGCGACTGTGGCGGCTGGCCGAGGCGAAGGCACAGTCGATCCCGCCGTATGTCATATTCCACGACTCGGTGCTGCGCGACATTGCCGCACAGCGTCCTGAGACGCTGGAAGAACTGGCCCAGATCAAAGGAGTTGGCGCTTCCAAGCTGGAGCGCTACGGGCGCTACGTGCTCGGGGCACTGAGCGCGTCGCCGCCGGTGGGCTTGGTCAAGCGGAACTGAAGGTCGGCCCGGAGGGCGGAGCCTGGCAGACCCGGACCCGATCTGTCGCCGCCCGCAGGGGCGCCGTCGAACCTGGCGGCGCGGGCTCGTTCCAGGCCGTCCGGTGCGGGCGGCCTGCCGCCGGGTCTCTCATGCCGGCCACATGGCGAACCGTTCTCACCCGTAACATCACAGCCCCGGATTTTTGTGGCCTCCGTCTGCGCCGGCCCGTGCTGTTCCGGCGTCCAGCCCGCATGACCGGATGCCGGCCCGCCGGGGCCGGGATACCAGGTCACCGAAACGCGTCCCAGCAGTCGCCTCGCCTGCCAGATCTCAGCCTGCCAGCTCTCCGGCTGGGGATCCGATGTCAGCAGTTCCCTCGCTGCCGCGCGCGCGCTTGTGTCATCGGGACAGTCGGCGTCCGACGAACTCAATATCGCGCCGTCATCATCGAGAAGGTAGATCCGGTAGTGAGCCATGAGTGTCTCTCCAAGTCTGGGTGAGGTGTACTGACGTCACTGGTGTTGAACCTAACGATATATCACAACAATTAAGTATATCAGTGCAACAAAGAACTGTCGGCGGGGCAAGATATATCAGTGCAGCAGAATGTACTGATGCAATCGAGATATATCAGCTTCAGGAAAACATCAGAGATAGCGAGATATACTCAGCAAAAATCGAAAAACTAAGCGCTCCTTGTCTTGACGACGAGAGGCGATGAAAGGACACTGCAATCGGTACCAGAATAAGAATGCAGAGTCATTCACTGGTCCATTGCTAAAGATGAACGAAATACAGCATGGGTTCGGCTCACGGGTTGTCGACATCGCGGACAGTCGGGCAATCAAAGCTCAGGCGCACGAGGCTGCCTGCGTAGGCAATGTCCGAAGCGTCGTCGCCGAAACGAGCAGACAATATTGCGATGTGGCGAGGCTAGTCAATGTGCGGTCGGTTCAGGGGTGTCTTCGTAATGGCGGTCAGCTTCCATCAGGCGTTCGAAGCGGCCATTTCACGATTTTCATCCTCAGTCTGGGTGACCCTGGCGCCGGAAGAGCAGACGAAGGCAATCTATGAAGAAATGCGCAGGCTGGACGCTGAGCATGCGCGTATGAAGGACACGTCAGAAATCAGGGACAGGTGTACCAACCCGACATGATCTGAGCCCAGTCGTCGGGAAGCGCGCCGAACGTTCATGCTGGCACCCGCGGGTCTCGTCCGCAAGTGCGCCATCAATAGTTCTTGGTCCGACTTCTGATGATAACAATACTGTCGCTTCGCATCCGCCAAGCGTGTGGCTGTCGCATCCCACCTGGAGGCCAGCCTTCTGCGTCACATGCCGGCGAGCTCGTGCGACTGCCTGAGCGCTGCGCGGGGGCAGTGATCAGGACTGGCAGGTTCGTGTGGCGTCCAGAACGCCGACGTCTGCGCGAAGCGTATCCGGCGACTGCCCGACTCGAAGGCTTCTCTTGGTAAGCCGAACGAAACCCCCGATAATCGAACCATGAGCATTCCCTCCGCCTCCCGCGCCGAACGCATCCAGGCACTCCTGACCCAGGCGTTCTCGCCGACCGAGTTGAAGGTCCAGGACGACAGTGCGCACCACGCGGGGCATTCCGGCGCGCCGGCGGGCGGACAGTCGCATTACAGCGTGCTGCTGGTCAGTTCCGCCTTCCAAGGCCTCAGCCGTGTCGCCCGGTCGCGTGCGGTGCACGCAGCACTCGCCGCCGAATTCGGCCCTGCGGATCAGGGCGGCATGCACGCCCTCGCCCTGACCTTGCGCACGCCACAGGAGCAGGCAGCCCGCTCCCGAGGGTGAGCTGCGAATTCTGTGTTGCGGGGCGATTTAGGTGATTTTCTTCTCCGACGGAACCGTCTAATGGTGGCCCCATAGAAAGTTTATGCCGCATCGCCGGTCTGAGAGAAAGGGCTGCCCCGCATGGCCGCGGACAAAGAGATCGATCGGCTCGACCGGGAAATCCTCCGGCTCATCTCCGTCGATGCCTCCCTGTCGCTTGCGGACATCGCCGCCAAGGTGGGTCTGACTCCGACGCCATGCTGGAAGCGCATCCGGCGCATGGAGCAGGAAGGCATCATCCAGCGTCGTGTCGCCATCCTGGACGCCGATAAGGTCGGGCTCCCGGTCTCGGTCTTCGTCGCCGTCGAAACCTCCGACCATTCCAGTGAGTGGCTAGACCGTTTTGCCAAGGTGATTCGCGACACACCCGAGATCGTCGATGCCTGGCGCATGAGCGGCGACGTCGACTATCTGCTGCATGTCGTGGTCGCCGATATCGCGTCCTATGACCATTTCTACCGTAAGTTGATCGCCGCCGTGCCACTGCGCAACGTCAGCAGCCGTTTCAGTATGGAGCGAATGAAGGCGGCGCCGCTGCCTGTGTGAGTTGCGTCGCGGCGGAATGTAACCTGAGGCTTTTCCGCTGGTTACGGCACCGCTGCGAGGTTCTTGGCCGGTCGAGAACGGCGCCTGATGCCGCCGCTGGGGCTGGCAGCGAAGGGGGTCCCTACATTTGCGTGCCAGAAATATCCACTTTTCTGCGTCGTGTGAACCTTCTCTTAATAACTTCCTGGTCTTCTCACCTCCGGCAATTAGGAGGTGGCCGATGTCTGCCAGTCGTTTAGTCAATCGTAATGTCGTCGCGGAGCGTGGGCGGACCAGTATGCGGCTGGAACCCGAACTCTGGGACATGCTGAGTGAAATCTGCGAACGCGAAGCGCAGGATATGAGCACGCTGGTGCGTCAGATCGAAGCGAACGGCCACATTGGTGGCCGGACGAGCGCGGTGCGGATCTACATCGCGAACTATTTTCATTGTGCCGCGACGGAAGTCGGTCATGCCGCGGCGGGCCACGGCCCGCTCCTGCATAAGGTGCTACCGGAACTAGCCCGATCCGCCGCTTGACGGAAAGCACGCGTGGGAAAATCCCCACGCGTTCGCACTCTACCGCGAGCGCACCAAAAATGCCGAGCTTGCGGCGGCTACCCGCCGGAATTGGCCTTGCCTCTGGACAGTGTGTCCAGGGCGGAGCGGATCATCTGAGCGTCCTCGCTGTCGGGCGCCACTTTCGTGAGGAGGGTGCCCCAGTACCGCCGAGCCTCGTCGGGATGCGCGTCCTGGGCCGCGGCCATGCCGAGGTACCAGAGCACCAAAGGCTGTTGCGGGTCGGCGGCCTCGACATGCCTGAGCAAGGCGATGACCCGCGGCGGCAATTTGTCTGTTGGTCCGTGATCACTCAGTAATGCCCGCACCGACTCCAACGGGATCGAGACGTCATCCGGCTTCAACGCAGCCGCCTTGTCGTAGGCGTCGGCTGCTTTGTCGGGTTCATGCAGGACCGTGTAAGCACGACCCAGGCGCATCCAGCCATCCAGGTTCGACGGGTCGGCCTGCTGCTTCGCGGCCAGCGTCGCGACCATGCCGCGGATCATTGTCTGCCGCTGCTCGTCCGACATCTTCGCGGCATCGGCGACCGCTTTCGCGTCGGGGCCGGATGGGGGTGCCGGTGGTATGCCTTCCGCTAGTTCAGGCGTCTTGATGCCCGCGGCCCGTGCCGCTTCGGCGACCCTGCGCCCGAGTTGCGGCCGCAACGGCGAGTCCGACGGCAGGTCGGCCAACAACGCCTGCAAGCCGTCGATTGCCTTGCGCGGCTCGCCTGCCTGCATGGCGGCGATCGCCAGATAGTAGCGGGCTATCCCGCTCTTCGGGTCGGCTTTCAGCACCTGCTGTAAGGCCGATTCGGCGGCCGGCGTGACGGTGCCGCCAGCTTGCATGATCATGACCTCGGCATGATCGCCCAGCACATCGGGTGTGGTCTGGCCCAGGTCGATGGCATGACGGTAAGCGTCCTCGGCCCGATCCCACTGACCGAGCATGCCAAGGGTGCGGCCGTACAGCAGCCATCCCTGGGCATCCGCCGGGTTCTGCCGCAACTTTGCCGACAGCGTATCCGCTGCCTGCTGCAAGGAGGACGGCCTGTTGCTGCTCGCCAGCTCTGCTTCGCGGCCGGCAAAGGGCTCATCTGGCAAACCGGGTGCGCCAAGCGAGACGTAAAGCGAGACGGACCCGACCGCGATAACGACGAAGACGACAGCGGCCAGCACGGGGCTGCGCGACAGGCGGGGCGGAACTGCCGGCAACCGGTCGGCCGCCAGCAGCCGACGCTGGATCTCCAGCCGGGCGGTCCCGGCCTCGGCCGTGGTGATCAGGCCGCGCGCCATGTCTCGATCGAGCTCCTGCAGCTGGTCGCGATAGACCGCCTGGTCAAAGCTCGCGCGTTCAGGTCCTGAGCGGCTGCCGCGCAGCAGCGGGGCGATGATCGGCAGCAGGGTGGCAAAGGCGAGGGCTGCCAGCAGAAACGGCAGGATCAACCGTCGTTCTCCCGCATCAACCCGTCCAGTCGGCTGATTTCTTCAGCGCTGAGGGGTGCTGCGTCGGCCGCGGCCGGCCGGCGGCGTCTCAGCCATAGCCACGTCCCGGCCAGTCCGGCCACCACCAGAAGAGGAGGGCCGTACCACAGCACATAGGTGGCCGGCTCGACCGGCGGGTTCAGCAATACGAAAGCGCCGTACCGGCTGACGACGGCCTGGATCGCCTGGGTATCGCTGTCCCCGGCGGTCAGTCGCTGACGGAGAAAGATGCGGATATCATGGGCGAGGTCAGCGCCGGATTCGTCGATCGATTCGTTCTGGCAGACCAGGCAGCGGAGCCCCGCGCTGATCGTCCGTGCGCGTGCCTCCAGGGCCGGGTCCTGTAGCCGCTCAGCAGGTTCCACCGCACCGCTGCTGTGCGCTCCGAGAAGCAGCGCGACCGCGAGCAGGCACGGGCTGAATACCCTGCATACGCTGTGGCCCCGCGCGGCGGTGATTATGCGTGCCACAAGCCAATTGCCTCGGGGCCGGCAGGGTCCGTGGCCGCCGGAAGCAACCCGCCGCGTCGTCATGATTGCCCCAGCTGCTTGAGCAACGGGAGCAGATCCTTGTCCACCGTCTCGGCGGTCAACGGCCCGACAAACCGCCTGCGAATCACCCCGGCGCTGTCGATGACATAGGTCTCGGGCACGCCATAGACGCCGAAATCGAGGCCCACTCGACCGTCGCGGTCCACGCCCACCTGCCGATACGGATCGCCAAACGTGGCCAGCAGACGGGTCGAGTCGTCTGGCTTGTCCTTGTACGCGATTCCGTACAGCGGCAGATGATTCTGCTCCGCCAGGCGCATCAGCAGCGGGTGCTCGATCCGGCATGGCACACACCAGGAGGCGAAGAAGTTGATGACGAAAGGATGTCCCTTCAGCCCGTCCAGTGTCAGTCCCCTGCTGTCGCCGAGGCCGACGATGTCGAATGCCGGGGCCGGCTTCGCGATCATTGCCGAGGGCAGTTCCTGACTGTCGTGACCCGGCCGCAGCGACGTTGCGAAATACCCGACCAGCACGACGAACAGCACCAGCGGCAGCAAGTACAGAGCGCGTCTCATGACTTACTCGCCCGCGGCGGGAACGGGCTGCGCGCTGCCGCGACGGGAGGCTCGGGCCGCCGCGCCGACGCGCCAGCGCCGGTCGCTGAGACTGACCAGACCACCGAACGCCATGATGATGGCACCCATCCAGATCCATGGGACCAGCGGCTTCCAGTAGACGCGCACCGTCCAGTCGCCCTCCGTGTTGGTATCGCCAAGCGCGACATACAGATCGGCCAGCAGATTGGTGCGGATCGCGGTCTCGCCCGTGGTCTGCTGCTGCAACGGGAAGAAGCGCCGCTGCGGATGCATCATGGCGATGAAGTCGCCGCCGCGCGTCACCCTGATGGCGGCGTCATCGGCCACGTAGTTGGGGCCGGGAACATGGTCCACGTGCTCCAGCGTCAGTTGATAGCCCGCGATCGAAATGCTGCCACCGGGCCGGAGGATCTCAATTGCCTCCTGGGCGTACGCGGAGGCAGCGAATCCGGCCACCGAGACCGCCAGTCCGAGATGAGCGAACGTCATGCCGTACGCCGACCGCGGCAGGTGGATGGCGCGCCGAGCGCTCTCCGGAAACGGAACCCTGAACAGGCGAATGCGTTCGGCGAATTCCGTCAGGACGGCGGCAAACAGCCACGCGGACAAGCCGAGGCCGAAGACCGCCAGCATCGGTCCGCCATAGGTGACGTAGAACGCAATCAGCACCACCAGCGCCGTGGCGACGTAGGCGACCCAGAGCCGCTGCAGCGCGCCCAGCAGGTCGCCGCGCTTCCATGCCAGCATCGGCCCGATGCCGACCGCGATCAGCATCGGCACCATCATCGGCGCGAAAGTGCGGTTGAAGAACGGGAATCCGACAGACAGCTTCGGCCCGCCCATGGCATCGAGGAACAGGGGATACAGCGTTCCCAGGAACACTGTGGCACAGCCGCAGGACAGCAGCAGGTTGTTGAGCACCAGCGCGCCCTCGCGGGAGATCGGGGCAAACAGGCCGCCGCCTTTCAGCGCCGGCGCCCGTATCGCATACAGGGTCAACGAGCCGCCAATCGCTGCGATCAGCAACAGCAGGATGAAGCTGCCGCGTTCCGGATCGGTGGCGAAGGCGTGCACCGAGGTCAGCACGCCGGAGCGCACCAGAAAGGTGCCGACCAGCGACAGGGAAAAGGTGATGATTGCCAGCAGGATGGTCCAGGATTTCAGCGTGTCCCGCTTCTCCACGACGATCGACGAATGGATCAGCGCGGTGCCGACGAGCCATGGCATGAACGAGGCGTTCTCGACCGGATCCCAGAACCACCAGCCCCCCCAGCCAAGCGTATAATAGGCCCACCACGATCCCATCGCGATACCGACGGTGAGTGCGCACCATGACGCCAACGTCCATGGCCTGACCCAACGCGCCCAGGCGGGATCGACGCGGCCCTCGATCAGCGCGGCGACGGCAAACGAGAACGCCACGGAGAAGCCGACGTAGCCGAGGTAGAGGAACGGCGGATGGAACGCCAGCCCCGGGTCCTGCAACACGGGGTTCAGCCCGTTGCCGTTCGGCGGCGGCGGAAAGGTGCGGAGGAACGGGTTCGAGGTGAGCAGGATGAACAGCAGGAATCCGACCGCGATCATGCCCTGCACCGCGAGCACCCGGGCGCGCAGGGCCGGCGGCAGATTGTCGCTGAACAGCGCAACGGCGGCGGCGCACAGCGATAGCATGAAGACCCACAGGAGCATCGAGCCCTCGTGGTTCCCCCACACGCCGGTGATCTTGTAGAGCAGCGGTTTGTCGGTGTGGCTGTTCTGGACGACGTTGATGACGGTGAAGTCCGATGTGACGTAGGCGTGCATCAGCGCCAACATCGACAGCGCGGTCAGACCGAAGCCGATCAGCGCGCAGGAACGTCCGACGGCCATCCAGCCCAGGTGCCGGCGGGCGGCGCCGACGAGCGGGACAGCCGACTGGATGACGGCCACGAACAGCGCCAGGATCAGCGCGAAATGCCCGAGTTCGGTTATCATGGGACGCCGATGGCTCTACCGTGGACCCGCGAAGGAGGTAAGGCCCCCTTTGATCCCATCACAACACCGGGGTTCCAAGGGACGTCGGCCCTCGGCGAGGTCTGAGGCGGAATTCCGGCCTTCCTCAAGCCGCGCGCCGGCGCTCGATGGGGATGATCCGCGTCAGCGCCTGGACCAGTTCGTCCATCATCGCGTCGGTATGCAGCGGGCCTGGCGTGAAACGCAGCCGTTCCTCGCCGCGCGGCACGGTCGGGTAGTTGATCGGGGTTGCATACATGCCGAACTCGTTCAGCAGGCGCTGGCTGACATCCATGCAAAGCGAGGCCTCCCCGACGTGAAGCGGCACGATATGACTGACGGATTCAATCCGCGGCAGACCGGCGGCGTCGAACCGTGCCTTCAGTGCCGCGGCCCGTTCGAACAGCTTGGCTCGGCGGGCGTGGTCCCGCCGCACATGGCGCACGCTGGCAAGGGCGGCCGCGGCGATCATCGGCGGCAGCGAGGTGGTGAAGATGAAGCCAGGCGCGGTGGAACGGATGAAGTCCACGACCTCGGCGTCGCCCGTGATGTAGCCACCGTGGCAGCCAAACGCCTTCGCCAGTGTGCCTTCGATAATATCCACGCGAGCGGCGACACCGTCACGCTCCGACACGCCGCCGCCGTTGGGGCCATACATGCCGACCGCGTGAACCTCATCCAGATAGGTCATCGCGCCGTACTTGTCCGCCAGATCGCAGATCGCACCGATTGGCGCGATGTCGGCGTCCATCGAGTAGACCGACTCGAACGCGATCAGCTTTGGCGACCCTTCGGGTGCCGCGCGCAGCAGTGCCTCCAGATGGACCAGATCGTTGTGGCGGAAGATGTTGACGATCCCGCGTGACCCCTTGATCCCGGCAATCATCGAGGCATGGTTCTTGGCGTCGGAGAACACCTGCCATGGCTGGTCCGGGCCGTTCGGGAAACTGTTCAGGATAGCCGCCAGCGCGGCCTGGTTGGAGACAAAGCCCGAGGTGAACAGCAACCCGGCCTGCTTGCCGTGCAGAGCCGCGAGTTCCGCCTCCAGTTCATCGTGCACCGGGCTGGTGCCGCTGATGTTGCGCGTCCCGCCGGCACCGGCGCCCATCGACCGAGCCGCCTCGCAGGCGGCATTGACCGGCACCGGATGGCCCCCCATCGCCAGATAGTCGTTCGACGACCAAACCAGAACGCGTGCGCCGTCTGGGCGCAGGTAGTACGGAAATCCCTCCGCCCGCTTCTGCAGCGGTGTGAAAATCCGGTAGCGGCCCTGGTCACGGATCGAATCAAGGGTCCGGCCGCAGTGGTCTTTGAACGTGGTCATGCTTCGGAGGCCCTCGGTTCGCCCACTTGTTGAAAAACGCGCAAAATCCTTCTCGCAGACCGCATACAGGGAGACTTTGATCCGGATCAACCGTGCTCATTCCGCCGCGATCACGGCCCAAGGCGCAAAATGCGCTGTTTGGATTTCGCGTCAATCGCCGGCTGCACGAATTAATGAGGGTTAACCGGGCTGGCATGATGTTCCAGGGGCGCGGAGCAGTTATGCCACGCCGAAGCTTTGCAACTGGGCGGTGGATGGCATATGGCCATGTTGCATCGCAATATCCGGCCAGCTTCCCACCCGCCGTTTCTGTAAACCCTTTCGCCGTCGAGTCTCTGTCACCATCCCAGCCTCTGTTCACCGTCAAGGAGTCCGGCATGCCGTTGAGCCAGCCCGCCGAACGCGAGCGTCTGCATACGCGCGCTATTGAGATCAACGGCTACCGTCGGACCGACGGCCACTACGATATCGAGGCGCATCTGACCGACTGCAAAAGCTTCGGGCAGACCAACTACGATCGTGGCTATATCGAGCCGGGCGAGCCGATCCACGATATGTGGATGCGTCTGACAGTCGATGAGAAGATGAATATTCATGCCGTCGAGGCGGTCAGCGACAAGACCCCGTACGTGATGTGCCCCACGGCCGCGCCGAATTTCAAGCGCCTGGTCGGCATGCAGATCAAGGCCGGCTTCCTGCGGGAAGCGACGCATCAGGTTGGCGGCACC
>DASWON010000418.1:0-13961 GCA_036398735.1 Rhodopila sp.
CGGCATGAACCTGGTCAACGCGATCCGCGTCGCCGCCAGCCCTGACGCGCGCGGCATGGGCGTGCTGGTCGTCCTGAACGATGAGATCCATGCGGCGCGGGAGGTGACGAAGACCGCCACGCTGCGGCTCCAGACGTTCCGCACCCCCGACTTCGGCGTTCTGGGCCACGCCGACGGGGATGCGATCGCGTTCTATCGCCGCCCGATCCGCCGCCATGCTCCCGACGGCGAATTCGACATCTCCCGCGTCGATGCGCTGCCGCGGGTGGATATCTCGTACTCCTACGCCGGCGGCGACGGCGCCGCTGTGCGGGCATTCATGGCGGCGGGGGCGCGAGGCATCATCGCCGCCGGGTTTGCTCCGGGGTTCTGCCCGCCCGGCGAGATCGAGGCTCTGACCGAGGCCGCGCGGCAGGGAGTCGTCGTCATCCAGTCGACCCGAGCCGGTTCGGGGCGAACCTTTCGCGGGACCAAGCTGCGGGAGGCCGGGTTCCTGATCGCCGACAACCTCAATCCGCAGAAGGCGCGCATCCTGCTTGCCCTGGCCCTGACCGTCAGTCGCGAGCCCGAGGCGATCATGCGCATCTTCCGGACCTACTGAACGGCCGATGATTGATACCGAGGCAATTCGCACCTTCGAGCACGCTGGCTGGGAGCAGGCAGCGAGCGCCTACGAAGCTGCTTTTGCCACGGCGACCCGCCAGTTCATCCCGGCGCTGCTGGATGCCGCCGGGGTGACAGGCGGCCAGTCGGTGCTGGATGTCGCCTGTGGTCCCGGCTTCGTCGCGGCCGGGGCGGTCGAGCGGGGTGCCACCGTCCGCGGCCTCGATTTCTCCGCCGCCATGCTGGCGGTCGCTCGTGCGCGCCACCCCGGCATCCGGTTCGACCAGGGCGACGCCGAGGCGTTGCCGTACCCGGATGCGAATTTCGGCGCGGTCGTTTCCAATTTCGGCATCCACCATGTGCCGCAGCCGATCGTTGCCTTGCGCGAGGCCGGACGCGTGCTCTGCGCAGGCGGTTGCCTCGCCTTCACCGTGTGGGCGACGCCCGCCGAGAACCTGGCCTGGAAGCTGGTGTTCGACGCCATTCGCCGGTGTGGCGACATGGCGGCCTCCCGCGCGCCCGCACCGGGCGGCGGCTTCGGCACACCGCCGGACTGCCTGGCGGCCCTGCAGTCGGCCGGGTTCGCGGCGGCCGGAACCCGCAAGGTGACGGGGGTTTGGCGTCAGGCTGACGGGCGGGCGCTGCTGACGGCGCTGCGATCCGGGACGGCGCGAATGGCGGCGTTGATCGCGGCCCAGTCACCCGAGGCAATCCCTGGGATCGCCGCGCATATCGATCGTGAGGCTGCCCCATATCGCGACGCGAATGGCCTCGCCATTCCGTTGACGGCCTTCATCGCGTCCGGGCGCAAAGCCTAGCGGCCACTGCAGCGGTGCAGCCTGACGGCGGCCGCTTGCGGTCGCGTGCGGCAGGCTCAGCGGCGAGCGGCCACCGGCGTTCCGGGCGCAGGTTCAGGCGCCGTCGGACGATGTCGACCGCGGCCGTTGCGAGGCGGCACCCGGCATGCGGACTTGCCAGCCTCGCGTGATCAGGGCGATCCTTCGGCAACAAAACAGGCCAGGAGGAACGCCGTGCCGTCCATGATGTTCGATACGATTATCGTGGGAGGCGGATCGGCGGGGTCCGTCCTGGCGAACCGGCTGTCGGCACGCAGTCACAACAAGGTTCTGCTGCTGGAGGCCGGCCAGGACACGCCGCATGGGAAGGTCCCGGCCGCGGTGCTGGATTCCTATCCGGGGACTGCGTATCTCAACCCCAACTACACCTGGAATAAGCTGAAGGTCACCACCGAGGTGATCTCGCACAATAACCCCGGTGAAAAAGCGCCGCCGCTGCGGACATATGAGCAGGCTCGGATCCTGGGTGGCGGTTCGTCGATCAACGGACAACTCGCGAACCGCGGCGCACCGACCGACTACGATGAGTGGGCGTCTCTGGGCGCCACCGGCTGGGACTGGAACAGCGTGCTGCCCTACTTCAAGAAAGTCGAGCGTGACATGGACTTCGACGGTCCCTGGCATGGCAGGGAAGGGCGCATTCCGGTCCGTCGCATTTTCCCCGATCTCTGGCCGGAACATGCCAAGGCGGTCGGCAAGGCGTTCGAGCAGGCGGGCTGGAAATTCATCCAGGACCAGAACGCGGCCTGGGAGGACGGCTACTTTCCGATCACGATCTCAAATGCCTATGAACGACGGGTCTCGGCCGCGATCGGCTACCTGGATCCGGGGACCCGGCTGCGCGAAAACCTGATCATCTCGACCGATACGCAGGTCTCGGGCCTTATCTTCGATGGGCAGCGCTGTGTTGGTGTCAGGGCGATGGTGAGGGGCAGGCCGGAGGAATTTCGCGGCCGGGAGGTTATTCTGTCCTGCGGCGCCATTCACTCCCCCGCACATCTGATGCGGGCAGGAATCGGGCCGGGTGCGCATCTGCGGGAGCATGGGATCGAGGTGCGGTCGGCGCTCGCCGGAGTGGGGCAGCGTTTGCAGGATCATCCGGCGGTTGCCGTGGCGGCCTTCCTCAAGCCGCATGCCCGGATCATCCATGACTACTCGCGGCGACATATCTACACGGCGCTACGGTATTCCTCGCACCTTCCTGGGATCCCGCCGGGGGACATGTTCACCGTGGTGACCAACAAGACCTCCTGGCATGCCGTTGGCGAGCAGATCGCATCCTTCATTGTGACGGTCTATAAGACCTATTCGGAAACAGGGTCGGTTCGCCTCCAATCAGCCAATTGGACTGATGAGCCAAGCGTCGACTTTAATCTTCTGTCAGACCAACGAGACCTGGAGCGCATGATGGATGGCGTGCGCCGCTTCGGTGCCATGCACCTGACGCCGATCATGCAGAGTGTCACGGACAATCCATTTCCCGCCAGCTACAGCGACAAGGTGCGCCAGGTCGGGTTGCACAGCCGCAAGAACAAGCTGATCACCGATGTGCTGGCAAAGGCGCTGGACGGGCCCGCGGCGCTGCGACGGTATCTGATCGAGAACCTTGTGATGGAGGGGGTGACCCTCCAGGACGTGCTGACTGACGACGACAAGCTGGAGAGCTTCGTCCGGAAAGCCGCGGTGGGGGTCTGGCATGCGTCCTGTACCTGCCGCATGGGCTCCGATCACGATCCGATGGCCGTGACCGATCCGGCGGGACGGGTGCGGGGCGTTGAGGGACTGCGGGTGGTGGATGCGTCGGTCTTCCCGGTGGTGCCGTGTGCCAATACCAACTTCCCGGTGCTGATGACGGCGGAGAAGATGGCGGACGCGATTTTGTCCGGCGCATGAGCGGGAGAGGCGGAAAGGGGGTTGCATTGCCGGTCAGGGTTGGTAGAAACCGGCCCTCGCTGGTGTGGGCGCATAGCTCAGTTGGTAGAGCAGCTGACTCTTAATCAGCGGGTCCAAGGTTCGAGTCCTTGTGCGCCCACCAGTGACCTCTTGAAAACGCAGGGCCTTTTGACTCTCTCCCGGAGGTTCTGGGGGCTGCCGGAGGGTGTCCGCGCAATCTTCCTGGCCCGATGATGATGCCAGGCGTGCCCGTGGTCGCCGGGCGGTCGGTGGAACTCGCGGGGTTCTCTCCCGCTACGGGGACATGTGGCACCGCCGGTGTGGCATCCTGCGCAGGCTTCTGGCAGTCCAGGATACCGCACCCATGGGCGGAGAGAGCGCAGGCCGCGGGAAGTGGCTCGTCGTCGCGCATGCCGCGGCCCTCCGCACGAGGGCTGTGCCCACGTGGGCGGTGGAGGCCTCAACCCTGGACTGAACGAGCCGGTGGCCTGATGTGAAACCGGTCACCCCGGTAGCCTTGTGACAGCAGCGGCATGGCTTTCACCCCGGTGCGGGCCGGTCAGCCGGCGGCGGCCGGTTGTGCCGACCGACTTCGTTTGCTCCGCCCGGACCGGGAGATTTTGCAAGGTTGTCGATCCGTGATGATAACGCTGCATCGCCGCACCAGAGACAACGGTATCGTATCGAGTTGCGCAACCAGAAAGGCGGACGACTCTGGCGTCCATCGTAATCGAATCTCATCCAGGGTGCACCGTGGGAACATGATCCACACAGCATCATGGTTTGTCAGGATACTTGTTGGTCCGGAGCATGCGTGGGGTGGCTCTCCACTGTACGGACAACCTCACGCATGCTCCGTTTCATCGCTGCGTCAACCCTCCGCTCGGCGGAACAGTCATGTCGGATACGGTTCAAAGCAATGCTGCACGGGGGGCCGGCCGCTCTCTGGCTGCAGGTCGTCCCCCGACGGGCGGGTCAGCAGCGAAGGACAGGCGCAGGCAAAGCCCAATGCTTCATCAGGACGTCACGAATTGTCCCCACATGCGTGTGAGGTAGCGGTCTTCGTCCATCACCGCGTTCCAGGCGGCAATGTTGCCCAGGCGGTCCCAGAAGGAGCCGCCGTCACGGACTGCTCCCGGCTTTTCCATGACCTTGCCGAATGGATTCAGAATGTCTGTGGTGGCGGGTTTGCCGCCGTACCAGTAGTCCCATTCCGATGCCGTCAGAAACTTGCGTGCGTTGTCGGGCTGTGCGGCGTAGTAGCCCTCGCGTGCGATGAACGCGCCCTGGAATCCGCTGGTATACCAGTTCATGTATTCATAAAAGCAGTCGAGCTTGAGCCCCGACACATGGCTCATTACACCAAAGGCATAAGCCCAGCCGCGGTAGCCTTCCTTCAAAGGCTGAAAGGTGCAGGGTATGCCGCGCGAGCGAACGGCGGTCACCGCCGGTGCGATCATCGATTGGATCACGACCTCGCCCGAGGCCATCAGATTGACGGACTGATCGAACGTCGCCCAGAACGCGCGGAATTGCCCGGCTCTCTTGAAGTCGGTCATGACCTTGATCGTCTTGTCGATCTCCGATTTGGTCATGTTGCCTTTGTCGCCGTACTTGATCTCGCCCAGAGCCTCGAGTGCCAGGGCCGTGTCCATCACGCCGATGGTCGGCTGTTCCTGCAGCGCGGCTCGGCCTTTGAAATCAGGCGACAGCAGATCGGCCCAACTGGTGATCTTGCGCCCCACGAGGTCGGGTCTGATGCCCAGCGTGTCCCCGTTCGTTATGGTCGGCACGCCGGTCAACCACTCGGTCGGTCCATCGTTGAGTTTCTGGCCGCTGGCGTCAGTGGCGTAGAGAACGCTGTACGGCGCGGTGCCCTGGCGTGAGGCTTTCCGGCCGTCAGGGTATTCGCCTTTGGTGAACAGGGGGATGGTCTTGTCCCAGTCCTTCACTTTGCTTACCGGAATCGACTGAAGAACGTTCCGGCCAACCAGGTATTTGAAGAACGTGATGCTGACGTCGGCACAATCGATTGAGGAGGATGAGGACAGAAACCGGTTGAGCAGGTCGGTGCTCTCGCTCGCCTGCATCTGGACGGTGAAGCCGAGGTCCTTGTTGGCCTGTTCGCCGATGGCCGGAATGACGGTGACCGGAGCGCCTGCATGACGCAGCACCACATCCTTGATGTTCTGTGCCCATATGACCGGAAATCCGGTGATGATGCCTGAACCGGCGGCTGCCCCGGCAGTCTGCAGCAGCTTTCGTCGCGACGGGCCGGAAACGCGCGGGCCGGTGCTGCGTTGAGCACGCCGCCGATTTGGCGTCATTTTCATCGTGTTGCTCACATGTCGTCCATATGATGATGTGCCATTAGATTAACTCGGCGATAGCAAATGACGCAATGCCTATATACGGTTCATTACCTTACTTGGTAGGACTACATTATAGCCATTGTGGCTTATAATTAAACTAACGATGCCCTATTCCCGTTCACGTGGCGCATGTTGGGTCTCTCGACTGAGCGGCGAGCCACCTGAGGCGATCCGTTAGCCCCGCTCTGCGCATTGGGCAGGCCTGTCAGCGCGTCCATCCGTCGAAGCACGCCTGACCACCTCCCGCGCCGCCGCAGCGCCACCACCGGCCGGGGCGGAGATTTCAGATGTGCCGAGGCTGGACGGGGTTGCCGCTGTCACAAACCATCTTCTGGCACGGAACGTGCTACCCACGCATATACGATCAAGCCGGTGCTGCCGCCGTCGGGCGGGATGGACCGGCGCGCTCGACGAACGCGCCGATGGGTGTCGATACGGAGCAAACAATGAGCCGGATCATAAGACGTCGAGCCTTGCTTGGCGGGATTGGCGGAACGCTTGCAACGCCTCTGATCCTGGGACGACGAGCCACTGCCGCGATGCGATCGATTACCGTTGGCATCTACGCGGGCCAGCAGGCCGATGTCGTCCGCAAGCAGATCATTCCCCCATTCGAAGAACAACAGCAGTGCAAGGTCTATACGACCGAAGGGGTCACACTCGGGCAGATCGCGCTGATGCGCGCGACGCGGAACAATCCCAAATATTCCGTTATGTTCGTCGATGACATCGGGATCGAGTTGGCCAAGCGCGAGGGTTTGATCGAAAAGCTGCCCCGCGAACAGATGCCCAATCTCGATCGCGTTATGGAACGTTTCATCTATTACGACGGCTATGGCGCCGCATTCGCGATGTCGGCGGCCGGGCTCGCCTACAACACGGAAACCGGCAAGCCGGTCGCCAGCTACGGCGATCTGTGGGATGCCCGGCTGCGTGGCCGCTTTCTGATGTATTCGCCAAAGGGAACCCAGAGCCTGTTCCTGCTGATCGCCGCCGTGGCGGCGGCCACTGGCAAGCCCTACGCCGAAGCACAGTACTTGATCGAGCAGGCCTGGCCCAGGATGGAGGCACTGAAGTCCAACGTGCTGAGCATGTTCGAGAGCGAGACGGCGGTGATGCAGGTGGTGCAGGGCCAGGCCGACGTCGCGGGGCTGTTCTATTCCAAGAGCGTCAATCCGTACACCGTAACGGGCGCGCCGGTCGCGATGTGCTATCCGCGCGAGGGGACCTTCGCCGGCATCAATTGCGTCAGTCTCGTCAAGAACGCACCGGAACGCGATCTTGGCATCGCGTTCATGAACCACATGCTCGATCCCACGACGCAAAAGGTGCTGGCTGAGGCGACGCTGACGGCACCAACCATTCCGGGACTGACGTTTAAGCCCGATGTCGTCAAATACATGGCCTATCCGGAGGCCAAAATGACGGACATGGGGATCTTCAGTCCTGATTGGACCTTTATCAATCCGATCCGAGCCAAGCTCCTCGAGAAATACAACCAGGTGTTCACGAGCTGAAACATCCGCGCATGAGTGCGGAGACCACGCATGCGCCGTCCATCGGACGCATTGCGCGCCCGACGCCGTTCGATAAGCAGGCGTCAGTGAAGGGCGAGGCCGACCAGAGACCGGGTACAATCGGAGACCGGGTGAGACCGGAGACCGGGCAAGTTTAGAGACCTGGCCAACGAAAATAGAGACGGAGCCAACGAAAGGCGGGCCGATGAATCGGGGAACAGCCTTGCACCGGCGTAGTTTCATCGCGGCCGCGGCGACGCAGCTCGCCATGCCCTCGATTGGGGGAGCGGCGGAGGATCGGTTACTCAAATTCATTCCGCAGGCCGATGTCGCGGTGATCGACCCGATCTGGACGACCGCCTACGTCACGCGCAATCACGCCTTCATGGTGTGGGATACGCTGTACGGACAGACCGGGCCCGAGGATGGCTTCAGGGCCACGCCGCAAATGGTCGAAGGCCATGTCATTTCGGATGACAACAAGACCTGGGTGCTGACCCTGCGAGACGGCCTGCTGTTTCACACCGGCGAAAAGGTGCTGGCGCGTGACTGCGTCGCCAGCATCCGGCGCTGGGCCGTACGCGATGGATTCGGTCAGGCGTTGATGCAGCACACCGATGAACTCTCGGCACCGGACGACAAGACCATCAGGTTCCGGCTCAACCGTCCATTCGCACTTCTGCCGGACGCGCTGTGTCATTCCGGCTCGTTCATGTGTGCCATGATGCCGGAACGGATCGCCATGACGGACGCCTTCACCCAGGTCACCGAGATTGTCGGCAGCGGTCCGTTCCGCTTCCTGCAGAATGAACGTGTACCGGGCTCGCTCGTCGCCTATGCCCGTTTCGAACAATATCAGCCGCGGCCGGAGGGCGTACCGAACTGGACATCCGGACCGAAGATCGCGCACTTCGACCGGGTCGAATGGCGGGTGGTGCCCGACGCCGAAACCGCCTCCGCGGCGCTGCAGTCGGGAGAGGTCGACTGGTGGGAAACCCCTGACAGCGACCTTATCCCGCTGTTGCGCAAGACCGGCGGCATCAGGGTCGCGATCAAAGACCCGACAGGCGACTGCCGCGTGATGCGGCCCAATCACCTTTATCCGCCGTTTGACAATGCGGCAGTCCGGCGCGCCTTGATGGGCGCCATCGACCAGAACGCGTTCATGACGGCGATCGCAGGCTCCGACACGTCGCTGTGGAAAACGCCGTGTGGCTTTTTCAGCCCGGGAACACCATTGGCCAGCAGCACGGCCGCATCTTCGTTGCCAAAAGGGCCGCCCGACTACGACAAGGTCAAGGCCGCGCTGGCCGCGGCAGGCTACAACGGCGAGAAGGTCGTTCTGCTGGCGGGTGTGGATGGGCCGGCGCGCAAAGCGATGTCCGACGTGGCGGCTGATACGCTGCAGCGGGCTGGCATCGATGTCGACTACCAGGCCATGGATTGGGGGACCGTCGTTCAGCGGCGGGCGAACACCAAGCCGCCAGCCGAAGGCGGCTGGAACCTGTTCTGCACCGGGTTCACCGGGCTTGATCTGGCCTCCCCGGCGGTTGATCTCGCGCTGCGCGGCAACGGCAGGAAGGCGTGGTTCGGCTGGCCCGAGAGTCCGACACTCGAAACCCTGCGTGACGCGTGGTTTGAGGCTCCGGACCTTCCAGCCCAGCAGAAGATCGCAGTCCGGATGCAGAACCAGGCCTTCACCGACGTACCCTACTATCCGCTCGGTTTTGCTTACGAACCGGTCGCGTTTCGATCCAATATCAAGGATATGCTCGATGGCTTCGTGCTGTTCTGGAACGTCCGGAGGGGGTGAACCAGTATGACTACCGAACGAGGCGTGCGCCCCCGGTCCCGGCAAGGGTTGCGCCGCGGCGCGGTGTTGCTGGCGCTGGGCGCCGCTCTGGCGGCGACACCGCTGGCCCCACGACTGGCGACTGCAAGAGCCCAGGACCGCACCGTCCGGGCGTCACTGAACACCGAATTGCAGATCCTCGACCCGATCGTTACGACGATCAACGCGACGCGGGTCTTCGCCTACATGGTCTACGACATGCTGGTCGCCATCGACAACGCCGGCCATTACCACCCGCAGATGCTCCAGGGCTGGCAGATCAGTGAGGACCGCATGAGCTACACGTTCCGCCTGCGGGACGGTCTGCTCTGGAGCGACGGCACCAAGGTCACCGCCGAGGACTGCGTGGCCTCCATTCGCCGCTGGGCGAAGCGGGAATCCTTCGGCGCCCTGCTGCTTCAGGCGACGCAGGATTTCCAGATCGTGGACGCGTCGACGTTCGAGTTGCGCCTGAACCGGCCGTTCGAGTTTGTTATCGATGCTCTCGGCAAACCCGGAAACATCATTCCGGTGATGATGCCTGCGCGGCTGGCCAAGCTGGATGTCGACGCGCCGGTGCCGGAGGTCGTGGGTTCCGGCCCGTTCCTGTTCCGGCGCAGTGAATGGCGGCCGGGTGATCGCGCCATCTTCGATCGCAATCCAAACTATCACCCTCGCCCGGAACCGCCGGACGGGTTGTCAGGCGGCAAGGTGGTGCGGGTCGATCGGGTTGACCTTGTCAGCATGCCGGACCAGGCGACGCGCGTCGCCGCCCTGCAAACCGGCGAACTCGATCTGCTCGAGGTCGTGCCGTTCGACTTCATCGAAGCGCTGCGGCGTGATCCCGACATTACCGTCACGTCGCAACATGGCATCGAGCAGATGATGACCGTCATCAGCATCAATCACCTGCAGCCACCGTTCAACAATGTGCTGATGCGCCGGGCCTTGCAGGCTGCAGTGGGGCAGGAGGAGGTAATGGCGGGCATGGGCCTGCCGAAGAACATGTACTTGCCGAAATGTCTTTCGATCTACATGTGCAACGCGCCGGGTAGCACGGACGCCGGGACTGACGTCTATCGCTCTGCTGGCACCGAGCACGCGAGGGAGTTGTTGAAGCAGGCAGGGTACAAGAATGAGCCGGTGGTGTTCCTGCACGCCGCTACGTCAGCATTACTCGATCCCGTCGGGCTGATCGTTTCGGATCAAATGCGCAGGGCCGGTTTCAACGTCGATTTCCGGACGTCGGACTTCGCCACCGTGGCGCAGCGCCGGCGCAGCCGTGATCCGGTGGAGAAGGGCGGCTGGAGCGTGGCGCCGATCGTCTGGAATGGCATCGATCTGGTTAATCCGATCTCCGATCCCGCGGTGTCGTACAACTGCTCTGACAGCAATCCCGGCTGGTACTGCGATGCCAAGATGACGGAGTTGCTGCGCCGCTATTCCGAAACCTCCGATCCGGCCCAGCAGAAGGATCTCGCGGCTCAGATCCAGGCTGAGTTCCACAGCAACGTCAATTACGTCCTCGCCGGGCAGTTTTCCGCCCCCATGGCGTATCGTTCGGATCTGCACGGCGTGGTGCCGTTCGGGTTCCCGGTATTCTGGAATATGGAGCGAAAATAGCCGTCCGGCCGGCCGGACACTTGCGGTCCATCCGTTTCGTGGATAACGGTGTAGCTACATTGCCAGCGGAGACGGAAGATGGATGACGTAGCCCCCAGTCCACGAATGCCCGAGATGGTCGGCGGGCGGATGCCGGTGATCGACGTCTCGGCGGTGTTGCGCGGGGAACCTGGCGCACTGGAGGCGACAGCCGCCGAACTCCGTTACGCCAATGAGGAGGTCGGGTTCTATTTTCTGGCCGGACACGGCATCAGCAACGACCTGATAGAGGCCACGTATGAAGCCGCCGCGAGCTTCCATGCTCAGCCGATGGAGGCGAAGCTTGCCCTGAAGGCCAACGCCGAAACTGTGGGCTACATGCCGATCAAGGGCAGCATCACCAAGACCAGCAAGGTCAACGTCAATACGAAGCCGAACCTCAATGAGGCGTTTTTTCTCAAGCGGGAATCCGAGGAAGCGGCGCTGCAGCGCGGCCGCCCGCCGGGACACCGAAACCAGTGGCCGCAGGATCTGCCCCAGTTCCGCGTCGCGACTCTGCGCTACATGCAGGCGATGGAGGATATGGGGCGCCGGCTGGTGCCGATTTATGCGCGTGCCCTCGGCCTGCCGGCGACATTTTTCGACGAGGCGTTCAAGACTCCTGAAATGACGCTGCGCCTGTCGCACTATCCCCACACCGAGGTGCTGGAGGACAACGAATTCGGCGTCGCTCCGCATACCGATGGCAACTTCATCACCTTCCTGCCGGCCAATCCGGTGAACGGCCTGTCGGTCCGGATGAAGGATGGCACCTGGTTCGACGTGCCCTACATGCCCGACGTGTTTGTCGTGAACACGGGCGACACGCTGGCCAGATGGTCGAATGACGTGTTCGTCTCGACGCCGCATCGCGTGATCAATCGTTCCGGCGGCAAGCGCTATGCCATTCCGTTCTTTCTCAACGCCAACTCCGACACGATGGTAGCCTGTCTTGACACGTGTCAAAGCGAGAGCCGTCCGCCGAAGTACGAGGCGATGACCGTGGCGCAGTATTCTGACTGGTTCCAGCGGACGAATTATCTGCATTTGCAGCAGAAGGACCAGGCCGCCTGACGGACCTGATAAAGAGGGGTGGAAGCAATGGCGCGTCTGGCTGGTAAAGTTGCGGTGGTGACTGGGGCGGCACTTGGGATTGGTGCCGCCGTCGCGGAACGTTTCGCCGAGGAAGGGGCGACGCTCGCTCTTCTCGACATGGATGCCGAGCGTTTGCAGGGGACGGTGGAGCGTGTCAGCGCCCTGGGGTCGGCGCCGTCAACATTCATTGGCGACGTCACCGACGAACGCGCGGTGGATGATGCGTTCGCTCAAATCGTTGCGGCGCATGGCCGGATCGACATCCTCGTCAACAATGTCGGCGGTTCGCGCAATGCCAAGCTGTGGGACATGACCGCGGCTGACTGGGACTTCACAATCAGGCTGAACCTGCGCTCGGCGTTCCTGTGCACACGCGCCGTGCTGCGGACGATGATGCCGCAACGATCTGGGGCGATCGTTTGCATGTCGTCGGGGTCGCGCGAAGGTACGCCATGGACCGCGCTGCATTCAGGCGGCGCTGCGTATTCCGCGGCGAAGGCCGGCATTCACGGGTTCATTCGCGACGCCGCGATGGAACTCGCCGAACACGGCATCCGGATCAACGCCGTTGCACCCGGTCCGATCGATACCGAACGCACGCGGGCCGGATTCGAGGCGTTGCGCACGACGAGTGCCTACAGCCCGCACATTCTCGTCCCGATGGGCCGCATCGGCAAGCCGCGTGAGATCGCCGACGCTGTGCTGTATCTCGCTTCGGATGAGGCCTCCTACGTCACCGGAACGACTCTGCCGGTCGCCGGCGGTCGCTAGCGGTCCGATCCCAGCGCCTGGCTCTCAGGCGTTGGGCTAATCGGCTCACCGAGGGCTGGTGAACGGATCACGCGGATCCTGACACCGGACTTTGTCCATTACAAGCAGCGCCGCCGGGCGTCACAGGTCTCAAGCTATCGATCGGAGTGCGACATGACAGGTAACATGGGGCGAGCCTGCCAATCGGTGATCGTCACCGGTGGCGGTGGCATGATAGGCCGCGCGACGGTGGAACGGCTGGCGGCTGCGGGATGCGACGTGCTGGCGGTGGATGTGAACGCCGCGACTCTGGCTGAGATCGAACAGACTTCGCGGACCGGTGGGCGCGTATCGACGTTCGTTGCCGATGTGGTCGACCCGGTGCAGGTCGAGGCCGCGACCCAGAAGGCGCTCACGCTGTTCGGGTCGATCGACGGTCTGGTGAACGTTGCGGGCGGCGCCGGTCCAACCGAAGCTTTCGAAATCGAGTCGATTGAAACCTCGGTCTGGGATCACGTGATCGCGTTGAACATAAAGAGCACATTCCTTTTCTGCCGAGCGGTTATCCCGCATATGCGCCGGGAAGGATTTGGCCGGGTGGTCGTGTTCGCCTCGTCAGCGGCGCGCGGCAGCAAGGGGCCGCCGACCACCGTCACGGCACGGCTACCTTATGCTACCGCCAAGTCGGCATTGATCGGCTTCACGTCGCAGCTGGCCAAGGACGTTGCGGTCGATGGGATTACGGTGAACGCTCTGGCACCAGGCTTGATCATGGGCGAGGCCGGTACCCGCATTCGCGATCGGTTTGACCGGTTGTCGAACGAAATGCGCTCGGGGATGCTCGACGGGATTCCGGTGGGTCGTTCCGGTACAGGCGACGAAGTCGCCGCGCTGGTCGAGTTCCTGCTGCGTGGTGAGTCAGGCTTCATCAGCGGCGCGACAATTCCGATCGACGGGGGTTCGACCTAGACTAATCCACAGGGAGAGCGCAGCGACCCGCCAAGCGATCGAGTTGTCATGCCAGACGCGACGCGCCACTGGTTTCGCAGGTGCAGTCGCCGGGGGTCGCTCTGACGTTGCCGCCCTATTGGTTCCACGGCACCGGCGCGCCGTAAGGGCTTGCCGAAAAATAAGCTCATCAACATTCGTGGAAAATCGGAGCCGCTTCCAGCCTTTAATGCCTTCTTGATGGAGCGGGTATTTCTCCGCGGGTCCTAAGTTGCTCCAGCGGCGTCTCTCACAGGTTGCCCGGGCACTTGCAACGCCCTAGTTCCGCCCGCCATCGATTCCGCGGGGTGGAAGGCGCCGCATGCTCGGCTCCCCCAGGCGCTGCCGCTCTCAGGTTCGCGCCAGCGCTGCCGCATCGTGGGCTCCGCGGTGCCGTCGCACGCCGTGTTGAGCC
>DASWON010000419.1:0-27384 GCA_036398735.1 Rhodopila sp.
TCTTGCTGACACAGATCGGCGTTCGCGTGTCGCAGTGGCGATAGCGAAGCCGTGGGTGCGGCGTGCGGCGTGCGGCGTGCGGCGTCATGACGATGGTCGGACGCCGTGGCCCGGATGGCAAGGGACCGGAAGGCTCCGCCGCGATGTGGCGGAGGCCGGACGCCTCGCCGATGACCAGGGTTGGAAGCCACCGCCGCAACGCAGGCAGACCGGCAGCCGTTGGCGCGATAGCAAGAGGCGTGCGGCCTTTGATGGCAGGGCACGGCGACCGGCATGCGTGAGTCGGACTTTCGCACGCAGGCAGCGGTCGCGGTCAGACCCATGTGTCGCCCGTCCAGCCGTTCTCGTCATAGTCCGCCATGCACTGATCGACCAGAGCCTCCATCTTTGCCATATCGCCGCCTCTTTCCGCCCCGGTGAGGGTCTGGGCCCGAATATCCTCCCAGCCGCCGGCGTAGTTGCGTTCGTAGAGCTCGTGCCGGCCGCCGAACTCGGTGCCAACGCATTCCCACAGCAGTTTCATGATCTTGATCCGCTCCTTGTACGCGATCCCATGCGAGCCGCGGACATATTGCCGTAGATACGGATCGATCGCCGGATTGGCGAAATCCTTAACCGAAGACGGCAGGTAGATCAGCCCGGAAGTCACCGTCCGCTCGATGATGTCCTTGATGCGGGGGTAGGCATCGGGGGCGAACACCCGATACGCTTGACCAGCCTTCAGATCCGGCAGCACGGCATCGCCGTTCCAGTGGCTGGGGTTATGCGCCATGGCATTGGACAGCGACCAGAACAGGTTACGCCAGGCGACCGCCTCCCCCAGCAGGACTTGATTGCCGCGGGCCTCGTCGCCGCCGGTGCAGCGCAGGGCCTTGGCCAGCAAGCCGACGATGAAGTCCAGCTTCACCGCGAACCGGGTGCAGCCCTGGAACTGAAAGCCGTTGGTGAAGCCGGAGCGTGGATAGAAGCTGAGCACCCGCGCCGGGTCGCGATAGATGAAAACGTCCTCCCAGGGGATGAACACTTTGTCGAGCACGAAAATCGCGTCGTTCTCATCGAATCGCGAAGACAACGGGTAGTCAAACGGACTGTTGCGCCGAGCGGCCTGCTCGTAGGAGGTGCGGCAGAACAGCTTCAGGCCGGGTGCGTCGATCGGGACCAGAAACATGAGCGACATGTCCAGATCCTCGGTCGCCGTCTTCGAGGACTGGCCCATGAAGTTGTAGTGGGTCATCGCGGCGGACGTCGCAACGACTTTGGCACCCGAAACAACGATCCCGCCATCAACTTCTTTTTGCACGCAGACGAAAACGTCCTTGCTCTCTTCGGCTGGCTTATGTCGGTCGACCGGCGGATTGACAATTGCGTGGTTCATGAACGGCACGCTTTCCTGCGCGCGCTTGTACCAGGCGCGCGCGTTGCCTGCGTACGGTCCATAGTATTCTGCGTTGGCCCCGAGTGTATTGGTGTAGGCCGCCTTATAGTCCGGGGTGCGGCCCATCCACCCATAGGACAGCCGCGACCACTCGGCGATTGCCCCCTGCGCCGCGATCAGGTCCTCGCGGGATCGCTGCACGCGGAAGAATTTGTGCGTGTACCCGCCCGAACCGGTGTCGGTCGCGCAGGTCAGCGTGTCGCGCCGCTTCGGATCGTGCAGCGCATCATACAGCCGAGCGATGGAGCGGACGGAATTGCGGAACGCCGGGTGTGTGGTGACGTCGGCCACACGCTCGCCGTCGATATACACTTCGCGTCCGTCGCGCAGGCTCCGGATATATTCCGCCCCCGTGTAAGGACGGCGCTTGTCGGCGATGACATCTTCCGGACGCATGCGGCTTCTCCCCATTTTATTGCGGCGACCCTAGCGCAGTGGGTCTGCAGTCCGCCATGCTGTGGATCCGCTCCAAAGCGGACTTCAGAGCCATGAACCACACCAGCCATCAATGGTCTGCTGATGTCTTGCCGATTCGAACCTCGTCACGGACTGATCCATTGGCACGACGAACGTTCGGGCAGGAACACTAGCGGAAACGCCACGTCCGGTGCCGTCGCGGGCGGCCGGTCGCACGCCGCTGCACCGCCACACCGATTGACAGTCGCCTCCTGCAACGCCGAAATCCCGCTTCGGTCGAACGACGCCGAGGGAAAAAGGTCCGGACATGCCAGTTAAGAATATCCGAGGCGTCGACATCGTCTTCGAGTCTGTCGGCGAGAGTGGCCCCTGGGTCGCGGTCACGCCGGGCGGACGGCGCGGCCTCGCCGCCGAACGGGGTCTGGCGGAATTGGTCGCCGAGGCAGGGTATCGCGTCCTCATCTATGACCGGCGCAACACGGGCGCCTCGGGCATCGGCTTCCCCGGCAGCAACGAAAGCGACGAGCAGGCGGAGGATCTGCTGGCGCTGCTGCGCGAACTTGGCACCGGGCCCGCCTACGTCGCCGGCTCGTCTTCCGGCGCTCGGTTATCGCTGTTGCTGGCGCTGCATCACCCTGAAGCGGTGAAGGCCCTGCTGCTGTGGCGGGTCACCGGCGGGGCGTTCGCGGCGGAACGGCTCGCCTTCAATTACTACGGGCAATACCTCGAGGCAGTGGCCGCGGGCGGGATCGAGGCGGTGCTGGCCACCGAACACTTCGCGGCGATGGCGGAGGCTAATCCGCGGAGTGCGGCGACGTTGCGGCAGATGGGCGCCGCGCGCTTCGCTGCCGCGATGACAAACTGGCTGGGCGGATTCCGCGCGGGTTGCGACTTTCCGGTCGCCGGGATCAGTCCGACGGACATGCGCACGATCGGCGCGCCGGCCCTCGTCATCCCGGGGAACGACTACATTCATCCGCCGTCCGTGGCGCAGACCGCGCACCGGCTGCTGGCAAAAGGCGTGTATCAGGAGGTGCTGACACGGCAGGTCGAAGCCGACGTGGATTCCGCCGGATGGGAGGGCGCGACCGGCCTGCTGGCGGCGCGGCTCATCGACTTCCTTCGTGGACAGGAACGCCGGTAGCGCGCGTTGGGCGGGTCACCCCGGGGGCTCCCGGGAGGAGCGCCGCGGCCTAAGCCTTCCGCTGGCCTGCGCGCCTGGAGCTCGGCCGGTGAGATTTTCCTGACGCGGCTGGGGCACAGCGCCAAGACAGGTCCCAGGCTGGGCCGCGCAAATGGGGTCGCTCGCTCCGTGTGTCATGGAGGCGGGCAAGGGCCGCAGGGGCCATCCACTGCGGTGTTTCCAAAGACAGTCGTGGGTGACCGGGCCGAGCCCGGTGATGACGCAAGGAGGGTGCCGCAGCGCCCTGTCTGCTTGATGCTGCCTGAACCGCCCGGGTGGCGGACTTCAACGCGGCGACCGGCCGGGTGGCGGACTTCAACGCGGCGATCGTCCGGGCAGCGGACCCCGACGCCGCGACTGCCCCGGGTGGCGGGCTTCAAAGCGGCGACCGTCCGGGCAGCGGACCCCGACGCGGCGACCGGCCGGGTGGCGGACTTCAACGCGCCAGCGCGGCGACCGGCCGGCCGGTCATCCGCGACAGCGGCCTGACCAGGAACAGAGCAGCACCCCCGGCGGCCGTCATCGCCAGAAAAGCCAGGCCGCCATATCGCGCATAGAGCCAGCCGGACAGCAGCATCATCAGGCCGCTCGGCGCGCCGTATCCGAACGCCGCATGCAAGGCCTGCGCAGTCGCTGCGCGTTCGGTAGGCATGAACCGGCTCAGCACCAGCATGGCCGAAAGATGCTGCATCGCGAAGGTCGCGGCGTGCAGGAGTTGCACCACAACCAGCACCGGCAACGGTGGCCCCATGGCAGTCACCGACCATCGTACGATCGAGGCTCCCGCCGCGCAGGCGGTCAGGCCAGGAGGCCCCAGCCGCTCGACCAGGTGGCGGCCGCGCGCGAACAGCAGGATTTCCGCGATTATGCCCTCGGCGATCAGCAGACCGATGACCGTGTCGCTCATGCCCTGGGAGCGCCAGAGCAACGCGGCGAACCCGTAGTACGCCGCGTGGGCGCCCTGGATCAGCGCGGTGCAGCCCACCGCCAGGCGGAACGGCTTGTTCCGAAACAGCATCAGGCCTGCGAACGCCCGCGGTGCCGCCGGCGGCGTCGCGGCCTCGGGCAGGAACACACTGAACACCCCGGCTGCCCCGTACCCGGCGACCAGCAGCCATGGCACCAGCCAGGAGCCGAGGCGGTTCAGCAGCCATCCAGCCGCCGCCGTCGCGACCATGAACGTCGCGGACCCGACGGCTCGGACCGGGCCGTATTCGATCCGTCCCTCCCGCGCGAGGGCCAGCGCGAGCGAGTCCGCCAGCGGATTGATCGCACTGGCGGCGATGCCCTGTCCCGCGGCGATCAGCAGCAGGGGCAGAAAGCCGGTGGCGGCAACGTAGGACGCGCCTAGACCGGCGGCCACGAACGCCGCAAAGAACAGGACCGGACGCCGTTGGCCGAGGCGATCCGCGACATTGCCCCACCCGGGACCGGCCAGGACCCGCAGCAGCGCCGCCGCGCCGAGCACCTGCCCGATGGCGGCGGCGGACAGGCCGCGGTCGGCGAACCACAGCGGCATGAAGGCGTTGATCGCATTCGCGGCAAAATAGGCGCCGAGGAACGCGGCGACCCGCGCGGCCGCCGACATGGTGGGCTCAGCCGGCGCGCTGCATGGCGGCGACTTCCCGGACCTTGCGCGCCATCGCGGCAATGCCGTTGCCGCGGTTGGTGGACAGCGCCTCCAGCAGGCCGAGATCCTTCAGGAAGACCGGGTCGGTCGCCAGGATCTCATCGGGCGAGCGGCCGGAGTAGACCCGCAGCAACAGCGCGACGAGGCCGGAGACGATGGCCGCATCGGACAGACCGGCAAAATACAGTCTGCCGTCGCGCAGGATGGCCTCCATCCAGACGCGGCTCTGGCAGCCAGGCACGCGGTGCGCGTCGTTGGCCCATGCGTCCGGGAACGGCGGCAGCTTGCGGCCCATGCCAATGATGAACTCGTAGCGTTCCATCCAGTCGTCGAACAGGCTGAGGTCTTCGGAAATCGCCTCGATCGCTGCGGCGGCCGTGGGTTCTTCGGGTTGGACGAAAGGATCACTCATGCACGGGATGTGCTGGCGCGCCGGGCCGGCGTCAAGGCGGGGACCGCCGCCTCCGCCTGAAGCGGACCTCACCCCGGCGACGGCCTCGGCGAGCGCCGCCGCGACACGGGCGACGACAGGAGCCCATTCACCGCTCCGCTGCTGGCGGAAGATGCGCAGACCGGGATACCAGGGGCTGTCCTCGCGCCCGCTGAGCCAGCGCCAGCAATTGTCGTAGCGATCCAGCAGGAAGACCGGCTTGCCCATCGCCCCGGCGAGATGCACCACCGAGGTGTCGACGCTGATCAGCAGGTCGAGGTTGGCGACGATGCCGGCGGTGTCGGCGAAATCGTGGACCTCCTGCATCGGATCGAACAGATCGAACAGGTCGCCCAGGGTCTGCACCTCGTGCGATGCCGGACCTTTCTGCAGGCTGACGAAACGGACGCCGCGGACCGCGGCGAGCGGCGCCAGGACCGCCAGGCTGGTGCTGCGCCGGCGCTCAAGATTGGTCGTCCCGGGCTGCCATGGCCGCGCGGCGCCCGCCCACACGAGGCCGACGCGCAAAGCTCCGTCCGGCGGCAGGCGTCGGGCCCAGTACGCCGCCAGCGCCGGGTCCGGCGCAATATAGGGAATGTCCGCCGGGACCGTTGCCAGAGTCGTTTCGAACGCCCGCGGCAGATTGTTGAACGAGCAGTGGAAGTCGTAGTCGGGCACCGGGGCGCCATGGTCCGGCACGGCCGCGACGCCCGGAACGGTCCGCAGCACCCGCGCCAGTTCGGGCGGAACCGCGACGATGACGTGGGCACCACGCGCCGCCAGCAGTGGCAGATAGCGCAGGAACTGGAGCGTGTCTCCCAGGCCCTCGTCCTGCATCACCAGCACCACCCGGCCGGTCAGATCGGGCATTCGAGACAGCGGCGGCAGCAACCTGTCGGACGGCAGCGACACCAGATCGTTCCCCGGCGGCGCAAACCGCCAGTCCGGATCCTGCCAAGCTTCCGCCATCCGTCCGGCATGCAGCAGCGCAACCGCACGGTTGGTCCTGATCTGCCTGCTGTCCGGAGTGCGGGCCAGAGCCGCGTCATAGGCCGCGAGCGCCGCATCGAACTGGCACTCCACCTCCAGCGCCATGCCGAGGTTCGCCCAAGCCAGTGCAGGCGCCGGATCGAGGGCGATAGTGCGGCGGAAGCGTTCGGCTGCCGCGGTGAACCGCCCGGCCTCGACCAGGGCCAGACCCATCGCGAAATGGGCCCGGGCGCTGTCGGGACAGGCCAGCAGAACCGGCGCAAGCAGCGTAATGGCTTCATCCGGCGACGCTCCCACATCGCGCTGGAACTCCGCGAAACCAAACCGCAGGCGGATGTCGTCGGGCGCCAGTTCCAGACAGGCCCGAAACTGCGGCGCGACGGACTGAGGGCGGCCAAGGCGCAGCAACAACGCCGCCAGGTCGCAGCCCGGATGGGCGCGAAGTGGGCGGGCGCGAGCGGCGCGATCGAGCCATGCGGCCGCCTGTACGGCGTCGCCGCGAGCCCCGAGGGCAAAGCCCAATAGGATCTGGGCATCCGCATCGTCCTGGCGCAGTTCGACCAACCGGCGGCCGACGCGCTCAGCGGGGGCGCAATTGCCGCCTTCGAGGGCCTGCAACACTGTCCGTAGCTGCTCCGACCGGTCGCCGGTGGTCATTGTCCATCCCACTCCAGCCCTCAGGCTCGGCCGTGAGGCTACCGGCGAGTGGTTAACGCGGTACTAAGCTGAGGCGTCGCACAGGAATATATCGCGAATATATCGCGTTGCCTGGCACGGCGCACAGGCCTCGCATTGTCATGGTCGGCAAAGGCTGACCACCCCGCGCCTTGCAGGGCCAGACCTTGCGAAAAACGTGGATGGTGGCCGTGCGGTCATCACCGCCACGGGACCGGACCATCGCGCCGCGCTCGAAGTGCTGAGGTCTGCCGGTTGCCTTCGCTGAGTCCGCCTTGAGATTGGGTTGCGTCCGCGCGCTCGTGTCGTTGCGCCCCGCCTCGTGCCGGCCGGTCGCCGCGCAGCGTACCGGGCGGCAGTTGTGGTGGCGGCTGTCATTCAGGTCTCCAGTGGCGATCCGGGCAAAGGCGTGGATGACGGCGGCCGCCACCATGACGGGAGTGAGCGATCCGTCGCGGAGGCACCTGCCAAAGGTCGAGGCGCCGCCAGTTTGGTGCCGCCAGTTTGATACCGCCGACTTGGTGCCCCCGGCTTGGTGCCCCCAGGCTTGGTGCCCCCAGGCTTGGTGCCGCCGGCTGATGCCGAACGACAGAAAGGGCGCGACGATTGCTCGACGCGCCCCTGTTTCAGTGATTGTCCCGGCCGACTGGCCCCGATCGGACCGGCAACCGGTTGGAGGTTAGAGAATGAACCGGCTCAGGTCGCCCTTTTGCGCCAACGGCGCCACCTTCTCGGCCACGTAGGCGGCATCGACGACAAACGTCTCACCGCCACGGTCGGTCGCGGTGAAGCTGATGTCCTCGAGCAGCCGCTCCAGTACCGTGTGCAGACGCCGGGCACCGATGTTCTCAACGCGATCGTTGATATCGGCAGCCAGATCGGCCAGGGCGTCGACGGCGTCGTCACGGAAGTCCAGCGTCACGCTCTCGGTTCCCAGCAGGGCCGAGTACTGCTTCAGCAGCGAGTGCTCCGGCTCCGTCAGGATCCGCCGCAGATCGGCGCGAGACAGTGGTGACAACTCGACCCGGATCGGCAGGCGGCCCTGCAGTTCCGGCAGCAAATCGGACGGCTTGGCAAGGTGGAAAGCGCCGGATGCGATGAACAGGATATGGTCGGTCTTCACCAGGCCGTACTTGGTGTTGACGGTCGTACCCTCGATCAGCGGCAGCAGGTCACGCTGCACCCCTTCCCGGCTGACATCGCCGCCGCGAAAGCCGCCCTCGGTGGTGCGGGCGCAGATCTTGTCGATCTCATCGAGGAAGACGATGCCGTTGTTCTCGGCGTGCGCGACCGCCTCCTTGGTCAGCGCGTCGTTGTCGAGCAGGTTGTCGGCCTCCTCGGCCTCGAGGACGCGGCGCGCCGCCTCCACCGTCATCCGCCGCTTCTGCTGCTGACGGTTGCCCATCAGGCCCTTCATCATCTCGGACAGGTTGATGACCTGACCGGGCGGCATGCCGGGCATGTCGAGTTGGCCGATCGGCGAGCCGCCGCTGTCGGCGACCGACACCTCAACCTCCTTCTGCTCGAACTCACCATTGCGCAGCATGCGGCGGAATTTGGAGCGCGTGTCAGCGGCGGCCTCCTCACCGACGAGGGCGGTGATGAGGCGTTCCTCGGCAGCGGTCTCGGCCTTTGCCTGCACGCCCTTTCGGCTGGCCTCGCGCAGCATGTTCAGACTGGCGTCGACCAGATCGCGGACGATGCTTTCCACGTCGCGGCCAACGTAGCCGACTTCGGTGAACTTGGTGGCTTCGACCTTCAGGAACGGGGCCTGCGCCAGTTTGGCCAACCGGCGGGCGATCTCCGTCTTGCCGCAGCCGGTCGGGCCGATCATCAGAATGTTCTTGGGTACAACCTCTTCCCGCATGCCTTCCGGCAGTTGCTGCCGGCGCCAGCGGTTACGCAGAGCGATGGCGACTGCCCGTTTCGCGTCGCCTTGTCCCACGATGAAGCGGTCAAGTTCCGAGACGATCTCTCTCGGGGAGTAGGTGGGGACGTCCATTTACAATGACTCGATAATGACGTTGCCGTTGGTGTAGACACAGATGTCCGCGGCGATCTTCATCGACCGCCTGGCGATTTCCTCGGCCGAGAGGTCCGGAACCGACATCAGCGCGCGAGCCGCCGCCAGGGCATAGTTGCCGCCCGATCCGATGCCGATGACGCCATCCTCCGGCTCCAGCACGTCGCCGTTGCCCGTGAGGGTGAAGCTGCGGTCCTTGTCAGCCACCGCCATCAGCGCCTCTAGCCGGCGCAGATAGCGATCGGTTCGCCAGTCCTTGGCGAGTTCCACGCAAGCCCGTTCGAGCTGGTTGGGGTATCGCTCGAGCTTGCTTTCGAGTCGCTCAAGAAGGGTGAACGCGTCCGCCGTAGCCCCGGCAAAGCCCGAGATCACGGTGCCGCCCGCGCCGATGCGCCGGACCTTCCGTGCGTTACCCTTGACAATGGTCTGTCCCATACTGACCTGGCCGTCACCGGCCATGGTCACTTTGCCATCCCGCCTTACGCACAGGATGGTTGTGCCGTGCCACCCAATCGGGTCGACAGCGGCGTTGGTGAGGTTCTGCATGACGGGGCTACATGGCGATCCCCAAGCGCTTGGGCAAGACCCGGGTGAGGACGTTCTCAACGGTTTGCGAGCCACCATTCGCCGCCACGCATGAATGTGTCCATAACGAAATATTCGGCGCAGCGTAGCCGTCGCGGAATTGCCGACGGTTGCGTGCCGAAGCCTCGGGCAGCGACGGAATGCAGCTATTGTGAACGGATATGACTGGCTCGTTATCTCCGGTCTCCACCGGACAGCGCCATATCGACGCGGTCAGACCATCCCCTGACCCTACCCGCAACCGTGTGGCGATCCGACGGGCACCCGGCCCCCACCGCGGGACCGCCGGCATCACCGCAACACCAGGTGTGACTGCACTTCTCCTCATGCATCATCGGCACTCACTCAGACCTGGCCGCCACGGGCCGGGCCGGACGGCACCCGCCGCGGCGTGCCCTCTCATTGCGCCACCCTCCTGCGCACCGCCCCCCTCCGCTTCACCCCGTTGCGCCAAACCCGCCCTCACACCGCACGCCATCGTCGGCATCCTCCGCCGCCCGCCCTGCGAGCCCCACGCATGTCGCTGACATCTTCGAGCATACCATCGCCGCAACGGGCGCCGCTCGCGCTCGATCCCGCACCCAGCCCGATCAGGCCGGAACGCCGGCGACGCATCCTCTTTGTGAAGCTGGGCTCATTCTCCCATACCAATGAGCGCATTCTCGACCAGCTGCACGCGCGCTTCCCGGATCACGAGATCGTCACATTCGACGTGAAGGACTACGTCAAGCGCCGCTTCGGCGTGACCGCGCTGAACGCGCTGCTTGAAGTCATGACCTACGGCCCGTCGGTGCTGTCCAACCCCTCCGCGCGGCATGCCTTCTTCTTTCTGACGCCGTTCATGTTCCGCCATCTGTCGGAGGCGATTGTCAGGCGGTTCGGGCCGGAGGCAGCGAGCTTCGAGTTCGTGCTGCAGACCCAGGGGCTGTTCAACGCCGCACTGCCCGGGCGGCCGTTTGTCATCTACACTGACCACACGATCGCCAGTCACCGCGAATACCCGCACAGCGACCCGCGCCTGTTCCGTTCGGCGGGGCTGCTGCGCCTGGAGCGCGCGTTGTTCCTTCGGGCCGACCGCATCCTGGTGAGCGCCGCCCATGTCGAGCGGACCCTGGTGCAGGCGTATGGCTGCGATCCGCAGCGGGTGACGACGATCCTGATCGGAGCGAACGTCGCCGCCGCGCCGTCGTCAGACGCGCTCGAGCGCTACGCGGCGGGGCGCATCCTGTTCGTCGGCATCGAGTGGGAGCGCAAAGGCGGCCCAACACTGCTGCAGGCGTTCGACAGCGTTGCGACACGCTTTCCACAGGCGACGCTGACGATCGCCGGATGCGCGCCGGCACTGTCGCATCCCAAAGCTCGGGCGATGGGACTGATCCCGCGTGCCCAGGTGGCGGCGCTGCTGGCGGACGCGTCGATATTCTGTCTGCCGAGCGTGGTCGAGCCGTCCGCGGTGGCATCCGTTGAGGCCATGGCGTTCAGGCTGCCGGTGATCGCCACGCGGGTCGGCGGCTTTCCCGGCATGGTGGCGGACGGCGAGACGGGCCTTCTGGTCCCGCCGAACGACCCTCCCGCGCTGGCCGAGGCTCTGGCGGCACTGCTGGCGGATCCCCAACGTGCGCGCGCCATGGGACAGGCCGGATATCAGCGCGGGCGAGAGCTGTTTACCTGGGATGCGGTGGGTGCGCGGCTGCACGCCCAGATCACCATGCTGGCGGGCGGCGCGGCGGGATAAGCGGCACGGACGTGCTGCCCGCGCGTCAGTCGGTACCCGGGTTCCGGCATGCGCTTGGCGGCACCGATCCCGCCGACCGGCGCGGCGCCGCGACCCGTGCGCGGACCACGGGCATCGCCGGCGGCATGCCCGCCGCGTGAGTGCTCAGACAAACCGGCGGCGTGCTGGCCCACGTGAGCGCTCGCACAGAGAGGTCGGCGCTGTTTCCCACGTAACGGCCGGCCCGCGACGCGCGATCTCGACCGCTTTGATGCGGCGCCTCGTTACTATTTCGGCGCGTCCTGCCGGACACCCGGATTTCACCTCCTCAGCGACGGCCGCCTCGCTGGCATGATGTTGATTTCGCGTGCAGCCGCCACGTCAGCCCGGCGCGCATGCCAATTCAACGTCAACGCTGGCAGGTATCATTGCGAACTCCGCCGGTCAGCCTGGAAACAGGCCAACACAGCGATCTGCCAGGCCTGCCGCCGCACCGAAAACCGTCCGGCGGACAACTGATCCAACCGAGCCGTGACAGCGGCGGCTCTTGACGAAGCAACGTTCCTGGTTCCGGATAGGCGGCAAGCCGGCGACAGTACGAACCGGCACGATCAGGAGGTCTCCATGAGTGTCACTACCGCGGGGTCTATCGCGGCTCGCCTGGACAGACTGCCGTCCGCCCGCCACGTCTGGCTGCTTGTCACACTGATTTCGCTCGGCCATTGCTTTGAAGTCTACGATCTGTTCCTGACGGCTTATATCGCCCCCGGACTGGCCAAGGCGGGCATGTTCTCCGCCGAGTCACTCGGACCGTTCAGTGTGCTGGCGCAGTTCGGCGTCGCCGGTATCGGCACCTTCGTCTTCGCCTTGTTCGCCGGTCTGTTCGTCGGCACGATCATGTTCGGCTATGTTCCAGACCGCTACGGCAGAAGAACAATTTTCACTTACTCGTTGCTTTGGTACTCGGCCTGCACCTTGATCATGGCGCTGCAGACCAGCGGCTTCGGCATCGATCTGTGGCGCTTCATGGCAGGGGTCGGCATCGGCGTCGAACTGGTAACGATCGACACCTACGTGTCGGAGCTCGTGCCGCGGATGCTGCGCGGCAAGGCCTTCGCGTTCAACCAGTTCATCGGCTTCTGCATGGTGCCGATCCTGGCACTGCTGTCCTGGCTGCTGGTTCCCGAAAGGCCGTTCGGGATCGACGGCTGGCGGGTCGTCGTGGTGCTGGGCTCGATCGGCGCCGTGTTCGTCTGGTTCGTGCGCCGTCCGATCCCTGAATCGCCGCGCTGGCTGGCCCGTCATGGCCGGTTTGACGAAGCCGACCGGATCACCGCGGTCATCGAGGAAAAGGTGTCCACCGAGGTTGGCCGGTTGCCGCCCCCCGGGCCGCCGCTGGCCTCCGAGGAAGGCACCGGCAGTTTCGCCGAACTTTGGGAACCGCCTTACGCCAGGCGAGCGATCATCCTGTCGGTGTTCAACTTCTTCCAGACCTTCGGCTACTACGGGTTCGCCGCCTGGGTGCCGACGCTGCTGATCGCCAAGGGCATCAACGTCACCACCAGCCTGCAATACGCGTTCATCATCGCCATTGCCAATCCGGTCGGACCGCTGCTGGGCACGTTCGTCGCCGACCGGATTGAACGGAAATGGCAGATCTGCCTCGCTGCCGCCGGCATCGCGGGCTTCGGCCTGGCGTTCTCCGCGGAGCGCGATCCGACGCTGCTGATCCTGTACGGCGTCGGCCTGACGATGGCGAACAACTGGCTGTCGTTTGCTTTCCATAACTACCAGGCCGAATTGTTCCCGACGCGTATCCGCTCGCGCGCCGTGGGCTTCGTATATGGCTGGAGCCGCCTGTCAGCCGCGTTGTCCGGACTGGTGATCGCCTTCTTCCTGGGCCACGGCGGCACTGAAGCGGTGTTCATCTTCATCGCCTTTGCGATGGTCATCGTGGTCGTCGCCATCGGCGGCTTCGGCCCGCGCACCCGGGGCCTGGCGCTGGAGGCAATATCCCACTGACCGGTCGCCACGCTGCCCCGCCCTTCCCCCGGTCCGGTTGACGCCTTAATGACAGGAGCAACCGGACAGGGGATCGTTCTATGGCTCGTTCGCTGAAGGTCGCGGTCCAGATGGACCCGATGGACACCGTCAATATCGACGCGGACTCGACGTTCGCCTTGATGCTGGAGGCACAGTCGCGCGGCCACGCGCTGTGGCACTATGAGGTGCGGCACATGGCGTTGAAGGAGGGGGTCTCGCGGCCCGCGGGCGGCAAGCGGGAGGAGCGGCTGTTCGCCCGCGGCCACAGGGTGAAGGTGGCGCGCCGGCATGGCGCCCACTACGAGTTCGAGCCAATGCAGACGCTCGACCTCGGCGGCATGGACGTGGTGCTGATGCGTCAGGACCCACCGTTCGACATGGCCTACATCACCGCCACCCACATGCTCGAGCACATCCAGCCTGGCACCCTGGTGGTCAACGATCCGGCCGCGGTACGCAATGCGCCGGAGAAGATCCTGGTGACGCATTTCCCCGACCTGATGCCGCCGACGCTGATCACCTGGGACCTGGAGGCGATCCGGTCGTTCCGGCTGGAATACAAGGACATCATCGTCAAGCCGCTGTTCGGCAACGGCGGCGCGGGGGTCTTCCGGATCAAGCCGGACGACGAGAACCTCGCCGCCCTGCTGGAGATGCACTTCCTGCGTTCCCGCGAGCCGCTGATGTTCCAGCGTTACGAGCCCGCGGTGCGGGTCGGCGACAAGCGGATCATCCTGGTGGACGGGGAGCCGATGGGGGCGGTCAACCGTGTTCCGGCCGAAGGCGAGGCGCGATCCAACATGCATGTCGGGGGGCGTCCCGAGAAGGCGCCGCTGACCGCACGCGACCTCGAGATCTGCGCTGCGATCGGGCCGACGTTGCGCGAGCAGGGGATGATCTTCGTCGGGATCGACGTGATCGGCGACTATCTGACCGAGATCAACGTTACTTCGCCGACGGGCTTGCAGGAGATCGCGCGGTTCGACGGCGTGCACATCGAGAAAGCAATCTGGGACCGGATCGAGAGCAAAGTCGGCGCCCGAACCTGATCATTGTTATCACGGATTGATACTGCCGAGGCTGCGGCCGGCGCGCCCGCGTTGCCGCAGCCCCGTGCCGTCCCGCGACGCCGTGCCGTCTCTGGATGAAAGCAGGCTTGCCGGTCGTCTCGCTCTTGCGCGCGCAGCGGGACGGCGCCGGATCCGGCGAGGCGAGACCCAGCCGCGTCATATCGACAGCGGTCCCGGATCACCGGCGATCGGTGCCGCCGCCGCTTGCGGGGTTCCGCCGGGGCGTTATCCTGAAGCCATGCGTGACAACGATCCTCGACACGCTCTTCAGGGAGAACACCAATGAAAGTCCTTCGCTCCTCCGCCAGGAAGACCAACCGCGCGCCGGCATCCAATTTCACCGGCGTCGTGTTCTCGGATGAGGTCGTGGTCGGCACGACGCCATCGCGCATGCGCGCATCCGTGGTCTCATTCACGCCGGGCGCCCGCACCGCCTGGCACAGCCATCCGGTCGGCCAGACATTGTTCTGCCTGTCCGGCGCGGGCCGCATCCAGCGTGAAGGCGAGCAGGTGCAGGAAATCCGAGCGGGCGACACAGTGATCATCCCGCCCGACGTGCGGCACTGGCACGGTTCGGCGCCGGACAAGCTGTTCTCCCATCTCGCGATGTCGGAGCAGAACGACAAAGGCGAAGGCACGGCGTGGTTCGAGCACGTCTCCGATGAGGATTACAACGCCACCCCGGCGCCAATCACCTGATCTGCGCTGCCGGAGAGCGCGCCGGGCGCTCTCCTGCTGCGGGCCGCCGCTGAGGCGTGCAGCGGGTGTAAGTGCCGTGCGGTCAGGAACGCAACAGCGCTCCGGCGTTGCCGGCCCTGCGGCGGCGGATCGTGCCGATGCCGAGTACGCCAGTCGCCAGCAGAGCCATGCTCGCCGGCTCCGGCACATCGGCGAAAACCTGGACGTTGAGGTCGGACGACTTGTCCCAGCCGTCGCCGTTGCTGTCGTATACGCCGCAACTTGTCGCCGCGGCGCCGGACCGGGCATAGCACATCATCAAGCCGTCGGCACCGTCCTGCGGCGACCCGCTCAGCGCGGCGTTGCTGGCATGCGTGAACCACGACGGATCGTCGACGCCCAGCCCATCCACGCCGAATGAGATCGTGGTGCCAGCGGCCGCCTGGATATCGAGTCCGGTGAAGTCGACCTCGAACATGTTGCGGGGCGATCCGCCAACTGACTGATAGCTCACTCCGCCAACGTAGGTGGCAGAGGAAATCGAGATGTTCGCATTGCTTGTGGCGTTGGAGCCGGCGCCCGCGAAGTTGCCCGTGGCCGTCTCGGACAACGAACCGCCGATCCCGGTGAACAGGCTGACGGATGAGAACAGATCCCCGAGGCTGGTCGCCGTCGATACGACCCAGGTCCGGATCGTATCGATGTCATAAATGGTGCCAGCAGCGCCCGACAGCGTAAAGCTGTCACCGTAGAACGAGTTTGCGTCATCATCATCCCATGCTGCATTGGAACGACTGAGGCCCGCTGCATTATTGAGATTTGTCGTAGGAAGCCCGCGATCAACGACCAAGGTGCTGGCACCCGCGACCGCCGGCGAAACCAACAGCGGCAGCGCTAGGCAGCCAACGATGAAATTGCGTATCATCAGTTCCTCCTGACAGCGATTAGATTGCTATATCGTAGCAATTTTCGAGCCAGTTTTGCATTTGGTGATATTTCAATGGCTTGAACTTCGACGGGACGCAGATGCGCCGCCGTTTGTAAAAATGTCCGACATCGCCGCAGCCGCCCGGACCTGAGGATGGAGCCACCGCCGACCGGCGTGGACGAAAACGTCCTGATCATCGCTCGACGGGTGCGCGCGCTCCAGTTGCGTCACAAACTACATCAAAAATCTTTATTTCGCGTCAAAATCGACATCGTTGTGAAATCCGGAGCGTCCGTGTCGGCCCACGGGCACTCCGGTGCGGCATCGGCCGATGCCTGCGCGAGCGGGCGCACGCGGCGCAATAATGCGACGATTCCGGCGTCGCCGGTTGGTCTGTACGAGACCGATCATAGCTTGTTCCGTTCCCGGTCGATCCGCCGGATCGGTCCGGCTCAGTTTCGGTCCGCTAAAAGATCGGCCGGCCCGAGATCGGTCGTCCTGGAGATCGGTGCTGCTCGAGGCCGGTCGGCCGCGGCTCGATCCGCCGCAGGATTGTTCTGCCCGAAGCCGGCGTGCCTCGAGGCCGGCGTGCCCCGAGGTCGGCGTGCTCCCAGGCCGATGTTCCGATAGGCCGGTCCGCCCTGATGTCGAGCTGCATCCGCGGGTGAGCGGATGGCGAATGTCCCCCGATCACCGGCCTGTCGGGATTACCTCTGGCTTGTCGCCACGCCCCCGCATCCCGCCGGCTTCAGAACCCGCTTGGTGGAGGCTGGATGCCGGGCCAGCATGGGCGGCGGGCGGACGGGACGGCGCACCAGTTCGCCGCCGCAGTTCGGACACACGCCATTCAGCCGCTGGCCCGCGCAATCGGCGCAGAACGTGCATTCGTAGCTGCAGATCCGTGCCTCGAGGCTGGCCGGCGGCAGATCCCGATCGCAACACTCGCAGCTCGGGCGAAGCTCCAGCACCTACTCCGCCGCCGCCGCGACGGAGGCTGGACCGGCCAGTTCGAACCCCTCATAGCCGTTGGCGGCGATCTCGTCGCATCGTTGCCGATAGGCCCCGACGCCGCCGATATAGGGCATGAACACCCTCGGCTTGCCGGGGATGTTGGCGCCCATGTACCACGACGCGGCCGACGGATAGAGCGTCGTATCCGCGACTTCATTGACATGCCGCACCCAGGCATCTTCGGCCGCGCGGGTCGGCTCGATGCGGTCGAGCTGCCCGGCGGTCAGGTGAGCAAGGCAGTCGCTGATCCAGTCGACGTGCTGTTCAATCGACACGATCATGTTGGACAGAACCGACGGGCTGCCGGGTCCGGTGATCATGAACAGGTTCGGGAAGCCGGCCGTCATCAGGCCCAGATAGGTGCGCGGCCCGGCCTCCCACTTGTCCGCCAGCGTCTCGCCGCCGCGGCCGACAATGCCCATCCGGGTCAGCGCCCCGGTCATCGCATCGAAGCCGGTGGCAAACACGATGGCATCGAACGCATAGTCCTTTCCGCCGACGCGCAGGCCGTCCGCGGTCACCGCCTCGATCGGCGCGTTCCGCACATCCACCAGATCGACATTCGGCCGGTTATAGGTCAGGTAGTAATCCGTATCGACGCAGATCCGCTTGGTGCCGATCGGATGACTGGTGGGCGCCAGCAGGTCGGCCTTGGCCGGATCGCGCACCATCTCCCTGATCTTGCCACGCACGAACTCCGCCGCGGTGTCGTTCGACGCCTTGTTGAAAATCAGGTCATTGAACGCCGCCATGAAGGTGGTGCCGCCGCTCTCCCACCGCTTTTCGTACACCGCCAGTCGCTCAGCCTCGGGCGTTTCGATCGCCGACCGGTCGTTCGGATTGGCCAGGATGCCGTTGCGGGTCAGCCTCGCCTCGGCCCGCTTCGCCGGATAGACGTCCTTCCAGGACTGGGCGTAGGCTTCAGGCATCGGACCATTGCGCGACGGGATGCTAAAGTTCGGGGTCCGCTGGAACACGGTGACATGCGCCGCCTGCTCCGCGATCACCGGGATAGACTGGATCGCCGAGGACCCGGTTCCGACTACGCCGACACGCAGGCCGGTGAAATCCACGCCTTCGTGCGGCCAGTGTCCGGTGTGGTAGGTCTTGCCCCGGAAGCTGTCGAGTCCCGGGAAGTCCGGCATCCGCGCCGCCGACAGACAGCCGGTCGCCATCACGCAGTACTTCGCGGAGACGACGTCGCCTTGGTCGGTGCGAACGGTCCAGCGGTGGTTTGTCTCATTGAACACCGCCCCGGTAACCCGGGTGCCGAAGCGCATGTCGCGGCGCAGGTCAAATCGGTCGGCGACAAAGTTGGCGTAGCGCAGGATCTCGGGCTGGCCGGCGAAGACTTCGCTCCATTGCCATTCCTGCTGCAGCTCGTCGGAGAACGAGTACGAGTACTGCATGCTTTCGACATCGCAGCGCGCGCCCGGATAGCGGTTCCAGTACCAGGTGCCGCCGACCCCGCTCGCGACATCGAAGACAATGGCGGACAGCCCCAACCCGCGCAGGCGATGCAACATGTACATGCCGCCAAATCCGGCGCCGACGATCACCACGTCGATTTCGTGGGGTACCGGCGCGCGTTGGGTTTCAGTCGCCTCGGCCATCGGGGGTTCCTTGGATGCTTCTGTTAGAGACATCGCATAACGTCCCGCCGCGGTTTGTCAACTAGCTAGTAGGTTTTCGGACCCGCCGGTTCACCGCTGATTGAGAGTGTGGTAAAATGATACCACAACCGAAATTCGCTTGACCCGCCGGGGTCACGCCGCCATAACCCGCGCCTTCTGAACCACGGACACTGACAGAACAATGTTCAAGAGCACGCCCTCCATCAAACCGTCGGAGGTGACAAAGGGCTGGGTGCTGATCGATGCCGAAGGCGTCGTCCTCGGCCGCCTTGCCGTCATCATCGCCAATCGGCTGCGCGGCAAGCACAAGCCGCAGTTCACCCCGCACGTCGATTGCGGCGACAATGTCGTGGTCGTGAACGCCGCCAAGGTTCGTGTGACCGGCAACAAGGCGGAACAGTCGGTGTTCTACTACCACACCGGATATGCCGGCGGCATCAAGGGCCGCTCGATCCGCCAGCGTCTTGAATCCAGGCACCCCGAGCGGGTGCTGGAAAAGGCGGTGGAGCGGATGATCACGCGCGGTCCATTGCAGCGCAAGCAGATGAAGCACCTGCATGTCTATGGCGGTCCGGAGCATCCACATGACGGCCAGCAACCGACGCCGTTGGACGTTGCCGTGTTGAACCCGAAGAACAAGAGGGGCTGAGACCGATGTCAGGAATCCAAACCGGCACCCTCGCCGATCTGAAAGAGGCACTGGCCGCCCGCCAGGCCGCGGCTGAGGCCGAAGCCGAAGCCACTGGCGTCCCCGCCCCGGTGATCGTCTCCACGCAGCCGAAGCGTGAGCCGAAGCGCGACGAACTCGGACGGTCCTATGCCACCGGCCGCCGCAAGGAGTCGACCGCGCGCGTGTGGATCAAACCGGGCAAGGGCGAGATCACCGTAAACGGCAAGAAGGTGGTGCAGTATTTCGCACGCCCGGTGCTCCGGATGCTGCTGACCCAGCCGTTCCTTGTGGCGGATCGATACAATCAGTTCGACGTCTACTGCACCGTCAGCGGCGGCGGGCTGTCCGGCCAAGCCGGCGCAGTGCGCCACGGCATCAGCCGGGCGCTGACGTACTATGAGCCGGACCTGCGCAGCATCCTGAAGGTGGCCGGATTCCTGACCCGTGACTCCCGCGCGGTGGAACGCAAGAAGTACGGCAAGGCGAAGGCACGCCGGAGCTTCCAGTTCAGCAAGCGCTGACGTCCTGTACCAGCGGTCCCTGGGCGCTGACTGGTCGTCAAGCGCCGGGGCCGCTGTTTTCGATTTGCTTCCAGGGCCAGCCGCCCATCACCCGCGCGCCTGGCACAAACGACCAGCCAGGGCGCCGGCATGACAGCCCGGCAGGTGATCGAGCGGGCGGCAGGACGCCTGCCGCCCCTTGATCTCTCGCGCCGATGAGACTGAACCTTGGCTGGGCCAAACCCGGGCGGCCTGAGGACAACCCTCTGCTGAACGGTTACGCGGCAGCCCGGCGGCCGCGGCGCAGTATCATGACGGCTGCCGGCAGTCCGAGTACCGCCATTGACGCAGGCTCGGGAACCGGGGCGGCAGAATTGATCACCAGCTCATAGCGGTCCGCGTGGGCGCCCTCGCCCCATGTCCAGGTATAATCTCCGGGCGTCAGGTTCAGACCGGCAAGCGTGGCGTCGTCCCAGGTCGCCGAGCTCGAAAGAGCGGCACCGGATACGTATTCGTCCGGCAGGAAAAGCGCAGAATTGGCAACGATGCCGACAACATCTCCGGTTCCGAAAGAAGCGGTGGTCAGGCTAGGGGTTCCGCCAAACCGGGCCGTGATGTTGTTGAAGCCCGTCCGGTTCTGAACCACGACAGGCGCCGTCGGGCCAGTAATCAGAAACCCGTTTGCGACAAAGCCCCACTCGGTGGCGACGCCCAAGGCGGCCAGACCCGACGTGTCGATGGAGCCGCTGCCACTCGCCACGACGTTGTCACCATCCTGGGTTACCGTGACAATATACGCTGCCCGGGCCTGTGATCGCATACCGCCGATGCCGCAAACCATTGCGATCACCGTAAACGCAAGCCGCCTGCTTGTTCTCATGCCCGAACTCCCGACTGGTCAGATCGATCCCAAAGATTTGCCGACAGCCGGGAGCGCTCCATATTCATTTCGATAGCGCGGTATAGCAGATAAGGCAACGAAAAAGGGAGCCGTGAACCCCGGAGTGATCGTTGCATCCTCTCCTGCTTAAGACGGCGTCAGCCTGGATTTATGGATTTCAGGGTGCAAGTCACCGCCCGCCAGGCCGAGGCCCGGTGATGACATCGGGACAGGTTCGCCCCCTCACACGCGTGCTCGCCGGCCCGGAGATGAGAGAAGGTTGGCTACCCGGCAGCATTTCCCGTCCCCGATAGCGTCCTTTATAGGACACCTAAAGCCTGCCGGACAGCCTCGAAGCTGTCCACCACGTGGGCTTGCGCATCCACCGGACGTGCACGGACAAGAGCACCGGGCGGAACTCCTTGCCGGTCTCGCGCTCACGCTCATAGCGGCCCGAGGTGACGCTGACTGGCATGCGCGCCGGGCTAGCGTGGCGACCGTGCGCGAAACCAATGGGATACCAGCCGGCCAATCGCCGCCGAAAAGTCACCGGTTCGGCCGGCTGGTATCATCGACACTCAGGGCCTCCGGTATTACTGATCCGCGAGCGGCGCCTGCCGCAGCTTGGAGTAGACCGCAGCCTGCTGCGGCCTAGGGGTTTTCCAGTCGTCTTCCAGGGTGCCGTCCGGGGCCTGCCCGGGCAGATTGCCCCAGGCCCACCAGTCTGTGGATACACCCTGTCCCCCCGCGCGTATGCGCAAACCATCGGGCGCGGTGCCATTCAGATATGGAACGATGGTCGCCGCCCAGGCCTTGCTCTCGGCACTGCGCATCGAGGCTCCCATCTCGCCGATGAAGACGGGAGCAATGTCCTCGGTGACGAGCCAGCCCCACATCTCATTCATGCGCTGCACCAGCGCCGGTCCGGAACTGACTTTCTGACCGCTGATCTCGCCTGGATACTCGTGCACCGAATAGACTACCTTATTCGGCACATTCAATATTACCGGATACTTCCTCACGCCGCGGCAATCACTGCTTGGCGGTTCGACGACAATCAGCTTGGCGGCATCGATCGCCTGGATGGCGTTGCCGACCCGGATATACATCGCCCTGATATCCCGGTTGGATTCGCCGCCCCACAGGCTCATGTGGCGATAGTTCAAGGGTTCGTTACGTAGATCGTAGCCAATCACCGTTGCATTGTTTACGTAACGACGTGCCACTGCCCGCCAGTCGGCGAGGAACTTTGCGTCGGTGACGGTGCCGGGATTGCCGCCACCGTCGGTATCATCCGAACCGCCGCCGAGGTCGTACCACAAGCCATTCTTCTGTTGCGCGCCCCAGTTGTCCCGTTCCCCGTGGCCCGGCTCATTGGTATGATTGTCCAACACCACCCGAAGCCCCGCCTTCCCGGCGGCGGCCACGACGCGATCGATCATCTCCAGGTCGCGCTGCATCGTGGCGTTGACCCAGGAGAACCGGATGCAATTGAAACCGTGTTCCGCCATCAAGGCGGTCTGGCGGTCCAGCGGAACATTTTCGTACACCTGGTTCCAGCCGATACAGGCCAGCCGAACGGGTTCGCCATTACGATCGACGATCTGACTGCCCTGCGTGCTGAAATCGCCGGGCGGCAGCAGCGTGCCGCGCCTGCCGCCATCGGCCAACGCGGATTGCACCAGTCCACACAGACCGACGACGATGGCCGCGCGCCACATCGCGCCCCGCCAACACGTCACTCTCATCATGCGGCTTATCCTTTCACCGTGTTCCGGGTGCCGCCGCCTCTGACCGGGCAGCGGCCATCCGCATCATCGATATCCGGCGCCTCCGGTTCGAGACACGATCCGGTAGGGTGGGCGCGCCACGCCGGATTTGCCCGTCAATTGCTTGTGCGGCATGGATGCCTGTTCGTCCCCCAATCGACCGGCATGCCTTCGGCGGGGGTATCGCCGGCGGTGCCCCCGCCACGGGCCAGAGCCCCAGTGCGGCGGAAGAACAAGCGGCGGCAGGCACACACACCCGGCAGCGAGGCGATTGCCGTGCACGAACCGGGCACAGACCGATATCAGGCGCCGGAGACCTCGGGGACGGTCGGTATCAGGAAGCGGGGCGCTTTCGGCGGCCGCATCAACCGGCGGGCATTACGCCGAACCGGTGGAACCACGCCAGCGCACGCTTCCACGCATCCTCGGCGTCCACCTGCCGGTAGCTTGGCCGGTAGTCGGCATGGAAACCATGCGGTGCATCCGCGTAAATGACGATCTCGACGGTCTTGTGCGCGGCTTTGGCCTTGGCCTCCGCCTGGCGCACGGACTCCACCGGTATGCTGTTGTCCTGTCCGCCATAAAGCCCGAGCAGCGGACACTTGATCTGGTCCGCGAGGTCCAGGGCGGTATGTGGCTGGATTGGCGATGGGGCCCCGAGCAGCGGTCCGTAGAACGCGACGGCGGCCTTCAGATGCGGGCTGTGGGCCGCATACAGCCAGGTCTGACGCCCGCCGCGGCAGAACCCCATGACGGCGACCCGCGTCGAACTGCCACCGTTTCGCAGCGCCCAGGCAGCGGTCGAATCAAGGTCTGCCATGTACTGCGCGTCCGGCGCCTTGGAGATCACGTCCGTGAAAATCTGGTTCACGTCGGTCATCTTCGACAGGTCACCGATACGGGCATAATACTCGGTTGCCACCGCCAGGTAGCCGGCCTTGGCAAGCCGCCGGCAGACGTCCTTGATGTACTCGTGGACGCCAAAGATCTCCTCGTTCACCAGGATAACCGGCACCGTCCCCTTGTGTGAGGGCTTGGCATAGTAGGCTGGCAAATCGCCCTTGTCGGTCGGGATCTGGACCTCGCCGGCCTCGATGCCTGTGCTGTCGGTGTGGATCGCCTGTGCCTCGACCCGCTGTGTGGCCAAGGTAAAGCCACTGATCAGCCCGGTCATCAGCATGCCACGCCGGGCAAGCGGATAGTCCTGAAGACCCCGCGATTCGGTTACATCATTCATGGCCGCCTCCGGCAGGCGTTGTTCCGCTCCCCTATCGCAGGCGAGCGGAGACTTGGCAAACGACGCTTTCTTACGCTTGCTTCATGCGGAAGGTCATTTCATGGCCTTCTGCAGGTTCTCGTCGAGCTTCGCCAGGAACGCCTGCGTGGTCATCCACGGCTGATCGGGGCCGATCAGTGTCGACAGATCGCGGGTCATGAACCCGGCCTCGACCGTTTCGATGCAGACCTTTTCCAGTGTCTCGGCGAATGCGGTCACATCCGGCGTGTTGTCGAACTTGCCGCGGTAGATCAGGCCGCGAGTCCAGGCGAAGATCGACGCGATCGGGTTGGTCGACGTCTCCTTGCCCTGCTGGTGCTGGCGATAATGGCGGGTGACCGTGCCATGCGCCGCCTCGGCTTCGACCTTCGTCCCGTCCGGGCTGAGCAGCACCGACGTCATCAGGCCGAGTGAGCCGAAGCCCTGCGCCACGGTGTCGGACTGCACGTCGCCATCGTAGTTCTTGCACGCCCATACGTAGGCACCGTTCCACTTCAGCGCGCAGGCGACCATGTCGTCAATCAACCTGTGCTCATAGGTAAGCCCGCGCTTGTCGAACTCGGTCTTGAACTCGTTCTGGTAGATCGTGGCAAAGATATCCATGAAGAACCCGTCATAGGTCTTCAGGATCGTATTCTTGGTCGAAAAGTACAGCGGCCAGCCGCGCATCAGGGCATAGTTGAAGCTGGCGCGGGCGAACCCCTCGATCGAGGCGCGGGTGTTGTGCATCGCCATCGAGACACCACCGCCGTCCTTGAAGTCGTGCACCTCGAGGGTCTGGGCAGGGCCGCCGTCGGCTGGCTGATAGGTAATGGTGACCTTGCCGGGCGCGGGGATCTTCATTTCAGTGGCGCGATAGATATCCCCGTAGGCGTGACGGCCGATGACGATCGGCTGGGTCCAGTGCGGCACCAGGCGGGGCACATTCTTGCAAATGATCGGCTCACGGAAGATGGTGCCGTCCAGGATGTTGCGCAGCGTGCCGTTCGGGCTGCGATACATGCGCTTGAGGTTGAATTCCTTGACCCGGGCCTCATCAGGGGTGATCGTTGCGCACTTGACGCCGACCCCATACTGGGCGATCGCGTGTGCCGCGTCCACGGTCACCTGATCGTCGGTCTGATCGCGGTATTCGATACCAAGGTCGTAGTACTTCAGATCGATATCCAGATAGGGGAGAATCAGCTTCTCCTTGATGAAGCCCCAGATGATCCGGGTCATCTCATCCCCGTCCAACTCGACAACCGGCGTCTTGACCTTGATTTTCGCCATCATATCCTCATGGGCATAACAATAGCCGGGACCGGTTCTCCGGCCTCCCGTGACAGCACGACCATCGCACCCCGCGTCCATCAGGGCAAGCGGCCGGCAGAACGTGGTGTCACCCGGCTCGCGGCGGCCCAATCCGCGGCGTGATCGGTCGGAGGCGCGGGTCCCGTCGCCCACTGAGGCGGGACGCCAGCGGTCACGCACCGGCCGACACGCAACCGGAAAGAAAGCAAATCGGCGCCAACCGACCGGCCACGCAGCACCGCCGCCGAACAAGGCGGGGGCGGAGGCGGGCCATGGTTTTGCGGCGGGGCAGGCATCAGGCAGAGACCCCTCGATTGCGGTGTCACGACCCAAGGCTTGCCAACCGATCGAGCCACGCCATGGGACCCTTCGGTTTCCTCTACCATTGAGCCACTGCCACCGAGCCGCGTCGTGCGAGCCTTCGGATCAACCAGGACATCGCGCCTTCGACGTCCGCCCGATCCGCTCGGGTGACCGGCCCCGAGGGCGCTGGGCTCTGCGGTTCGGCCACATGACCCGCGAGCGCCGCACCGGCAGACCATGTTTTCGAGTATGGTCATGGTTCTGAAGTTCCGCTCTGACGCTGGTCAACCGCAGAGCGGACGTCAGCACCGACATAACGGAACCAGAGGGCAATGACACGATCGTCCAGGTGAGCAGGAAGCGTCCGAGAAATCTGAAAACTCCTCGGAATATTGTGCTACCGGTCACAATGGCGCTAGGACACCTACAGACTCACGCCGCCGCGGTTCACACTTTTCGATCGGTTCCACCCGACGTCCCCTGGATGATGAAGCCGGACAAGCACTTCGTAGCGGCCGCCTGCAGCGTGACGGCGGCCGCCTGCCTGATCGCGCTGACCTGGGTCGGCACGACACGGGCGATCGATGCCCAGCGCGTGGAAAACACCGCGCGGGTAACCGCGACGCTGGCCAATCAGGCGCTGACGTTCTCGGAGCAGATCAACCGCCAGATCCTGGCTCTCGATCAGACACTGCGCATCCTCGTCACGGCGTGGGAGACCAATCCCGGCGGCTTCGATCTGCGGGCCTGGCGCACCCAGGCCGTCGTCCTCAGCGGGCTCAGCCGCGACATGGTGCTGACCGATGAGACCGGGATCATTCGCCAGTCCTCGGTCAACGAGGCCATCCGCCAGAACGCCGCCGGGCTGGACTACTTCCGGGCTTTGGCCCGACCGCCGGATCAAGGCGGCCCGCCTGAGCAGCTGTATGTCGGTCCCGCTACGATCGACGGGGTCATGCGGCAGTGGCACATGAACGCCGCCCGGGCGCTCCATCACCCGGACGGAGCGTTCGCCGGAGTGATCGACGCCGACTACCGGATCGCCGCCATCACCGACGTCTTCAGCCAGACCGGCCTCGGGACCGGCGCCCTCGTGACGCTGGTCGGGCTGACCGACGGCGGGTTGCGCGGCGCGGTCGGGCCATCGCCCATCGATCCCGATGTCAACGTCAGCAACACACCGATGTTTGCTGCGATCCGCGGCTCGGACAGCGGGGTGTGGACCGGACCCTCACCGACCGATGCCGTCGTGCGCATTCATGCGTTCCGCCATCTTCCAGGCCGTGATCTTGCGGTCGTCGTGGCCATGAGCGAGGACGAGGCGATGCGGCCCGCCCGGGTGTGGCGCCGGCAGGCACAGCTGTTTGCTGGGTGCATCACCGTTCTGCTCGCAGGCATGGCGCTGGTGCTGGTGCAGGGCAACCGTCTGGCTCGCCGGCGAGAGAGCCTGGTGGCGGCGGAGCGCGCCAACCTCGCTGCCTCCAATGCCCAACTCGAAGTGGCTCGGGCATTCGCCGCCGCGAAGGCCGAACAGCTCGAAGCGACCCTCGCGGGCATGAGCGATGGCGTATCGCTGGTCGACGCCCACATGTGCCTGGTCGAATGGAACGCGCGGTTTCCGGAAATCGCCGGTGTTCCCGCCGGGATCCTGCGGGTCGGCCTGCCGATGGAAGAGATCCTCCGGGCCCAGATCGCGACCGGGCAGTTCGGGGCGATCGCCGATCCCGACGCCGAAGTTGAACGCCGCATGGCGCACCTGCGCACCGGCCGCTTCGAGGTCGTCCAGCGGCAGCGCCCCGACGGTCACACGCTTGAGCTGCGGCGCAACCGGCTTCCCGACGGCGGATTTGTCACGGTGTACGCCGATGTCACAGCGCACAAGCAGGCCGAGGAGGCGCTGCTCGCCGCGAAGGCCGCGGCCGAAGCGGCCAACAACGACAAGACCCGGTTCGTTGCCATGGTCAGCCACGAAATTCGCACGCCGCTGCATGCGCTGCTCAACGGCATCAGGTTGCTCAACGACAGCGTCCTTGCGCCCGCGCAGCGCTCCTTGCTGGCGACGGCACGCCAGTCCGGCGACGCGTTGTTTGGCCTGATTAACGATATACTCGACATGTCGCAGATCGAGGCCGGCAAGCTGTCGATCCGGCCCAGCCTGTTCGAGCTTCGGCCGCTACTGGAAAGTTCGGCCGAAATGTTTGCCTCCCAGGCGGCTCAGCGCGGCATCACCATCCGGATCGCCATCGC
>DASWON010000420.1:0-25942 GCA_036398735.1 Rhodopila sp.
TTCGGCCGCGCCGATCTGGATCGTGTCCGCCAGGCTGCGCACCGATTTTCCGCTCTGCAGGTGCCCCGTGATGGTGCTCCAGACGGTCCCGGCATCCGCCTCCATCAGCAGCCGGACCATGTCGTCCACTTCCTGTGGCGACAGCATCACCTGGTTGGTCTGCTTCAGGCTTTTGCCGGCATCCGGAAACGCCTCCGTGATGGCGACACACGCCGCGTCATACAACGAGTAATACAACGGCCCGACCGCCATGTCCGGCACGCCGGTATAGAAGACGCCATGCGACCGCTCCCACCCGATGAAGTCGGCGAGGTCGACGACCGCCCTGGCCCGCAGCGCCTTGTGGCCGGTGTTGCGTGCCTTGCGTCCCATCGTCGTGTCCTGCAGGTCGATCAGGCCCAGGAACAGCAACTGGTCGCGCAGTCTCGCCCTGATCGTTTCATCCGCCGCGAGGCCGAGAAACAGACCGTACGATCGCCGCACATCGCCGCTCATCGTGGCGATCATGTGCGCGTGCAACCGTTCTTCGACCGAACCGGCCTCGATAATCGGTGCCTGCTCCTCGTTCCACACCACCGGCCCATGCTCCGGCAGCGGAACGTTCAAGCCCTTCATCATGGCATAGCGGCCCGGGTACTTGCCGAGCAGCTGGTTCCAGATGTCCAGGCCCGCAGGAACGTACCAGACGCTTTGCAGCAGCGGCAGCAGGCGATGCGTCTCCGGCAGGTATGGCGTCAGCCCGGTGGAGGTGCGCAGCCCCAGGATCGTGTGATCGTTATTGATCAGCGTGATCTGCCCGTCGCGCACATCGATATGATTGGGCACCTGCACGAAAGGCGCTTCAGCCGCGGTCACCACGCTCAGTGCGTCGCCGACCGAGCGTCCTTCGCGGCGTACCATGCGGAAGAACAGATCCGCGGTCCGAGCCTGATCATGCTCCAGGATCGCGTCGGTGAACTGATCGACGAACTTGTCCTGGCAAACGGCTTCCCGGCTCATGAGCATAGTCGCCTCCTGTTTCAGCCTCGCTTGTCGCGATGTCGCCCGCAGCCTAACGCCGCCGCGCGCAGGTCGTAAAGCCGGCGGGGTGGCGATCACCGCCGGATCGTGGCTTAGTGGAGCCATTCAATACGGGTCTGTAGCGGGAGGGAGCGCGGGATGCTCGATCGGGTTGACGTCGTGATCATCGGTGCCGGCGCCTCGGGTGGTGCCGTGGCCTGGAGCCTGGCCGAGACAAAGATGCGGATCGTCTGTCTGGAACAGGGCGACTGGGTCAAGCCCACCGATTACCCCAGCAACGGCCGTGACTGGGAAGCCAGGCAACTCGGCGCGTTCAACTTCAGTCCCAACCGCCGGGCGCGGCCGCTGGATTATCCGATCAACGAAGACAATTCGCCGATCAAGGTCGCCAACTTCAATGGCGTCGGCGGCGGCACGATCCTGTACGCCGGGCACTATCCGCGCTTTCATCCGTCCGACTTCCGGGTCCGCTCGCTCGACGGCGTGGCGGACGACTGGCCGATCGACTACGACACGCTTGCGCCATACTATGCCGAGAACGACCGGATAACCGGCGTGTCCGGGCTTGCCGGCGATCCGGCCTATCCGCCGAAACAGCCGATGATGCCGCCGCTGCCGCTGGGCAAGTCCGGCGCGGCCCTGGCAGGCGGGCTGAACAAGCTGGGCTGGCACTGGTGGCCGTCGGACAGCGCGATCGCCACCACCGACTATGAGGGCCGTGCCGGCTGCATCAATCTCGGTCATTGCACGGGCGGCTGCGCCCAGGGGGCCAAGGCGAGCACCGACATCACCTACTGGCCGCATGCCATCCGCGCCGGGGTCGAACTGCGGACGCGCTGCCGGGTACGGGAAATCACCACCAACGAGCACCGCATGGCCTCCGGCGTGGTGTATTATGACGCCGACGGGGTCGAGCAGTTTCAGCCCGCCGAGGTCGTGATCCTGGCCTGCAACGGCATCGGCACGCCGCGGATTCTGCTGAACTCGGCATCGTCGCGGTTCCCCGCCGGGCTGGCCAACTCCAGCGGCCAGGTCGGCAGGAACCTCATGTTCCACCCCTATGCTCGGATCTTTGGCTACTTCGACGCGCCGATGGACGGCTATCGTGGTCCGGGAGACTGCATCTGGAGTCAGGAGTTCTATGAGACCGACCTCTCGCGCGGCTTCGTTCGCGGCTATACTTACGAGTTCTCTCGTGGCCAGGGTCCCGTGCTGACCGCGGTGGCCGGCATGACGACGGGTCGCGTGCCATGGGGTGAGGCGCATCACGACGCATACCGCAAATTGTTCTGCCACAGAACCGGAATGGTCGCGATCTGCGAAGACTTGCCAGAGCAGCATAACACCGTGACGCTGGATCCGACACTGAAGGACAGCAGCGGGATTCCGGTACCGAAGATCGACTACACACTGAGCGCCAACAGCCGCCGGATGCTCGATTTTGCCGTCTCCCGGGGCACCGAGATCCTGCGCGCGGCGGGCGCGTACGATGTGGGATCGGAGGCGCCGCTGGTCGAAGGCGGCTGGCACCTGATGGGAACGGCCCGCATGGGCACCGACCCGGATCGTTCCGTGGTCAATGAATGGGGCCGCAGCCACGACGTGAAGAACCTGTTCGTCGTCGATGGCTCCCTGTTCGTGACCTCCGCGGGTGTGAACCCCACCTGCACGATCCAGGCGCTGGCGCTGTACGTCGCGGACAGCATCAAGCAGCGCCTGGCCACCCTGTTCGATTGAGGTTCCCATGCGAAACGATGATGCCATCCTGACCGCCGCCGAAACCCGGTCTCTGCGTTGCGTCGCAGGAATGATGATCCCGCCAAGCACCGCGCATCAGGTGCCGGGTGCGGATGACGGCACGATCTTTACCGACATCGTGGCCAGTCTCGGGCTGGATGCCGCGCTGGTGAGACAAGCCCTGCGGCGGCTGGATACGCTCGCCGGCGGGGTGTTCGCCGACGCGGGGCCGGCCCGGCGCGAGGCGGCAGCGGCGGCACTGCGCGAGGATGGCGGCGCGCCGCTGCTGGCGCTCACCAGAGTTGTTGCGCAATGCTATTACCGCGATGACCGGGTGATGCGGTCGCTGGACATGGAGGTCAGGGCCCCGTTTCCGAAGGGGTTCGAGGTGGAACAGGGCGACTGGTCGCTGCTCGATCCGGTCCGCTCCCGGGCTCCGTTCTATCGCCGCACCGATTAATCCCGGGACAGCGGAGGGGCGGGCTGGCAGGCGCACCGGATTGACGGGGCAGCCGCCGGCGAATGCAACGGGCGCTGACGAGAGCAAGGGGTCGCCCATCGAAAGCAATACGCGCTGTCGAGCACAGGGGGTCGCCCATCGAAAGCAGTGCGCGCCCGTCGAGCGCAAGGGGCCGCCCATCGAAAGCAGTGCGCGCCCGTCGAGCGCAAGGGGTCGCCCATCGACAGCAGGGCACGCCTGTCGAGCGCAAGGGGTCGCCCGTGGAAGAGCCGGTCCGGCGGCCGCGCTTCAGCTATTCCGATTTCTGGCCGTGGCCGGCTTCGGCCCAACTTTCTGGCCGTGGCCGGCTTCGGCCCAACGCCACGATCCGGCAGGCACCCAGGCGCCGGGCATTTTTCGCGGCATGCAGCGGCGGATCTCGTGCTACCGGAGTGGCGGAACTCACCTGCACCCGAACCGGGGAACCTTGATGCGCATATTTACCATCCTGATCGCTGCCCTGTCGGTCGCCGTGCTTTCGGCCTGCGGCAGCGCGGGCGACGGTTCAGAGCAGTCTCGCCGCAACCAGGCCGGCCCGTACATCGGGGGAAGTGCGGGCGTGGGCTTCCACTGATCGTCGCCCTCGACCTGCCTCGGCTGGCACCACGGCACGCATGCGCGGCAACCACCGCCCACCCCCGGCACGTCCGACGACTCTTGGCCTACCGGACATCGGTGTCCGGCGAAGGGCCGCCGCCGGTATCGCGCATATGGGTGCGACGCCGACCCTGAGCGCATGCCGGTCAGCGCCAACTCCGACTGGTGTCGGACGATACGAGCCCGGGCAGGACGTGTCGCCGCATCGTCGCGGACGGCATCGTGTTCGCATCCCGTGAGGCGCCGGCCTCTGGCGACAGGCCGGCCTCTCGCGGGATACGAAGCCGCTATCCGACGAGCAGCAACGGATTAGGTGCATGGCGCGACCAGCCCGCCTCGGCAACCAGAATATCCAGCCCCAGCGAGGCAAGGTCGTCGGCGAACGGGTCGACGCCGACGTCGCGCCCCTGGTAGAGCATCTTCGCGTAGGTGTGGCACTCGCCGCAGGTCTCGGCCTTTACGACGCCAGGGTCCCCCTCGATGCCCTGCAGGACCAACGAGCGTGATCCGCCGCAGGTGATGCAGACCGCGCGCACGTGATTCCACGCTGTCGAACACAACGAACAGTGCAGATAGCGTGCCCCGGGTGAGCGGCCAGCCTCGGTCACCACACCGGCGACGGGCGTCGAGCCGCAGCATGGGCACAAGCCACGCTGGGGCAGCAATCGCAGCACCGGCGCGGGCAAGGAAGCGGCGCGGCGGGTGAAATAGACCTGCAGCGCGGCCGCCACGTACAGCAGCGCCCCGGTGTCGGACGCGTCCACGCCGCCGCCGAGGAAACCGTCGGCCAAAGCCTCCACCGCCTCGGGGCTGCGGCCGCGCAGGCTCGCCACGACGGCACGCGCCGCCGCCGGACCGCCTGCGGCATCCGCGCTGTCGAGCAGCGCGGTCAGACCGTCTCGCCATGCCGGATGCCGCCGGTCTGCGCCCACACCACCCAGCGGTTCCGCCTCCACGGCCTCTGGCGGATGCGCGTCCGCCGCGAGAGGCGCCACGCGTTCACCCACCGCCCGCTCCACCGCGGCGAGGGGGAGATCGGGAATCGCCCCCATCGCGCTGCATGCCGCGTGCTGGGCCATGGCAAGATGGGCCATGAAGGACAGCCACTCCGCCATCGCGTGCCCGCTCGCCAGGGTCTGCAGTCGCGCCGCGGTGCGCGCGAACCGTGTCGCCGGGTCCGGCAGGATCAGCGCCGCCGGCGCTTTCACCCCACCCAGCGGGCTGCCCGTCCAGGCGCCCTTCGGCGCGGTTTCACCTTGTCGCATACGTGCGCCTCATGGCTGCGGCGCGTCGCCGCCGGCGCGCGGTCGCGGACCGGGCGAGCCGGTCGCCACCAGGCCGCGCAGCCACTTGCGATGATGCCGCCAGGCCCAGCCAGGGGTCACGTAGCCCTGCGTCATCGCACGGACAGAGCCCTTGACCCAGATCGCCGCATAGACATGGATGATCCAGACGATGATCGCCGCCGTCGCGGCCAGGCAGTGGATCAGGACCGCGATCCGCTGCTGTTCGATCGTGGTGTAGCGGGAGAAATACACCTCCCAGATCACGATGCCCGTCGCGAACAACACCGGGACCAGCAGCGCCATCGACCAGAAGACGAACTTCTGACCGGGGTTGAAGCGGGCGATTTCAGGGACACCCTCCTCCTCATTCACCAGCACGCGGTCGATCGCCAGCATCCAGGCGATGTCGTCGCGGTTCCACAGATTGTCGCGCCAGAACTGCACGATCAGACCGGCATAGCTGACCAGCAGCACGACCCCGATCCACGGATGCACCGCCCGCGTCCACTGACCGCCGCCGAACAGGTCCGAGAGCCAGAACAGCAGCGGATGGAACATCGACAGGCCGGACAGCAGCAGCAGCACGAAACAGCCGCCGGTGATCCAGTGGTTGATCCGGGTCGCGGTGGTGTTACGGACCAGTGTTCCCCTGGGATATGTCATCGCGACTGATCCTCGGGATGAACCACGTATTCCGCTGCCTTCGCTTCCTTGCGATGCATCAGGCGTTGCGCAGCCGCGTCATCCTCCGGCTGCACTTCGTTGGGCCCGGCGACGACCCAGTGGAAGAACCCGGCAACCGCCGTGAAAGCTATGGCGGCCAGCGCCAACGGCTTGTACAGCCCCTTCCAGACTTCGACGAAGGCGCTGATATGCGGCTTGTCCGGCAAACCGGCGTAGATCGACGGCCGGTCGGCGTGATGCAGCACATACATCACATGCGTGCCGCTGACGCCCGGCGGATCGTATAGCCCGGCATTCTCGAAACCGCGGGACTTGAGGTCGACGATGCGTTCGCCGGCCCAGTCCGTCATGTCGGTCTTCGACCCGAACATGATTGCCCCCGTCGGACACGCCTTGACGCAGGCCGGCTCCAGCCCGACGCCAACCCGGTCGGAGCACAAAGTGCATTTGTATGACTTGTGGTCGACCGGGCTGACCCGGGGAATGTTGAACGGACAGCCTTTGACGCAGTAACCACAGCCGATGCAGTTCTCGCTGATAAAGTCCACGATGCCATTGGCGTACTGCACGATCGCGCCGGGCGCCGGACAGGCCTTCAGACAGCCCGGATCCTCGCAGTGCATGCAGCCGTCCTTGCGGATCAGCCATTCCAGGTTGCCCTGCTCATCCTCCCACTCGGTGAACCGCATGACGGTCCAGGTGCTCGGATCGAGATCCAGCGGATTGTCGTAGGACCCCTCGAAATATCCGATTTCGCCGCGCAGGTTGTTCCATTCCATGCAGGCGGCCTGGCACGCCTTGCAACCGATGCAGCGGCTGACGTCGATCAGCTTCGCCACCTCCTGCTCGTGGTCGCGCACCGACGGCGGCGTCATGGTCGACGCGGACCGGCGTATGTAATCCTGAGACTGCAGATCGGCCATCACGGCTCCTTCAGGCGATCATTCGGCCAGGCAGCCCCATCGACCTGGCAACCCGGTGTATCAGGCGAGGCCCTGTCGGCCGCCGCCAAGTCATTCAGCCACCGGGTGGTCCAGCCCCGGGTCGTTCAGCCCGGGTTCAGCCCGCCCCGGGTGGTTCAGCCCCGCATCGTGTACCCCCGGATCATTTACCGCCCGGTCGTCACCTCCGGGTCATTCAGCCCCCGGGTTGTTCACCCCCGCGTCGTTTACCCCCGGGGCCTTTCGGCCCTCCGGGTCGTTTGGACCCCGGGGTCTTTCGGTCCCGGGGTCTTTCGGTCCCTGGGTCGTTCGGCCCCTGGGTCGTTCGAACCCCCGGCGCCATTCCGTCCCGCGTTTTCAAACACCACCGGCCTCAGGCCACCGGCGGGCTGGTCCTTTCGACATTGACCAGGAACGCCTTGAACTCAGGGGTCTGCGTATTGGCATCGCCGACGGCGGGGGTCAGCGTGTTGGCGCCATACCCCTTGCGCGCCTGCCCGGTGAACCCCCAGTGCAGCGGCACGCCGATGACATGCGTCGGCCTGCCGTCCACCATCAGCGGACGGATGCGCTTGGTCACGTATGCCTTGCAGACCACCACGCCGCGCTTGGAGGTCAAACGCACCCAGCCCCCCTGGTCGATCCCCTTCTCTTTCGCCAGGACTTCGCCGATCTCGATGAACTCCTCCGGCTGCAGGATCGCGTTGATCAGCGCATGTTTGGTCCAGAAGTGAAAATGTTCGGTCAGCCGGTATGTCGTCGCCACATAAGGGAAATCCGGCGCGGTCCCGAACGCCGCCCGGTCGTCGGCGAAGACCCGCGCCGCGGGGTTCGACTGCACCTTGGGGTGCAGCAGGTTCGGAACCGGCGATTCGAACGGTTCGTAATGTTCAGGGAACGGGCCTTCCGCCAGCTGGTCGCGGGCGAACAGCCGCCCGACGCCCTCGGCGTTCATGATGAACGGCCCGACCGCGTCCGAGGGCTTCGTCGTCGGCGTGTAGTCGGGAACATCGATGCCGGCCCATCGCGTGCCATTCCACTCGATGATCGGCTTTTGCGGATTCCATGCGTGCCCGGCCGGGTCGGCACTGGCGCGGTTGTACAGAATTCGCCGGTTGGCCGGCCAGGACCACGCCCAGTTCGGCGCGATGCCCTGCTCGCGCGGGTCGGTGGCGTCGCGCCGAGCCATCTGGTTGCCCTTCTCGGTATAGCAGCCCGAGAAGATCCAGCAGCCCGATGACGTGGTGCCGTCGTCGCGCAACTGGGCAAAGCCGTCCAGCAGCTGTCCGGCCCGCAAGGTGACCGCGCCGGTCGCGTCCTTGATATCAGCGAGCGCCCGGCCGTTCATGTCCTTCGCCAGTTCCTCCGGGTCGGGATTAGTCGGGTCCGTGTAGTTCCAGGCCAGGTTCAGGATCGGGTCCGGGAACGCGCCGCCGTCCTTGCGATACATCTCGCGCATCCGGTGGAAGATCCCCGACATGATCCAGATATCGCTCTGCGCTTGGTCCGGCGCATCGGCCGCCTTCCAGTGCCACTGCAGCCAGCGGGCGGAATTGACCAGCGAGCCGTTCTCTTCGGCAAAGCAGGTCGTCGGCAGCTGGAACACCTCGGTCTGGATGCTGGCCGGATCGGAGGGATTCTGCGGGCCGAAATTCTCCCAGAACCGCGACGTTTCGGTGTCCAGCGGGTCCATCACCACCAGGAACTTCAGCTTGCCCAGCGCCTTGCGGTTCTTACCCTTGTCCGGGAACGCCTGCAGCGGATTGAACCCCTGGCAGATGTAGCCGTTCATCTGGCCGTTCGTCATCATCTCGAAGGCGCGGATGATGTCATACCCGTCGTTGTCGAGCTTCGGCAGCCAGTCGTAGGCCCAGTCATTGTCGGCCCGCGCCGCGTCGCCGTAGATCGCCTTCTGGAAGCTGACCATGAACTTGCGGTAATTCTGCCAGTAACTCGTCTGTCCCGGGCGCAGCGGCTTGAACTGCCGCGTTCGCATGTAGTCCTCGAAGCCGGGCTCGCTGTCTTTCGGCAGCGTCAGATAACCCGGCATCTGCGCCGACAGCAGCCCGACGTCGGTCAGTCCCTGAATGTTGGAGTGGCCGCGCAGCGCGTTCATCCCGCCGCCCGCCACGCCGATGTTGCCCAGCAGAAGCTGCACCATCGCCATCGTACGGATGTTCTGGGCGCCGATCGAATGCTGCGTCCAGCCAAGCGCGAACAGGCTTGTCAGGGCCTTGTCGGGCGCCGCGGTGGTGGCGAACAGATCGCAGACCTGCAGGTACTTGTCCCGCGGCGTGCCGCAGATGCGCGAAACGGTCTCGGGCGTGTAGCGATCGACATGCTTGCGCAGCAGGTTGATCACGCAGCGCGGATGCTGCCACGTGTCGTCGATCCGGGCAAAGCCGGCTTCATCGAGTTCGTAGTCCCAGGTCGACTTGTCGTAGGCGCGGGCGTCCGCCTTGTAGCCGGTGAACAGGCCGTCCTCGAAGCCAAAGCCCTCCTGCACGATCAGGCTGGCGTTGGTGTACGCCCGCACGTACTCGTGCTGAATCGCGTCCTTCTCCAGAAGATAGCGTATCAGCCCGCTGAGGAACGCGATGTCGGTGCCCGGCCGGATCGGGGCATACAGGTCCGCGACCGACGCCGTGCGCGTGAAACGTGGATCCACCACCACCAGCTTGGCGTGGTTTTCGATCTTCGCCTCGATCACCCACTTGAAGCCGCAGGGATGGGCCTCGGCGGCATTGCCCCCCATGACCACCACCACATTGGCATTCTTGATATCCTGCCAGGTGTTGGTCATCGCGCCGCGACCGAATGTTGGAGCCAGACTGGCCACCGTCGGTCCGTGTCAGACACGGGCCTGATTGTCGAAGACCAGCATCCCGAACGCGCGGGCAACCTTCCAGGTGAGATACGCGGTTTCGGTCGAGGCCGCCGATGCCGCCAGCATGCCGGTGCTGGTCCACCGGTTGACCGTGGTCCCCGCCGCATTCCTCGCGATGAAGTTCGCGTCGCGGTCCTGCTTCATCAGCGTCGCGATGCGATCCAAGGCGAAGTCCCATGACACCGGCTTGAACTCGCTGCTGCCGGGGGCCCGGTATTTCGGAACCTTCAGCCGTGTCGGCGCATGCACGATATCAAGCAGCGCCGAACCCTTGGGACACAGCGTGCCGCGGTTCACCGGGTGGTCCGGGTCGCCCTCGATATGGATGATGTCGGACCTGGCGTTCTTGGCGCGGTCGCCAAGACTGTAGATCAGGATGCCGCAGGCGACGGAACAATAGGTGCAGGTGTTGCGTGTTTCGCTGGTGGCACTCAGCTTGAACGGGCGGACCGACGCCGCAAGCGCATCGCCGGCAAACCCGAAGCCAAGGGCGCCGAGGCTGGATGCTGCCAGTCCGGCCCCGGAGAGCTTGATGAAGCCGCGACGAGTCAAGTCCATTGCCACGCTCTCCTGTGAACCCTGGCGACAGGCGAACAAGCATTCCGCGGGCACGGTCCGACACGTAAGCCAGGACGACAGTGTGGGTGCGATACAACTTGCGACAACCCTGGGCAAAGCAATTTTCTGCGTCGATGCAGACGCGCCGGAACGACCTGAGACGCCGGCGTCTGATCGCCGGCCAACGTCAGCCGCGACGCGACCACGGCCAATCAGTTGAATCGGAAGCATTATACCGGAACCGACGGGTCGCGTCTCACTGACCCAGAACATTGTCCAGCTGCCGCAGAACCCGCCGCCGCCGGTTCCAGCATAAGCGCTCGAGCACCCGCGATGGAAACGGAGCGCGAGCCGGGGTGCCGGTACTGCGGCGCATTAACAAGGCGGGGGTGCATTAACAAGGCGGGGGTGCATTAACAAGGCGGGCGAGCGCACGGCTGTCGGACCCGCCAGTATCGCGACAGTAATACCGGCAAGTATTAACACTGACGGGTATGCCGCTGGGTTAGCGGCCGCGTCTGACTTCAATGAATGCCACCCCGGCCGTCGCCGCGGAGAATGCCACCCTGGCCGTCGCCGCGGAGTCGACGGGCCGGGCTGACTGATAGAGAGCCGTTGGCGTTCGCCGGACGTGGCCCCGGTCGTTCCTGAACCTCAACCGCATCCGCATACTGCCACGCCGGTGCTCCGCCAAGGCGTGAGCGTTCGCCCGGTGACCCCCGCGGCTTGCCTTGCCGGTGATCGGGTTGATCGGCAACGCCGGTGCAATGACCGCCCATTGATCGGCATTGACCGCCGTCAACAAGACACGCCGAGGCACTCGCCGCCCCGGGGATGTCGGACCGGCAGACATTGAGCGCACACCTCCGGGCGTTCTGGCCCTGCGACCGGGCCCAGCGTCCGCCTTGACCGGCATCAAGGCGACCCGCCGGGGCCACTGCTACGGCTTCGCGACGGCGTCCTGTTCCGGAGGCATCCCGTTCCGGACGCGGATACCGAGCATCTTCCCGCGTGCTACAGCGGGTCGGTCATGTCGCTGGCCGCCCGCCCCGGCCGCCTCGGCCGCCCCCGACCATGGAGTCAGAGATCGTTGCAGAAGCGGGCCGCGAGAGTTCTACTGGGACGGCTGCTGCGCCTTGCACGCCGGTGCCGCGACGTGTGCGCCCCCGGTGTCGGCAGCGCGCCGTCGGAGCTGCGGGAGACCGGGATATGGCACGACGCCGCCAGCATGAGCTGGCCCGAGTTCCGCCCGGCCGCGGCCTTGGCCTGTCTCCCCGCCATCGTTCTGCTGATCGCCGTCGGCCTCGCTCTTGGCGATATGACTGCCGCGCTCGCCGCAAGCTCGGGCGCGCTGGTGGTCGGCTTCGGGGCGTTTCAGCAGGACTTCCGCAGTGCGGTCGCGCCGATGGTCCTGGTTGCCGCCGGCATGAGCATCTCCGCCGGCATCGGCACTCTGGCGCATGCGTGGCTGCCACTGGATCTGATCTGCGTCGCGATCTGGAGCCTCAGCCTCGGCCTGATGAACATGGTCGGCCGCGGCCCCGGTTGGCTCGCGCTGCAGGGCAACGTGGCGCTGATCATCTCGGCGGCCTTTCCCGCAACGCCGGACTACGCTGTCTGGCGCCTCGTTCTGGTGCTCGTCGGCAGTGCCGTTCAAGTCATCGCCGTGCTGGCCGTGCGCAGCGTCGCGCCACTGAACTTCTTTGCGCCCGCGGCGAACGCATCCTTCACCGTGAGCAATATCGTCTTGCAGCTGCGTGCCATGCTGGGCGGTCGCATCCCGGGACTTGGACATGCCTTGACGATGATGCTGGCGGTGAGTGCAGCCGAACAGCTCTATCGCGTGTTCGACGTGCCGAACGGCTATTGGATGCCGATGACGGTCGTGCTGATCCTCCGCCCGGTGGCGCGGGAAACCGCAGCCCGAGCGATCGCTCGGCTGGTCGGTACGCTGTTCGGCGCCGGGCTGCTCACGCTGCTGATGGCCCTGCTGCGTCCGCCGGTGCCGGTCCTGGTCGGCCTGATCGCCCTGACCGCCTGGACCTGCTACGCCTTCCTGCGGGTGAACTTCGCGATCCTGAGCCTTGGGGTCACGATGTACGTGGTGCTGCTGTTCGCCATCGCCGGTCTGCCGGAGCCGCTGGTCGCGCTCCACCGCACGGTGGCGACACTGCTGGGAGGCGCCATTGCGCTGGGGTTTCACCTGCTGGCGCTCCAGGCCGGCCAGCTCTGGCGCCGGTATCGGGCGCGCGCGGTCCGGCATTCCGAATCACCGAAGCGCGACACGTGACCAACGTCGGGACCCGCGCCGATCCTCCCTGCTCCGCCTGCCGGCGTTATGGCTCCCGGTTCAGCGACAGCGGGTACTCGCCCACCTGATGCGCGGCCTTATGTCGGCGACGGTCAATGTTCGGAACACAAAGGCCGGGAACCCCAATGCCGGGAACCCTCATGCCCCTAGTGCCCGGAGCACCAGTGCCGGCGACAGAAGTGTCGGGGACCGAAGTGTCGGGACCGACGTGTCGGGGGACAGCGGTGTCGACGACAGAAATGCCCGGGAGACCGCGGTATCCGGCGATGCAGCTGCCGGGAGGATCCGCCCCCTGTCCAAGCACGGGCGTCCGAGCACAAGCCGTTGAAATGGCGTGCCGGTTGGGCACCATGAACCAGCCGGTCGGCCGCACCGATCGACAGCCGGGTGCGGGCGGGCCGGCCCGGATCAACGCGTTCGGCCGCGACGACCGCCAGCGCTCATCACCGGCCGAGGCATCGCGCCGGACACGCCTCCAGGCGCGTGTGCACCCATCACCGCCATGCGCGATGCCTGTCACGTGCGCCCCACGTCCGTCGCCGTTCCGCCTCCATTTCAGCGGTTGTGCCGCCTTTACCGATGTGGTGGCATCCGGCCGCCACCGTTCAGACAAGGGAACCGCCGCATGGCCACGCATCGTCTCGCATCGACTCCGGAAACCGTGCGCTGGGGTGTTTTCGACGCCAGTTTTCCACCCCTGATCACCATCCCGTCGGGCGATACGGTTGTGCTGGAATGCGTCTCAGGCGGCCCGGAGGTGATGCCCCCGCCCGGTTCGGGGCTCAAGATCCCACCCGCCCTTGCGGCGATCCACGCCGCCAACATTCCGCGTGCGCCGGGTCACCTGATCACCGGCCCCGTTGCCGTCGCGGGTGCCGAACCCGGCGACATGCTGGAAGTCCGCATCGACAAGATCGAACTGGGCAATGATTGGGGCTTCTGCGGCTTTCGTCCGCTGGCTGGGACCCTCCCGGAGGATTTCCCCGAGAAGTTCCTGTCGCACATCCCGGTGGACCGGGAGCGCAGGACCTGCCGCCTGCCGTGGGGCACGGAACTGAACCTGTCGCCGTTCTTCGGGGTCATGGGCGTGGCGCCGCCGCCGCAGTACGGCGCGATCTCCACGGTGCAGCCGCGTGAGCATGGCGGGAACCTCGACAACAAGGAGGTCGGCGAGGGATCGACGCTGTTCCTGCCGGTCTGGGCCCCGGGGGCGCTGTTCTCCGCCGGCGACGGCCACGGCGTGCAGGGCGACGGCGAGGTCTGCATCAATGCGCTGGAGATCTGTCTCACCGGGACGTTCACGCTGACGCTGCACAAGGGCGGTGGGCCCCGCGATCCGCTGCTGACCTACCCGAGGGCGGAAACCGCCAGCCACTTCATCTCGATGGGCATGAACGAGGACCTGGATATCGCGATGAAGACCGCGTTGCGGCAGATGATCGCGTTCATCACCAGCCGGACCAACCTCTCGCGTCAGGAGGCATACCAGTTCTGCTCACTGGCGGTGGATTTTCACGTCACGCAAACCGTGAACGGCGAAAAAGGCGTGCACGGGCTGCTGAAGAAGGGCCTGCTGTTCTAGGCATTGGACATCGCCGAAGCGCGATACGTGACCAGCCAGCGCCCTTTCAGGGTGACTGGCGGTGCCGCTGGGTAGCCAGCTTCCGCGTTGCCACCGCGCGCGCGGGGCGCCCCTCGCTCCTGCGTCACCACCACCACTCGCGGGGCCGCCACGCTCCGGCGTCACCACCGAGCGCGAGGCGCCGCCCGGCTTCCGCGTCGTCACGCCCGATCCGTGGAGGGCCGCCCGTGTCACCGGCTCCCGGTTGCGCCGTTGTGCCTGCCAGGTGACCGGCGCTACGGCCCCGACGGCGTGCGCTCTCGCTGAGCGTTCGAATATCCGTGAGGTCGCGGCGGCTGTTGATCGCGCCGGGCCGTCCACGCGTTGACCCCCTGTCGCCGCGTTTGCGCGGCCTCAGGGAAGGATTGCCAATGCTGAACAAGACAACGGCTATGATGCTGGCACTGGCCGTCGCGGCGGTTCCGGTAACCGCTGCAATGGCCGCCGGCGGAGGCGGCGGTGCGGGTGGCGGCGGCGGCATGGGGTCAGGCGCCGCGGGTGGCATGGGGTCAGGCGCCGCGGGCGGCATGGGCGCAGGCGGTATGGGATCGGGCGGCGCTGGCGGCATGGGCTCCGGCGGAACCGGCAGCTCCCCCGGCATGGGCTCCGGATCGTCCGCCGCCAGCGGGCCGGGTTCGGCAGGCACGAGCGCCGGCAGCACGGCGGCCACACCCAGTTATTCCGGGAGCAACGGCACCGGCACCACCGCCGGCAGCCCATCCGGCACCGGTGTGGGCAGCAGTGCGGGCATGGGCGCCGGCACCGGGATGGGAACCGGCACCGGCATCGGGACCGGCAGCACCAGCCAGGGGCAGCCGGGCACGCAAAGCTCGATCGGTTCGCCCAATGGCCCGAGCACCACGCCTGGTGGCCCGCCAACGGCTGGAACCTCCAACATGACCGGAACGGGGACCGCTACCGGCCGATAGGGGCCGTCTGGTTTGAACCAGCGGCCCCGGCATCGAGCGCCGAGGCATCGAGCGGCCCCGGGATCGAACGCCGAGGCATCGAGCGGCCCCGGCATCGAGCGGCCCCGCTGCCGACTGCCATCCAACGGACCGGGCCGCCCGGGGGCCCGCGTTGCTCGCCGCACGCGCCCGGCAGGTCTGCCGAACGATGCTGTGAGCTGCCTCATTGCAGCCGGTTGAGCACGCTCGCGTGCCGGTCGGTGCCCGACAGGCTATGTCCGGCCGTCCCATCCATAGGACCGGAGACCACCCGGCCCGCGGCCGTCACGGCCAGGCGGTGGCAAAGGACTCCGGGCCCGCGTCCGGCACCGCCAGGCTCTTGCCACGCTTCAGCGACTTGCCGTCCCAGCGGAACACTTCGATGGCGCGGTCCTGCATGCCCTGGATCAGCACCGTCCTGCCGTCGCGGGAGAACGCGACCGCTTCGGCCCAGGCCCCTGTGGGAACCTCCGTGATCTTGTGCAGTGACTGGCCCTCGACCGCATACAGACCGAGCAGGCCGTTGTCGTGATGGAACGGGTGCGACGATGGCTTGGTGCTGCCGTTCTGGGCGCCGATCGCGAGATAACGCCCATCGGGCGAGAATTTCATCGGCTCAGGCCCGCTCGGCACGCCGAACGTGCCGACCACGCGATACGGCTTTGACTTCAGGTCGATCAGGCTGACGCTATCCTGGTCTCCGTCACCGCGGCCCATGTTGGAGACGGCTGCCAGAGTATGGGCGGCGTTGATGTCCATGGTGTACGGCGCGACCCCTGTGGTGATCGGCCGCGGGTCGATCGTCACGCTGGTGCCGTCGATGTGCAGCACGCTCACCATGTTGTCGCCGCCGCGGGTCAGCAGCGCCGTCTTGTCATCGACGAACGCAACCGCGCTTGGCAGCGACTTGTCGTTGCCGGTATTGACCTTGCCCGCCGCGGTCAGCCGCTTGTCCTTCACCGAGAAGATCGAGACCGTGCCCTCGGCGCGGTTGGCGATCAGCGCCAGGGTGCCGTCCGGCGAAACCCGCACCTGCGTCGCGCCGAGGCCGGATGTCAGCGTTTGCACAACTTTCGGCGGATTGGCGGTCAGCTCGAACACCGCGACCCGGTCATCGGGGGCGATGCCATTGGCTTTCGCCTCGGCATCCGCCTTGGTGGCCGAGGTCACGATCCCCCAGCTTTCGTCCTTGCTGATCCAGATCGCCCCGGGCGGACCGACGACGCTGCCCGGCGCCTCGAACGTCGCCTTGATCGTCGGTGGATACGACTTGACGTCGATGACCGTGACCGTGTCTGGCTTCGGCTGGGCGGCTGAGACCATCGTCTTCTGCGCGTCCATCACGGTATGCGCGTCATTGGATGACACGACCACATCGGCCATCGCCGCGATCGGCATAGCCGTGGCCATAACCGCTGTGAACAGCAGTTTCGGTAGTTCCGGCATCGGGTTCCCTCCTGAATTCTTTTCTTGGCCGGGGCAGTGTGTCAGTCCGTGGTCAAACCGGCAAACCGGGACCGCGCCCGCAGCATCTCGTCCAGGGAGCCGAACGCATTCATGTAATGGCCACTGTAACCCAGCCGCTCCAGTGCTTCGAACAACGCCGCGAAGTCCAGGTCACCCTCGCCGGGCACCAGATGCTGTTCGTGACCATTCCTGAAGCAGTCCGCGAGACGGACCTCGCGCACTCGCGGCAGCGGCACGGCGGCGAGAAAGCCCGCGATGCCCTCGGGCACCAGATGCGCATGGTTCGCGGTGAAGGACAGCTGCAACGCGGGAGATACGAGTTTCTCATAATACCAGCGCCATTCCTCTATCGTATGCGCGAGATAGTGGACCTCGGCGTCAGGCGGTTCCTTGTTGAGGTTCTCCAGCAGCAGCAGGACGGAGCGGCGTTCGGCATATTCGGCGACGCGACGCAGGCGATCCAGCCCGGCCTGCATGCGCTGCGAAACATCGGCGGAGAAATGAAAGCCGGCGTGCACGACGATCCATTCGGCACCCAGCAGGACGGCGGCGTCGACGTAGGCGGTGAGATAGGCGTCGACGGCATCGGCCACGAGCGGCGCATATTCGGCAACGTTGACGGCCGACAAGGTATGCAGCCCGAGGCGGATGTCGTGGTGATCGCAGGATCGGCGGACGGCGTGCGCCCGAGGCTGATCGAAGCTCGTCATGACGTTGGCACCGGTATCCAGCTGGATGTCGATGATCCCGACGTCATGCCGTGCGGCCCAGTCGACGGCGTCCTCCAGCCGAAGTTTACGTCCGACGTCGATACCGATGCGTTCGGCCGGGATGGTAGGCATTGGCACGTTGCTCCCCCTGTCGGTTGCCGCCCGGTCTGGGCTGGCAAAGCCATCGCGCGAGCCGGAAGCGGCGGCAGGTGTCTCGGCCATGCCCTGGCGCCTGGCAGCGCCCGCCGGAAGAGGCTCGCAGGCGGGAGATCAAGGCACGGATCGGATCCGTGGGGAACCTGTCGGGCGAGGCATCGAAGGGGACGACGCTGCGGACAGGGCGGACGCCGCCCCCTCCATGCGGCTGGCCGGCCGGCGCCCGACACAGGCGTCCAGCCATGCAGCCCGCCACGACGACGGCGTCGGGTGGATCGAGGCCTATGCCGATAGCGAAGTTGCCGGCTTCGAGCGTCCGCTCCCGTTGACGGACTTGATCTTTCGCGCCCTGGATGGGGCCGGACTCCGTTCATTGGGCAGCGAACTCAGGATCTCCTGTTCGGCCTGATGCCAATTGAGCAGATCGCAGCCACTCGGCCGGCCCTGGTTCTCCCACATTTCGTAGGCTCGCGCGGCGATGAGCTGTCGCACCGCGTCGTCCTCAATCGGTTTGCCAAGGTTGTCCATGACATCGTCTCCTTCGGTTTCGGGGGGTGATTGGGTTGCAGGAGCCGGTTCGGGCGCGCCGTCACCAGGCCCCGCACGGTCGCCGTCCGGGGCGATGAACGTCGCCAGCGGCGGCGCAGATGCCGGGGGACGTCTCGGGGGATCCGATGCCGGGCCGCGGCCATCCGGATCGCGGCCATCTGGACCGGGGGCATCCGAACCGGGGGTATCCGGACCGCGGGACGCATGGGGCGCGGTCTGCTGGTTCGAACCACCTGGCCCCCGAGATGCAACGCCGCGCGTCGGGTCTTGAGCAGCCGGGCCGGACGCGGCATCCGCGCCCCGGGTCGCAGCGTCAGCGGCATGCGACCCCGACGCCACGACCCGGCTTGTGACTTCGGGAGCGCCGGGCGCGGACTGCGGCGCGGGATCCGCAAGGTCCCGCTGGCGGATCGGCGCATCGGCGGCCCGGCGCATGACCCCGGACGCGGCGATCGATCCTGCAGACGGCGGAACCATTGCGTCCGGCGCGGGGGGTGGGGCACCCTGTGAAGCGGCAGGCGCACTGAATACATGGCGTGATACATGGCGTGACATGGCCGATGCAGGTGTCTGCCGCAGCGTGCTGGCGATTTCGTCCTCGAACCACCGCCGTATCGCCGGCGGCGCCCGTCTGATCGCTTCAGCCGGAACCGTCACACAAACCATTGGCGCCTCTCCCTCATAGCCATGCTCGTTGCCGGCAAGGCATCTCCAGCAAAACCCATCGCCGATCCCCGTAAAATCGCCGGCACCAATTCCGGTTTCCCGGCCGCATCCGGCGCCTTCCGGGGGCGCCATTGATCCAGCCTGAACGCGACCCCGACAGGCGTGGCGTGTTCCTGGCCGTGGCTTTCACTCCCGCACGTTGATTGGCGGGTGTGCCGCCGAGGCGCATTGATGCCGATCAAACGCCACGGGGGCCGATCGCCCGCGTTCCTGCGCCAGCCGGGCCGGGCGCCAGCGGGGGTTGGATGCCAGCAGGGTCGGGGGACGGTTGGGTCGGGCGTCAGCGGGGTTGGATGCCAGCCGGGCCGGGCGCCAGCGGGGTTGGATGCCAGCGGGGTCGGGGGACGGTTGGGTCGGGCGCCAGCCGGGGTCGGGGGACGGTTGGGTCGGGGCACAGTCTCAGGCGCCGATCTACGGCCGCGGCTCGACGCACGGAGGGTGCGGCCGCCGTCGGCCGACGCCTCGGCTCAATGCAGCGCGGGTGCAGCCGTCACTCGATGATCCGTAGCCAATGCACCACACCCGATGCACCACGCCCGCAGCCCCGGGTTGCGATCGCTGGGCATCGTCGCCATGTCGCGAAGATTGGCACCGGGGATACGGCCGGTTCTCAACGGCCGCTCAGGCTTTGGATGATCGAAGAACGAGAGGGGCCTGCGAGGGTCCGCATTTTAGCACGAGGCGCAGGCTTATGACCGAGTACGAACCGATTTCCGTCCGGCATGGTCGAGACCGGACGCTGGCCGCATGCATCTTCGACGTTGACGGCGTCCTGCTTGCGTCGCCGCACGAGCGGGCCTGGCGAGAGGCGCTCGTCGGCCTCGCGGATCCGGCTCGGCTCACCACGGAGGTCTATCAGGCCTGCGTTGCCGGTAAGCCCAGAGAGGCCGGCGCACTCGCCGCACTGAAGGCGCTGGGTGTCCCCAACCCGGACCGCGAGGTCGCGGTCTACGCCGAACGCAAGCAACAACGGCTCGAGGAACTGATCGAGGCCGGGGCGGTCGAGGCCTATCCGGACGCCCTGCGCCTCGTTCAGACACTGCTGGCACTGGGCTGGCCGCTGGCGGTCGCGTCATCGTCGAAGAATGCCAATGGGATGCTGCAGCCGGTCCGGCTGGCCGACGGAAGCAGCCTGATCGACGCCTTCAGGGCCAACGTCTGCGGGCGGGACCTGCCCCGCGGCAAGCCGGACCCGGCGATCTTCCTGCTCGCGGCCGCGGAATTGCACATCGCTCCGTCCCGCTGCCTCGTGGTCGAGGATGCGCCCGCCGGGATCCAGGCAGCCCGCGCCGGCGACATGGCCGGGCTGGGGATCGCCCGGCAGAACGATGCGGAACTCCTGCAAGCGGCGGGGGCGGATCTGGTGGTGACCAGTCTGGACGAAGTCGCAGTCGACGCATTGGCAGAGGGTCGGCTTGGCCGGCGGACATCATGACCGACACAATGCAGCTGATGCTGGAGCCGACGCAGGATCCCGCCTGGATCCTCACCTACGAGGATCACGGCGGCCCAGGCCAGGGCGCCATCGAGTCGCGCCTGGCGACCAGCAACGGCTTTCTGGGCGTGACCGGAGGATGGGCAACGACCCGCGCCGCAGGCTGGATGGTTCCAGGTCGAACCTATGTCGCCGGCCTGTTCGCCACCTCCGGCCCCGGCGACGATGTGCCCGGCCTTGTCCTGGCCGCGGACTGGCTGCGAGTCCACGTCCGGCTGGACGGCGAGCCCATGGTGCACCGACCTGGAGGTATCACCGGCCATCGCATGACGCTCGACATGCGGCGCGGCGTGCTGCTCGGTCAAGGTCACCTCGCGACGCCCTCCGGCCTCGGCGCTACCCTGCGCACGCTGCGCCTGGTATCGCTCGATGATCGCTGCCTCGGGCTGCAACTCATCCGGTTCGAGATCACCGGCGGCCCGTCGGAGATCGCCTTCGAAGCGTCCCTGGACGGCGAGGACGCGGTTCTCGTCGCCGAGCGGATCGAGCCGGGCCTGGCCGTGTGGCGCATCAGTGACGCGCACCGGGCTGGGGGCTCCGGCGAGGATCGCGGTTCAGCGCGCAACGACGACTCCGGCCAGGATGGCGGGTCTGGCCAGGGTGGCGGCCCGGGCCGCAGCCTTGCGATGGCGTTCGCCTGCTCGCTGCAGATCGACGGCAATGAGCTCGCGCCTTTCGCCGCCGGCGATCTGACGTCGTCGTGGAAATGGCAGGCGCGGCCGGGGCAGCTGGTCACCTTTCAGCGCATCGTCAGCATCGTTCGGGGGGCGGCTATCGGCGGTCCGGCTGGGCCGGCTCCGGCCGCGGTCGATCCCGGGGTCGAGGCCCGCCGGCGGCTTGATCGCGCGCGGCAGCAAGGCTGGCGAGGCGTGGTGACCGCGCACGAGGCCGCCTGGACAAGGCGCTGGCATGACAGCGACATCGCCGTCACGGGCGATCCGGATGCACAGCACGCGCTGCGGTTCGCCATCTGCCATCTCAACAGTGCCGCCAATCCGGGTGATGAGCGCGTCTCCATCGGGGCACGGGCGCTGACCGGGAACGACTATCGCGGCCACGTCTTCTGGGACACCGAGATCTTCCTGCTCCCGTTCTACATCCTGACCTGGCCCGAAGCGGCCCGGGCGCTGCTGATGTATCGGTTTCACACCCTGGACGGGGCGCGGGGCAAGGCGGCCAGGATGGGCTGGCGCGGCGCCCTCTATGCCTGGGAGTCGGCGGATACCGGTGCCGAAACGACACCCGAACAGGTCATCGGTCCCGACAATCGTGTCGTCGACGTGCTGTGCGGCAGGCAGGAGCAGCACATCAGCGCCGACGTCGCCTACGCGGTCTGGCAGTACTGGCAGGCGACCGGCGACGCGGATTTCCTGTGCGCGGCGGGTGCCGAGATCATTCTGGAAACCGCCCGGTTCTGGGCGAGCCGAGCGGTGCTGGAGGCGGATGGCCGTCGCCATATCCGCGGCGTGATCGGGCCCGACGAGTACCACGAGACTATTGACGACAACGCCTACACGAACGTCATGGCAGCCTGGAACATCCGGCGCGCGCTCGACGTGGCGGCACTGCTGCATGAGCGCTGGCCGGCCTGCTGGGCGGGGCTTGCCAGCCGGCTGCGTCTTGACGACGCGGAGCTGCGGCAGTGGCGGGAGGCGGCGGCGGCGATCGTAACGGGCTTCGATCCGGAGACCGGGCTGTACGAGCAGTTCGCCGGCTACTTCGGGCTGGAGAAGGTCGATCTCGCGGATTATGCGGGCCGGACGCTGCCGCTCGATATCGTAATTGGGCGGGAACGGACCGCGCGGTCCCAGGTGGTGAAGCAGGCGGATGTCGTTGCTTTGCTGGCACTGTTGCCCGGAGAAATCCCCCCCGCCGCGGAGGTGGCGAACTTCCGCCTCTACGAACCACGCTGCGGTCATGGCAGTTCGCTGAGCCCGGCGATGCACGGCCTCGTCGCGGCCCGGCTGGGCGATGTCGAGATGGCGCTGCGATACTTCCGCCAGACGGCGGCGATCGATCTCGGGGATCGCGACGGAGCGACCGACGGCGGCGTGCATATCGCCGCACAGGGCGGGATCTGGATGCTCACGACGCTGGGCTTCGCCGGACTGGCATTGCGCGATGACGGGTTGTCGATCGACCCGCGTCTGCCCGCGGGCTGGCGCTCGCTCGATGTCCGCGTGCAGTGGCGCGGCCGCCAGCTTGGTATCCGGATCGACGCGGACCGGCGGCGCGTCGAGGCGACCCTCGAGACAGGGGAGCCGATGACGCTGGTGATCGGCGGGAAGCGGCATGAAATCCGCCGCGATGTTGCGGTCCTCGCCGCTTTCCAGGGGCCGCCGCAAGGCGTCTGAGCGTCCCCGGCGGTCGGAGCCGCCAGCGGGCCACCCGGCCCCCTCCGGGCGCGGAGCATTGCTGCGCGCCGGCAGGCAGGGATCATCCCCCACGCCGGCAGACAGGGGACTATTTCCGGACGCCGCCAGGCGGGCATCAATCATGGGAGCCGGCAGGCAGGGGGCCATATCCGGACCCCGGCGGGCGAGCCTCAACCATCGCTGCCGGCAGATGAAGACTGTCCCCGGGCCCTTGCGGGTTGCGGCAATGCATAAAACCGTTGCTTGACTGTGACCAGAAAGGATCGCGCTGGCCTTTCCCCTGGCCCGAACGGGGCTGGAGCCGTCTGTTCCAGCGCATCATGAATGATCGGACAGACCTGCGATCGCTCGCTTCGCGCGTGCCGTGTTCGCCGAACGCCCCGATTCAGATATTTCACTACGCCCTGAACGGCCTCAAGCTAGGATCGAAAATTTCAACAATTTCAAATAATTGCACTTGATGGACGATAAATGCGCAGACTGCGCTAAATTTTTCGTTTGTCCCCCGCAGGTTGCGCGAATAGAAAGATATCACGAGGCGTCGGACGAGGATGCTGGGAGATCCCGAACACATGAGAAGCATGAGGCTCCGTGGCGTGCGGCGTTTAACACGCCTGCGTTTCGTACCTACCGGACAAGCCTGCTCGTTTGTCGCGGAACAGTGTGCTCCGACGTCGGCCAATCCGCGAAAAGGAATGTTCGCTTCAAATAAAGAGAGAATGACCGAATTTTACGAAGATAGCACGGTCTGGAATATTTTTCTCTTTTTTCATACGATGTCCTGTCCAAAAGGGACACGGTCCGGAGGCTGGCCTGACAGCGGCCGATCCAAGGCCCGGTGCCGTACCCCGAGCAACTCGCACGCATCTTGACGTTTTCTGGAGAAGCAAAATGGAAACATCGGTACTCCGTGGCCCCACGGACGATCGCCGGCCGGTCGAGCGCGGCACAGAGCAGGCCGGCATCGCGACTGGCTCCCAGCGCGCTGCGGCCCCCGCCGCGGCCCCTGGTGGCAAAGCCCCTGGCGCCGATGCCCCTGGCGCCGATGCCCCTGGTGGCAAAGCCCCTGGCGCCGATGCCATGGGCGCCGATGCCATGGGCGCCGAGAACCCAGGCGCCGCTGAAGTCCCGGGTGCGGGCCAGGAAGCCGCGGCGCGGCTGCAAGCGATCATCGATGGTATCGCTCAGGCCCATCGACCGTCGGACATGCCGTTCTTCCAGCGTCTCGGTGCGTTGCCGCCACAAATCGCCACCGACCCAAGGCTGCTGGGCGAGTTGCATCTCGTATACCAGGCGGCGATGCATGCCACACGCGCGGCGGTCTACTTCCTGCCGCACCTCGACAGCCCCGCCATGCGCAAGCGCAAGCTGCAGATCTTCATCGATGACGACGGCCTGCCCGGCGGCGACACGCACCACTATCAACTGACCCGCGCATTCCGCAACATGGGCGCCGCCTGTCCGCTCGACGACGAGGCGTTCGGCAGCGCCGAGGAACTGGTCGGACACCTCGACAGCAGAACGGCAGCGTTCGTGCATCTCACGAAGGTACTCTATGCGCGCTCGCTCGGCCCCTGGTGCATCGTCGAGACGATGTCGGACGACTGGATGCACGCGCTCGCGACTGCTCTGGCCAGGCATTTTCCGCGCATCGTCGAGGAGCCGTATTTCGCCGACTGCTTTGACCAGGGCGTCGAGGAGCGCCATGCGGCCGAGGCGATCGCTGTCACCCAGGAAGTCCTGGCGCGGCGTCCCGACCTGCTCGATCAGACGATCGCGGATGCGAAGGCCATGGCCGACGCGCTCGACGGGGTCTGGATCGCGATGGACGGGGTTCTGAGCGCCGCCATTGCCCGGCATGAGAACCCAGGCCTCTCTGGCTGAACGTGACACGGCATGACACGTGTCGCGTCATCATCCCGGCCGCCGTCCAGCGGCGGTTCAAAGCGTGAGGCGTCCACGGCAGACGCCGCGATGGCCGGGAATGGCGCTGTTCGGCCACGGTTTGCGGCCCTCCGTATCTGAGGTAGAACCTTTTCCTGTCGCTGTCCGGACCATGACCTGCGTAAGTCCGGCGAATTCAGCCTCCGCCAGTGCACGTGCTGGCGGATTTTCGGGTGTGTGCCGATGACCTGGATATCCGCCGTTCCACGCCGCATGATCGAACTCTGCAAACGCCGCTGGGCCGGGCTGAACCGCTGGACGGTCAGCCTGACGACCAAGATGTTCCTGCTGGTGCTGATCGCGGTCACGCCCGCGCTCATGATCCAGTCCTATAACGAATATGACCTCCGGAAGTCCCGCGAAGACGACATTCGAAACAAGACTATCCAGATCACCAGGCAGTTCGGCGCCGAGATGGGTGAGATCCGCGAAGGCGCGCGCCAGTACCTGCAGGTGATCAGTCAGCTCCCGCCGATCAGCTCGATGGACGTGGAAAACTGCACCAAGCTGCTCGCGACGCTGAACGCGCGGACGCCGTATTACAGCATGCTGGGTGTCGCCGATGCCGCGGGGACCGTCCGTTGCACGAGCCGGCCGACGTCACTGACCTCGATCGTCGACCTGCCGTCCTTCAAGCGCGCCATGACGCAGACCGACATGGCCGTCGGCAACTACTGGGTCGACCCCTCCACCGGCGTGAAGCAGATTCACTTCGCGTTGCAATTCTCGGAAACGCCGGGCGGGCCTGTCGCCGGCGTGGTGTTCGCCGGGCTCGATCTGGGATGGCTCGCCGAACATTTGAAGGAGCGTGGGCTGACGCCGACCCAGTCGATCCTGATCGCTGATCGCGACGGCAATATCATCGCCCGGCTGCCGAACGGCGAGCAGCTGGTGGGCAAGAACATGCGCGGCGGCCATGCCAAGATCATGGACGGCAACACCGAGGGCTGGGAGGAATCGAAGGGGGTCGACGGACTGGTGCGGATCTTCGGCTACGTGCCCCCGGCGCTGCCGCCGCGCGATCTGTTCCTCAGCGCCGGTGAGTCGAAGGCCGCGGCTTTTTCGGCGATCGACCACGTCACGCGTCGTGGCATCGTGCTCATTCTGGTGGGACTTCTGCTGGCCGGCTATCTGGCCTGGCTGGGCGGCCGGGTTTTCATCCAGCGCCCGATCCAGGCCCTGCTGCGCGTCGCGATCGAGTGGCGCAACGGCAACTACGCGGCGCGCAGTCAGTTCAAGGAACAGCTGTCCGAAATTGGCCGATTGGGCGCCGCGTTCAACGAGATGGCCGAAGCGGTGGAGACGCGGTACCGGGCGCAGTTGCAGGCGGAAGCGCGGCTGCAGGAGCTCAACAACACCCTGGAAGAGCGCGTCGAGGACCGGACCCGCCAGCTGGTGGCGGCAAACCGGGCCAAGTCGCAGTTCCTCGCCA
>DASWON010000421.1:0-8450 GCA_036398735.1 Rhodopila sp.
GCGGCGAATTCCTCCTTTATCCAGCCCGATCCGATGCCGGCGATGAGGCGGCCGCCGGACAGGACATCCGCTGTCGTCAGCAGCTTGGCCGTCAGCACGGCGGGGCGGTGGGGAACCACCAGCACCGAGGTCAGCAACCTGATCCGGCGGGTGAAACCGGCGAGGAAGGTCAGCGTCGCAATGGCGTCGAGGCATTCCCCGGTCGGGGCGCCCGGCCAGATGCCGTCAGCCGTGTAGGGATATCGCACGTCGGTGTGAACCGGAACGATCAGGTGGTCGGCGACGCCGATGATCGCATAGCCCAGGGCCTCCGCGCCCGAGGCCATCGCCATGATGTTCTCCCGCGTCGTCAGGCAGCCGCGGGTGCCGATATGAATGCCGAAGTCCATTGCCGGACCGTTCCTCGTTGTCTCGTTGCCCGCCGGGCGGATTTCCTGCACCCGCCCCGCCTGGAAAACACCTCGCCGGGGTTCGATCCCCCGTTTGGATAATGTTCCCCTGGGGTCATGCTCCCGTGGGGTCATGCTCCCGTGGGGTCACGCTCCCCTGGGGTCACGCTCCCCTGGGTCATGCTCCCGTGGGGGGTAGACGCCGGATGCGCAGACATCGGCCGGCCACCGCGGGGGGCAGGCCAACAGCGCGTCGTCCCCGAGGGGCAGACCTCGGAAAGCCTCCGGTCCGGACCGACCCCGATGGGCGACCGGGGCATGGTGTGCTATTGAGTTTCATAACGCAATCCAGACAGGAGGAACCAATGCAGATCGGTTGCAGCGCCCCAACCAGCGGCCCGTTGATCGAGCCGGACAGCCTGCTGCGTATCGCGACGGAAGCCGAGGCCCTGGGCTTCGATTATGTTACGGTCAGCGACCATATTATCATCCCGACGAGCATCGCCTCACGCTATCCCTATTCCGAATCGGGTGAATTTCCCTCCGGTGCGGCCGCGGCGAGGCTGGAGCAACTGACCGCGGCCACCTTCATCGCCGCGGCGACCAAGACGCTGCGGATCGTCACGTCGGTGATGGTCGTGCCGCATCGCCCGGCGGTGCTGACCGCGAAGATCCTGGCGACGATCGACTATTTGTCCAAGGGCCGGCTGACGCTGGGGATCGGCGCCGGCTGGTGCGAGGAGGAATTCAACGCCATCGGCACGCTGCCGTTCGCGGAACGCGGCGCGGTCACCGACGAGTTCATGGCGGCCTGCAAGGAGCTGTGGACGGCGGACGAGCCGCGATTCGACGGCAAGTACGTCCAGTTCAAGGACGTGCTGTTTCCGCCGAAGCCGCCACAGGGCGTGATCCCGATCTGGGTCGGCGGCGAGAGCGGCCCGGCGATGCGGCGCACCGCGAAGTATGGCGATGCCTGGTACCCGATCGGCACCAACCCGCAGTTCCCGATGGATACGCTGGCGCGGTTCAAGGCCGGCGTCGCCAAGCTGCGCGGTATGACCGAAAAAGCCGGACGCGATCCGGCAGCCGTCGGGCTGGCCTATCGCGTGTCGTCCAATCCGGAGGCACAGCCGAAAGGCACGGTCGACGGCCAGCGCAAGCTGTTCACCGGCGACGCCGCCGATTACGTCGGCGATATCAAGGCGCTGCAGGATGTCGGGGTGACCGCCTTCGACTTCGGCCTGTTCGGCGCCGACGCCGAGGCGACCGTCGGCAACCTCCGCCGCTTCCGTGACGATGTCATCGCAAAGGTCCGCTGATCATGCAGCTTGGCATTACAGTCGGCATGTCGGGGCCGCACCCGAAACTCGACATGGATATGATCCTGGAGGCGGAGCGGCTTGGCTTCTCCCAGGTCTGGACGGGCGAGGCGTACAGCACCGACGCGGTCTCGCCCGCCGCGTGGATCCTGGCGCGGACGACGAAGATCAAGGCCGGGACGGGGATCATGCAGATGCCCGCCCGCACCCCGGCGTGCGCGGCGATGACCGTGCTGTCGCTGCAGGCGTTGTCGGGAAATCGCTTCATCTGCGGAATCGGGCCGTCCGGCCCGCAGGTGATCGAGGGCTGGCATGGCGTGCCGTTCGGCAAGCCGATGCAGCGGACGCGCGAATACATCGCCATCATCAAGCAGATCCTCGCGCGCGAGAAGCCGCTGGAGTTCCATGGCGACCAGTATTCCATCCCGTATGACGGGCCGGGCGCCACCGGCCTCGGCAAGCCGTTGCGCAGCATCGCGCACGGCGATCCCAACGTCGCGTTCTACACCGCCTCGATCACCCCGGCCGGGTTGCGCATGGCCGGGGAGGTCGCGGACGGGAACCTGCCGATCTTCTTCTCCCCCGATGCGCCGGATGTCGTGACGGGCCCGACGCTGGAAGGCCGCAGGAAGGTCGGCAAGACCATGGCGGGGTTCGATACGGCTCCGTTCGTCCGGGCGAAGCTGGGGGCGGACGTGGCGGCGTGCCGGGATGCGATCCGCCCGGAACTGGCGCTGTATATCGGCGGGATGGGCGCGCGATCGAAGAATTTCTATAACGACATGGTGTCGAAGATGGGCTTCGAGGGTGACGCGAAGACCATCCAGGAGCTGTATCTCGACGGCAAGAAGAATGAGGCCGCGGCGGCGGTGCCGGACAAGCTGATCGATGCGATCTCGCTGTGCGGTCCGGCGGAGCGGATCAAGGACCGGCTGGCGGCGTGGCAGGAGGTCGCCAAGGCGGGGCACGTCGGCACGATGGTGCTGAAGGGGACCAGCGTCGATGTGCTGCGCGTCGTCGCCGAGGCGGTGCTGTAGGGCGAAGCGATCCCGGTTCGCGGTCCGGTCGCAGATCGGGCCGCGAACCGCGTCCCTGTGCCATCGTGCCGAGGGCGGCAAATTCCTCCTTCATCTGTCGGCGGCACAAGCCGTGCTGCGGCGGCCAGGCGGCCCCGTTCGCGGGCGGACCACGGGTCGGGCGGTCGCGGCGGGCCAACCGCCACATGGGCGTCCCGCGCGCTTTACAGGCTTTACGGTCCGTAAAGTCTTTCTGTAAATTCGCCAACAGTTTTCGATGTTCTTCAGCGTCTTTTACGGTGACTTCGCACCTGCAGCATCATAGATGCCGCCAACGCTCCTGGAGCGCCACGATGCGAAGGAACTACAGAATGAACACACTCAATTATTCCCCGGATGGACTGGCGGGCGGCGCATCCGCGGTGCGCGGCGGCCGTTCCTCGTACCAGGAGCAGGCCGCGCAGGTCGCCCGGCTGATCGAGAGCAAGCAGGGCACCTGGGACGGCATCAACCCCGAATCCGTCGCTCGCATGCGGCTGCAGAACCGGTTCCTCACCGGCCTCGACATCGCCCGCTACACCGCTGGGATCATGCGCCGCGACATGGCGGCCTATGACGCCGACCCCTCCACCTACACCCAGTCGCTCGGCGCCTGGCACGGCTTCGTCGCGCAGCAGCAGATGATTGCGGTCAAGAAGCATTTCGGCACCACGAAGCGTCGCTACATCTATCTGTCCGGATGGATGGTCGCGGCGCTGCGCTCCGAGTTCGGGCCGCTGCCGGACCAGTCGATGCATGAGAAGACCTCGGTGCCGGCGCTGATCCAGGAGATCTACACGTTCCTGAAGCAGGCCGACGCCCGCGAACTCGGCAACCTGTTCCGTGAGATCGACGCCGCGCGCAAGGCCGGCGACCGCGCGAAGGAAGCCGAACTGCTGAACCGCGTGGAAAACTATGAGAGCCATGTGGTGCCGATCATCGCCGACATCGATGCCGGGTTCGGCAACGCGGAAGCGACCTACCTGCTGGCCAAGAAGATGATCGAGGCGGGCGCCTGCGCGCTGCAGATCGAGAACCAGGTGTCGGACGAAAAGCAGTGCGGCCACCAGGACGGCAAGGTGACCGTGCCGCATGAGGACTTCGTCGCGAAGATCCGCGCCATCCGCTACGCCTTCCTGGAACTGGGCGTGGAAGACGGCGTCATTGTCACCCGGACCGACTCGCTGGGCGCCGGCCTGACCAAGCAGATCGCCGTCAGCCACACCCCCGGCGACCTCGGCGATCAATACAATTCCTTCCTCGATTGCGAGGAAGTGGCGCCGGGCGAGGCGCGCAACGGCGACGTCATCCTCAATCGCAACGGCAAGCTGCTGCGGGTGAAGCGCCTACCCAGCAACCTGTTCCAGTTCCGTGCCGGAACCGGGGCGGACCGCTGCGTGCTCGATGGCATCACCTCGCTGCGGAACGGCGCCGACCTGCTGTGTATCGAGACCGAGAAGCCGCATGTCGAGCAGATCGCCGGCATGATGGATCGCATCCGTGCGGTGTTCCCGAATGCCAAGCTGGCCTACAACAACTCCCCGTCGTTCAACTGGACGCTGAATTTCCGCCAGCAGGTTTTCGATGACTGGGCGTCGCGTGGCAACGACACGGCCGGCTACGACCGCGCGAAGCTGATGAGCGTCGAGTATGACACCACGCCGCTGGCCGCCGAGGCCGACGAGCGGATCCGCACCTTCCAGGCGGATGCGGCGAAGCGGGCGGGCATCTTCCACCACCTGATTACGCTGCCGACCTACCACACCGAGGCGCTGGCGGCCGATAACCTGTCGAAGGAATATTTCGGCGCGCAGGGCATGCTGGGCTACGTGCTGAACGTGCAGCGGCAGGAGATCCGCCAGGGCATCGCCTGCGTGCGGCATCAGAACATGGCCGGATCGGACATCGGCGACGATCACAAGGAATACTTCGCCGGCGAGGCGGCGCTGAAGGCCGGCGGCGCGCACAACACGATGAACCAGTTCGGCTGATCCCGAATCGGGTCGAAAGAGTGACGGCAGCCCGGGGTATTGCGCCCCGGGCCTTTTTTTGTCGCGCAGTGCCCGAAAGGGAACTTCGGATGTCGCGACGCGGTGGTGTCGTGGCATGGATTTGCCGGGCCCGTTGTCGGAACCACGCCCCCCCGGGCGATGGGACACGGCCTCGGCGGCAATGCCGCGGAGGCTGCCGCACGATTTCCGGCCCATGCGATTACGATCACCCGGCGCGCGCTTTCCCGGCGCGCGCTTTATGGAGCGGCGCCGCCGACATCCGGCACGGTCTTGATCCGTAGCCACCAGGCATTGCCTGGTCGATCCTGATCGCACCGGGCTTCCGCGTGTGCCGAGATCTGGTGAATGAACTCCGGTGCGCCTGAGAGCAGACGAAGAACACCGGCGCGGCCGAACACCAAACGACAGTCGTGCCTGCCCGAAGGGACGGGAGGCCGACCGTAACGATCGGGCCGCTCTTATCGCGCCGCGATTTCCGCGCCGACATGGGCAGCCTTTCGGTCGAAGTGCTGAATTTTCGGCCGCATTTTATCATCAGCATGAGCACTGCGCTCCAACAAGGAAGGGCCTCGCAGTCGTCCAGTCGGTATTTCTTCGTAATATACCAGACTTCGGATGCCGACAGCTTGCACAGGGATAGCGATCGATCCATAGTTGCTGACATCGGCAAGCAAGACGGGCGCCGAACGGCGCCGGGGACAGTTCTCGATGGCTGGGAATCCGTACGTCCCGAGGTCGCGCGTTATTGGCGCGATTGGGCCTGGCCGGCGCGGTGGCAGCCTCGGGTGCGGCTGCTTCGTTTGCTGCGGCGGATGCGGAAAGCGCTGAAGGCAAAACTTTCCACCTAATCAGATCCCGGCTCGCCGCGCGAACCACCCGCCGCACCACGATCCAAGGAGGGGACGAAGATGACAGCCTTTACCTGGAGGACCGGCGTTTCCGCTGACTGGGGTGCGGCGTCAGACTGGGCACCGGCGGGCGGCCCACCGGACGCGGATACTGACAGTGCGATCATTGACGCGCCGGGCCGCTATACAGTTGCGATCGGTAGCGGCAGTGCCGAGCATTTCGTCATCAACACGCTGACGCTCGGATCCGCGGGAGCAAAGGTGGCGGTGGACAGCGGCAGTGCGCTGATACTTGCAGGCACGGCGCCATCGCTGACGGTAAGCGCGGGCACCTTCGAACTGAATTCATTCGCATTGCTTCAGGGTGGCACCGTCGTGCCGGACGGTGGCACAATCGTGCTGGATGCCAACTCAACGCTTGACGGCGTCACTTGGCTTGGAACGCTCAAACTCTCCAGCCAGGACTTCACCGTTTACTTTCAGAATGGCCTGACGGTGGAAACCGCGGCCGGGGGTTTTCCCGGCACCATCGACCTTTCCGCTGGAAACGCGCAGCTGTATGCGCAGGGTAGCGAGATCCTGGACAACGCAACGGTGGATTTCGGCAGCGCATCATATGGGGCGATCGACAACTGGCGCGGTGAGGGAACGCTGACGCTAGGGAGCCGCCTCACAATCGAGCAGACCGGGGGAACAAACTATCTGATCAATTCGTATGACGGCGAGGTCATTGTAAACGAGGGCCTGGTCAGCATCGGCGGTGGGGCGCTGGTGTGGGAGAATTACGGCTTTGTCAACACGGGCCACGTCGATATCAGCGGCGGTTTGATGTCGGTGCAGGGCGACAGCACGACCTTCGACAATTTCGGAACGATCACCATCGGCTCGGGAGGAGAGTTGATCCTGGGAGGTGCGCATGTGAGCAATGCCGGTGAAATAATCCTGACGCGCGAGGGCACGCTTGACCTGCAGGATGCGGTCACGCTGTCTGATGGGACGCTCTCAGACGCGGGTATGATCGTCAACAATGGCGGCTTGCTGAAAATCAGCGGCTTCCTGGACCTGCACGGTGGCACGCTGACTGTCCCGACGAGCGGGTTCTTCAGCAATATCAGTGTGACCGATGGCGGTACGCTCGCCGGCGGAACGGTGCTGCCGAACGGCGGCAGCATCAGCCTGCTGGACGGCGCGACTCTGGCGGACGTCACCTGGCTGGGAACGCTGATGACCTCGGGCCAGATCATGGTCGCTGCCGGAAGTGACGTTGTCCTGACGACGGTTGCCGGCACTGGCACAATGGCAATCGGGGCCGGCGCCACCCTCGAGCTGAATGGTCCAGCCGCCAACAGTGCCGTGCTGTTCGAGCCGGGCGGCGCTGCTACCTTGCGAATCACGGATCTGCTCGCGGCTTCCACCGGCCAACAGGATTTCAGGTCCACCATCTCCGGCCTCGCACCCGGCGATATGATCGACATTTCGAGCGGTGGTATAGGAACGTTCGTCGCGATCACCGATGCTGTCCCGGGCGCCTATGACGCGTCGACAGAAACGACTCCGCTCATGCTGTTCGACAACGCCGAGCTGGTGGGCGAGCTGTCGCTGGGCGGAGATTATGCCGCCGGCAGTTTCGCGGTGTCGCAGAACTCAGCACTGTTCAGCGTCACCGAAGCGATCCCTTGTTTCCGTGACGGCACGCGCATTCTCACCGACCGGGGTGAAGTGCCGGTTGAGTCATTGACGGTGGGAGATCGGGTGGTCTCTCGTGGGGGTGAGGCGAGACCGATCGTCTGGATTGGCAAAGGCCACGCTCTTGTAACGAGGGGGCGACGCAACGCCGCAACGCCAGTGATCATCCGTGAGGGAGCGTTGGGCGACAATGTGCCGCATCGTGATCTGCACGTCACCAAAGGTCATTCGCTCTACTTGGATGGCATATTGATCCCGGCCGAATTCCTGATCAATCACCGTTCCATTGTTTGGGACGATCGGGCGCAGGAAGTGTCCGTCTATCATGTCGAACTGGACACGCATGACGTGCTGTTCGCCAACGGGGCATTGGCCGAAAGTTATCGGGATGACGGAAATCGCTGGCTGTTTCGGAATGCAAACACAGGCTGGCATCTCCCGCCGACGCCGGCCTGTGCCCCGGTGCTGACCGGGGGGCCGGCGGTCGATGCGGTTTGGCGACGGCTGCTGGAGCGAGCCGGTGGCCCGATGCCGAAACAGACAACCGAGGAAGAGGACCTGCATCTTGTCGTCGACGGCGTGCGCATCGGTGGGACGACGTCGCCGGGAAGACTCTGTTCATTCCGGCTACCGACGCCGCTGACGGAGGTGCGTGTCGTGTCGCGGGCCGCAGTGCCGTCGGAGCTGGGGCTTGCCAGGGATCCGCGCAGGCTGGGTGTCGCTCTGCGCAAGATCCTTGTGTGGCAAGGGCCACGCGTGCGCCTGATGGAAGCGTCAGACCCGTCGCTGGAGCAGGGATTTCATTCCTTCGAGCCCGACAACGGCTTTCGCTGGACCAATGGCAACGCGTGTCTTCCGGCGGCGTTGTTTGCGGGCCTCTCCGGGGCGATCGAACTGGTTCTGCACATTGGGTGCACGACCGTGTATCCAGTGGGCGAAGAAATTCAGCACGACAAAGTGGCGTGACGTCGCTTCCGGTTGTTGTTCGTAACCAGGCTCGAGCCGCGCCTCCGGGGTTGTTGGCAACCGGACCCGGGCGGCGCCTCCGAGGTGGTCGCTAACCAGGCCCGGGCCGCCGCACCGTGGTTGCCGCTGGCGCGGCCCTTGCTTGGGCGCGCGGATTTAGCCGGGCTGACTGCGT
>DASWON010000422.1:0-13294 GCA_036398735.1 Rhodopila sp.
CTCGATCGGCAGCACGGTCATCCCCTTCGGCGGCTGGCGCGGGATCTATCTGCTGCTCGGCTGCGCCAGCGCGGTCGTCTGGCTGGTCGCGGCGTTCGGCTTCGTCGAGTCCCTGGATCCGGGTCGGCGACAGAGCCTGCATCCCGGACATCTGCTGACCCGCTACCGCCATGTCCTGGGGAACCGCACGACCCTCGGCTTCTCGCTGGTGAATGCGCTGAGCTTTGCCTGCATGTTCGCCTTCATATCCGGATCGCCTCCGGTGCTGATCGGCGGCCGGGGCTTCAGCGTGGGCGCGTTCAGCGCGGTGTTTGCCTGCGCCGGCTTCGGTACCATCTGCGGAGCGTTCATCAACGGACGGCTGGCGCGGCGCGGTATTCCGGCAGCCTGGATCCTGACGTCTGGCCTGTCGCTGGGCAGCGCCGGCACGCTCGCACTGGTCGCGCTGTCACTGACCGGCCACGACGGGGTGGCGGCGCTGGTGCCACTGCTCGTTGCCAGCAACGCCGCCTACGGCCTGGTCGGCCCGAACGCGACACATGAGGCGTTGCAGCCGATGCCGCAGGCCGCTGGTATTGCCTCGGCCGTGCTGCGCTGCATCCAGATGGTGGCCGGCGCCGGCGCCAGTGCCGTGGTGCCGGCGCTGTATCGTGGGCAATCGTCACTCCCGATGACCGGGGTGATGGCGGCGTGCGCGGTATCGGCGCTGCTGGTTTACGTCCTGGGCCTCAGGCCCAGCCGCGGCGTCGCGGCTTCCGTGACCGCACATCCGGCGCAGTGAGCATCCCGGCAGACGGGCCTTCGCGTCGAGTAGGTTTGGATCGCGCCCAGCACCCACACCGCCCCCGGGCGCATATTCAGTCCGGGAGGTGCGCTCCCGCCACGCCAACCCTGCGCGCAGGCAAGGCCGGCACCACCGCCATCAGCTGATCTGACCGAGCCGGGCGCGCAATGCCTCGAGTTCGTGCAACGCGTCCAGCAGCAGCGCCCGCAGCCGCTCCTGCTCCAGCTCAGGCTTCGGACGCGAAACACCGCGTGCCATCTGGGCCACGGCCTGCGGCGGCGCCACAAGTTCCAGGCCGGGGATCAATAGCGGCCGATCGGGCGCCAGCGCTGCCTTTTCCGCCTCGGCCGCGGCGCGTTCGTCCGCCGTCGGCGGCGGGATGTCATCTGACAGCTGGCCGCCGCCCTCGCGCAACAGACGCTGCACGCCCTTGATCGTATAGCCCTGCGTGTAGAGCAAATCCGCGATGCGCCGCAGGAGCACAATATCGTCAGGACGGTAATAGCGTCTGCCGCCGCCTCGCTTGAGCGGCCTCACTTGCGGAAACTTGGTCTCCCAAAACCGCAGAACATGCTGCGGGATATGAAGATCATCCTCTACTTCGCTGATTGTACGGAAGGCGTTAGGCGCTTTCTTCGGCCGTGACCGGGCCCCGTGATCGACGCCGTCCGCTCTGAGTTCGTCGCTCACCTCACGGTCCGTGGACCGCCGGGAGGTGCAGTCGCTATGCGGCCCGCATCATTCATCGTCATCCACACCAGGTGCCGTGCCGTTGACATGCGCCTTCAACACATGACTCGGTCTGAACACGAGAACGCGCCGCGGCAGGATAGGCACCTCTTCGCCGGTCTTCGGATTTCGTCCGATGCGACGTCCCTTTTGTCTAACAGAGAAGGTCCCAAACCCACTGATTTTAACGGATTCACCTTTCTCGAGATGCGAAGCTACACGCTCTAGCACGTCTTCCAGCAGATCGGCCGACTCGTTCCGAGACAATCCAACCTGCGTGTAGATCATTTCAGCAATGTGGGCGCGCGTTATCGTCAGCATGGCCGGACGCTATGCAGATCATCCTGGCACGTCAAGGTTCGAAATGAAAAAATGGTAGCGGATCAGGGGTTTGCGACTGATCCTGGCTACGAAATCACAGCCGGACCAGGGCTGACCCCCAGGTTAGACCGCCACCGAGCGCCTCCAGCAGCACCAGGTCACCGAGCTTGATGCGGCCGTCGTGACGAGCCTCGGCCAGCGCGAGCGGCACCGAGGCGGCCGAGGTGTTCGCGTGCCGATCCACCGTGACGACAACCCGCTCCGGCGGGAGCCCGAGCTTTTTCCCCATCGCGTGGATGATCCGGCTGTTGGCCTGGTGCGGTACCAGCCAGTCAATATCGTTGTGTGCCAGGCCGTTGACGGCGAGCGCTTCCTCCACGGCCTCGGCAAGGCGGGTAACGGCATGGCGGAACACCTCACGCCCATTCATCACCAGATGCCCGGGCTTGTCCGCCTGGCCAACCGCCCCGTCGACGTACAGGATGTCGCCGAGGGTACCCTGCGCATGGATATGCGTGGACAGCACCCCGCGGCGTTCGTCGTCGCGATCCGTGCTGGCACGCAGAAACACGGCACCGGCCCCGTCGCCAAACAGCACGCAGGTGCCGCGGTCCTGCCAGTTGAGGATGCGCGAGTAGACCTCGCTGCCGATCACCAGCACGCCGCGCGCCTGCCCCGCACGGATCATGCAATCGGCGATCGACAGACCGTAGATGAAACCGGCACAGGCGGCCGATATGTCGAAGCCAAATCCCTGCTTAACCCCCAATGCCGCCTGCACACGCAGGGCGGTGGCGGGAAACGCCTGGTCGGGGGTGCTGGTGGCCAGGATGATGGCATCCACATCCGCCGCGGTTGCGCCGGCATCGGCCAGAGCAGTCCGCGCCGCGGCGGTGCCCATGAAAGCCGCCGTCTCGTGCGCAGATGCGAAGTGCCGCTGCCTGATGCCGGTGCGCTCACGGATCCATTCATCCGATGTATCGACCGTGCGGGACAGTTCGTCGTTGGTGACGATACGGTCGGGCAGATACCCGCCGCAGCCGGCGAGGATGGAATGAAGCGGCATTACGGGTCCTGGTCAGGCGGTGGCGAGATGCGAGCCGTCGGTCGCGCCCGACCGTGAGGCGTCGGGGTGTGTGTCGCTGGCAGAACCGCCGACCTTGCGATCGCGGCCATTCTTCTCCGCCAGCCCACGTTTATCGAGGCCGATCCGTGCAAGATCCTCGCGGATGCGGTCATTGAAGCGGTGCGTGACCATATCCATCGCCACGTCGACAGCGTGCGCGAAGCCTTGCGCGTCGGTGCCGCCATGCGACTTCACCACGACCCCGTTCAGTCCGACCATGACAGCGCCGTTGTAGCGGCGTGGATCGAGCCACTCGCGCAGCCGGTCGAGACCTGGGCGGACCAGAAGGTAGGCGATCTTGGCGGCGATGCTGCTGGTGAACACCTGCTTGAGGAACTCTCCGATCAGCTTCAGCGCGCCTTCTCCGGTTTTCAACGCCACGTTGCCGGTGAAGCCGTCGGTGACGATCACGTCGGTCGTGCCGGCGGCAATGTCATGCCCCTCGACGAAGCCGTGAAACTGCGGGCCGATATGGCTGGCGCGGAGGATTTCCGCGGCCTCACGGACGGTTTCGTCGCCCTTCAGCTCTTCCGATCCGACATTCAGCAACCCGATGGTCGGCGCCGTCAGACCGAGCACGGTACGCGCGAACACGTCGCCCATGACAGCGAATTCCACCAGATTCCGTACATCGCAGTGTACGTTGGCGCCAAGGTCGAGCATGACCACGTCGCCACGGGCGGAGGGGCCGATCCCCGCCATGGCGGGACGATCGATCCCGGGCAGCGACTTGATGATGATCTTCGACAGAGCCAGCAGAGCTCCGGTGTTTCCAGCCGACACCAGGCCCGCCGCCTCACCGGAAGCCACCGCGTCGATTGCCAGACGCATCGAGGACTTGCGGCTGCGCAGCGCCGCGGTCGGCTTCATGTCGTTGCTGATGACCTCCGACGCGTGACGCACGGTGCACGCCGCCCGCGCCCGCTTGTAGCGGCCAAGCAATCGGGTCAGCACCGGCTCGTCGCCAATCAGCAGAAAGCGTGCCGCGGGATGGCGCTCCGCGGCGAATTCCAGACCATGGACCACCATATCCGGGGCCTTGTCGCCCCCCATGGCATCCACCGCCAGAGTGAAGGGTCCGGTGGTCACGGGCGAACCGAATGCGCGCCGCGAGCCGGCGTCAGACCCGGACAGCGCCTCGTAGCGGCTTGCCGGCGGCCACGACTTCGCGTCCATCGTAGTGGCCGCAATGGCTGCAGACGTGATGCGGCCGCTTCAGTTCGCCACAGTTGGCACACTCCGCGTGCGCTTCGTGCGGCAGTGCCTGATGGCTGCGGCGCATGCCTGCGCGCGACGGGGAGGTCTTTCTCTTTGGTACGGCCATGGGACAAAGCCCCTTCTATAACGACGTTTGCCCCGCGAATCGCGCGGGGCATCATGAACATCCAACGTTGGACAGAAACGCGAGCGGGGCCGTCTAGCAGAGCGACCGTCGCATCGCAATTGCTGTTGCGGACATCGGACCGCATTCTCAGTGCAACCGCGCAAGAAGATGGGCGTTCGCGCGCGTCACCAACACCCGTCTGATCTTTTGCGATGGCGTCAAAAGGCCGTTCTCGACGGTGAATGGCGCCACCACCGCATGCTTGCGTATGCGCTCAGTCACCGACAGCCGGTGATTCGTCCGACTGATCGCCAGCGCCACGCCGACGTCGTCGTAGCCTTCCGCCGGGACCACCAGGGCGCTGACGCCGCTGCGGCCTTCGCCGGTGACCACAGCCTGAGCGATTTCGATTTCCGCCATCAGCATGCCCTCGATCTTAGCCGGCGAGACGTTCTCGCCGCCGGACAGGACGATCATGTCCTTCTTGCGATCCGTAATACGCAGGTAGCCCCGATCCAGTTCGCCGATATCGCCGGTGTGCAGCCATCCGTCGCGGATCGTGGCGGCGGTATCCTGCGGCCGGTTCCAGTAGCCGTCCATGACCAGACCTCCGCGAACCAGAATCTCGCCGTCTTCGGCGATTCGCAACTCGACGCCGGTCAATGGCTTGCCGACGGTATCGATGCGAATCGCGTCCGGCGGATTGGCGCTGATCACCGGACCGGCCTCGGTCTGGCCATACCCCTGCATGATCAACAGACCGAGCGCCTGAAAAAAGCGGCCAACCTCCGGCTCCAGCCGCGCCCCGCCCGACATTGCGGCGATCAGCCGCCCGCCGAAACGCGCCCTCACCTTGGCGCGCACCAGGCGATCGAGCAGCGGGTCGAGCAGCCGCTCCGACAACGTCAGCCTCGTGCCATCGACGCGCTTGAGGCCGATCGTCATGGCCATCTGAAACAGCCGCTGACGCAGCGGGGTCTCGCGCGCGACCTGGCCCAGGACGCGCGTCCGGATGACCTCCAGCACGCGAGGCACCGCCGTCAGGATCGTCGGACGGACCATGAGCATATCGGCGGCGAGATGCTCGACGCCGCGGGAATAGACGATCTCGGTTCCGAGACTGAGCAGGAAGAACTGTCCGACCGTATGCTCATAGGCATGCGACAGCGGCAGATAGGACAGATAGGTCTCGTCCTTCAGTCGCAGCGGGCGGACCAGCTCGAATGCGCCGGCGCAATTGGACAGGATGCACCGATGCGGCAGCATCACGCCGCGCGGCGCGCCGCCGGTGCCCGACGTGTAGATCAGGCACGCCAACGCGGTCGCCGGGATCGTGGATGCCTCCAGCGCGATATCGTCGGGCGGCCGCTGATCCTCGGTCAATCCGTCCCATGCAATGACCCGCGGCCCGCCGGACTGGCTCCCCGGCGTCGGGTCTATCACCACCAGCAGATCGAGCCCGTGGGCCTTCGCAGCCGCGGCCAGCAGCCGGTCCGCCAAAGCCGTGGACGAGACGATCGCCGCCCGGGCACCGGAATCGCGCAGCAGATGCGCGTGGTCGTCGACTGTATTCGTCGTGTAGGCGGGCACCGGCACCGCGCGGATCGCCAGCAGCGCCGTTTCGGCGATCGGAAACTCCGGCCGGTTCTCCATGCAAAGTACGACGCGCTCGCCCGCCGAAACCCCCGCGCTGCGCAGATGTCGTGCGCAGGAGGCAGCCATGCGGCCGAATTCGCCCCAGGTGATCGATTGCCATTCGCCGCCGCGCCACACCCGTAGCATCGGCTTGGTCGGCCAGCCCCGGGCCAGCGCAAACATCATCGCAGCCAGGTTCGGCCAGGTCGGGTAGCTCTGCACGCATCCTCCGGAACCGGGCAGGTCGTGCGACCGGCCCTTTGACGTTGGCCTCTCCTAGCTTACATGACGGGGCGATGCAGCAGGCAGGGACATGAAATCCGCGATGAATGACGCAAGCGCCGCCCAGACAGGATCATCGCCGGCAGCTTCGTTGCCAGCCTGGGACCTGTCCGATCTTTACGCCGCCCCCGACAGCCCCGAGGTTGCGGCCGACCTGGCCCGGGCGGAGCACACGGCGAAGGGCTTTGCCCGAGCCCATGCCGGCACTCTGGCCAGCCTGTCGGGTGCCGCTTTGGCCGCCGTGATCGCCGAGTATGAGCGTATCCAGGAAATCCTCGGCCGTGTCGCGTCCTACGCCCAGTTGCTGTTTGCCGGTGATTCCACCGACCCCACGGTCGGCCGCTTCTATCAGACGGTGAATGAGCGGGTGACCGCGATCAGCAGCGACCTGATCTTCTTCACGCTGGAACTGAACCGTCTGGACGACGCGGCCCTCGAAGCCAAGCTGGCCGATCCATCCCTGGCTCACTACCGGCCGTGGCTGCGCGACCTGCGGGTGTTTCGCCCGCACCAGCTCAGCGACGAACTGGAGAAACTGACGCATGAGCGTGACCTGACGGCGAGCGCCGCGTGGGTGCGGCTGTTCGATGAGACCGTCGCGTCCATGCGCGTCAGGCTGGACGGGCAGGAGCTGACTGTCAGCGACACACTGAACCGGCTGTCGGACCGCGATCGTTCGGTGCGCGAGGCCGCCGGCAAGGCGATCGGAGCGGCGTTCGGCGACAATATCCGGCTGTTCTCGCTGATCACCAACACCTTGGCCAAGGACAAGGAGATCGAGGACACTTGGCGGCACTATCCGCGTCCCGGCAGCTACCGCAACCGCTCCAACATGGTGGAGGACGAGGTCGTCGACGCGCTCACCACGGCGGTGCGCGCCTCCTACCCCCGCTTATCCCACCGCTATTACCAAATGAAGGCCAAGTGGCTCGGACTGCCGAAGCTGCAGCACTGGGACCGCAATGCGCCGCTGCCCAGCGACGACGACCGGCCGATCGCCTGGCCGGATGCCGAGCAGCGCGTGCTGAGCGCATACGGTGCCTTCAGTCCTGAGCTGGCGGCCATCGGCAAGCGGTTCTTCGACAAGCCGTGGATCGATGCGCGGCTGAAGCCGGGAAAGTCCGGCGGCGCCTTCGCCCATCCAACGGTGCCCAGCGTGCATCCCTATCTGCTGCTGAACTATCACGGCAAGACACGCGACGTGATGACGCTGGCGCATGAGCTGGGGCACGGGGTGCACCAGGTGCTGGCCGCGCCTCAGGGCGCCTTGATGTCCGGCACGCCACTGACCCTGGCGGAAACCGCGAGCGTGTTCGGCGAGATGCTGACGTTCCGCTCGCTGCTGGATGCCGCCGACCCGGCACAGCGGCGTATCATGCTGGCGGCCAAGACCGAGGACATGCTGAACACGGTCGTGCGCCAGATCGCATTCTATCAGTTTGAGACGATGCTGCATGACGAACGCCGTTCGGGCGAGCTGCTACCCGAGCGCATCGGTGAGATCTGGCTGCAGGTGCAGACGGAAAGCCTGGGTCCGGCGTTCGAGTTCACGCCGGAATACAGCGTGTTCTGGTCGTACGTGCCGCATTTCATCCACTCACCGTTCTATGTCTACGCCTACGCGTTCGGCGACTGCCTGGTAAATGCGCTGTACTCGGTCTTCCAATCCGGCCACCCGGGGTTCCAGGCGAAATATCTCGATATGCTGCGGGCGGGCGGCACCAAGCGGCACAAGGAACTGCTCGCGCCGTTCGGCCTGGATGCGTCCGACCCCGCGTTCTGGAACAAGGGTCTGGACGTGATCTCCGGATTTATCGACGAACTGGAAGCCGGGGCGTAAACCCCGGCCGCTCGTGGCCAATGGCCGGAAGGTCGCTCATGCTCGGTAGATCGCTCATGGTCGAAAGATCGCTCATGCTCGGTGGATCGCTCATGGTCGAAAGATCGCTCATGGTTGCCGGGCGCTACTGTTCCGGCGGATCGAACGCCCGGATGGGCGGCAGCGGGCCAGTGTAGCGCTCGATCTGCACGATGGTCAATTGCCCGGTGCAGGCCTGTGCCAGCTTCGAGGTGCCGGCATCGCGCGTCAGCACGTTTGGATTGCCGTGCACGCACAGCGGATCATCGGCGGTCGGATCGATCGGATCGTACCAGGCTCCGGTGGCAAGCTGGACCACCCCCTGGCGCACCGCGCTGCTGACCACCGCTCCGGCCAGGCAGGCGCCGCGATGATTGAACAGACGCACAATATCGCCGTCCGCGATGCCGCGGGCAGCGGCGTCGGACGGGTGGATCCGCACGGGCTCACGTCCCCGGATCTTTGACGCCACGCTGGTCGCACCGAAATCGAGCTGACTGTGCAGCCGCGTCGCCGGCTGGTTGGCAACCAGATGCAGAGGGTAGGTTTGCATCAAAGGGCTGCCCACGCCCTCCTGCGGTGGCAGCCATGCGGGATGGCCGCGGCAGTCGTCATAGGCAAAACCCGCGATGGTGGCCGAGGCGATCTCCACCTTGCCGGTCGGCGTGGGCAGCTTCCGCCGATCCGGATCCTCGCGGAACTCGCGCGTCATGCCACCGTCCCAGGGCCGGGTCGGCAGCAGCAGTTCGCCGGCCGCCCAGAACGTGTCGAAGTCGGGGGCATCATGTCCCAGTCTCGCCAGTGCCGCCCGCGTCGGCTCATACAGATGCCGCAGCCACTGGTCGGCGGAACGGCCCTCGGTGAAGCGCTCCGCATGACCGAGGCGCTGTGCCAGATCGGAGAAGATGCTGTAGTCGTCGCGCGCCTCGCCATGGGGTGCGGCCGCCGGATGCATCGCCACCAGAAGCGGATCGTTGCCGGCGGCGCCGATATCGGACCGTTCCAGCGTGACCGTGGCGGGAAACACGATATCGGCGTGACGGGCAGAGGCAGTCCAGACGGAATCGTGCACGATGACCGTGTCGGGGCGCGCAAATGCCTGGCGCAGACGGTTCAGGTCCTGGTGATGATGGAACGGATTGCCGCCGGCCCAGTAGACCAGCCTGATGTCGGGATAGGTCAGGCGCCGACCGTTGAAGTCGTATTCGAGGCCCGGGTTCAGCAGCAGGTCGGCGATGCGCGCCACGGGTATCAGATCGGGCACCGGATTGCGCCCTTGCGGCAGGGTTGGCAGCGGCACCGCCAGCGACGGCTTGCCGATGTTGGCCAGCGAGCCCATCGCATAGACGAAGCCGCCACCCGGCAGACCGACCTGCCCGAGCATGGCAGCCAGGACGACGCCCATCCAGACCGGCTGCTCGCCGTGTTCGGCACGTTGCAGAGACTGTGCGCAGGTCACCAGGGTTCGCTTGCCGGCGGCGTCCCGAGCGATCTGGCGGATCGTGTCGGCATCCAGTTCGCAGATCGCCGAGGCCCAGTCCGCATGCTTCGGCTGGCCGTCGGCACGTCCTGACAGGTAGGCCTCGAACTCGGGGTAGCCGACGCAGTAGCGGTCCAGGAAGACGCGGTCGAGCAGGCCTTCGACCATCAAGGTGTGGGCGATGCCCAGCATCAGAGGAACATCCGTGCCGGGGCGGATCGGGTGCCAGAACGGGGCGATCTCGGCGGGGAGATCGTCCCGTAGAGGACTGATCAAGTGGAATTTTGCCCCGCGCCGATGCGCCGCGAGCAAATGCTCCCGGGCGACATGCTGACTGGTGCCGCCACTGCTGACGCTGGTGTTCTTCAACGGCAGGCCGCCGAACGCGAGCACGACGTCGGTTTCTGTCGCGAGTTCGTGCCAGCTGACGTTCTCACGCCCGGCGGATTCCTGGGACCCGATGACATGTGGCAGGATCACCGCGGCGGCGGCGGAACTGTATGTGTTCACCGACTTAACATAGCCGCCGAGCATGTTGAGAAAGCGGTGCACCTGGCTCTGCGCGTGATGAAACCGCCCGGCGCTGGACCAGCCATAGGACCCGCCGAACACCGAACCGGCGCCGTGCTGGGCATAGACCCGACGCAGTTCCCAGGCGGCAAGGTCCAGCGCCTCCGACCAGGATAGCGGCACGAACGCCTCGCGTCCGCGCCGGCGGTCCGGTCCAGGCCCGCGCTCCAGCCAGCCCTTGCGGACCATCGGCGTGGCAATCCGCGCGCGATGCGTCAGCGAGGCGGGGATATTGCCAAGCAACGACGGGGGGTCGGGGTCGCGGGGATGCGGCACGATCTGGATGTCGGCGTTGCGCCGGAGGACTGAAAATGCACCCCAGTGGGAGCTATGGGGGATCGGCGAACCCGGCAGGTCGAAATCCATCGTTCTTCCATACAGCTCGCGGCTTCCGGCGCACGAGGCTCTGACGGCCTCCGTGCCAACCACAAGCCGGGGGTTGGGCGCCCGGGACCAGCCGGGACACGACAATTGTCTACCGCTTCCAGGCGACCGTCCCTACCCCGTGCCGGCACGCGGCCTCGTTGGAGACCCCGAGACCAACTTCGCGGCCCGCGTCGGCGGGCGGTCCTGCGGAGGGCCGTCCGTGTTGCGTTCCGGCATAGCCACTTCACCATTCGTTAACCCAGACCGTCTATGACGACAAGACCATGACCGGACAGGGACCTCGCCGTGAGCCTCTTCAACCACCTCCGACTCGGTTCGAAGATGATCTTGTTACTGTGCCTGTCCGCGGTCGCGGCCATCGCCATCGCCGCCATCGCCGCTATCATGCTGCATCAGCGGATGCTGGATGACCGGGTTGACAAGCTCCGGTCGATGGTGGGTTCCACGGCGGAAATCGCCCGGGCACTCGAAGCAAGAGTTGCCGCACAGGAAATATCCCGGGAACAGGCACTTGACCTCTTCCATCGAGATCTGCGCGCGATCCGGTTCGATGGCGGAACTGGCTACGTTGCAACCGTTGACGCGCGTTCCGGCAACATCCTTATGCATATAAACCCGGCGCTGGAAGGCAAGCCGACCCCGAAGGACACCGCCACCGGGCAGCCGATTTCAAACTTCCTTCTCGATGCCGTGCGATCATCCGATACCGGTGTGACGGGCTACATGTTCCCCAAGCCCGGCCAGAAGCAGCCGCTGCGTAAGGTTACCGTGGTCACACGGTTCCCTCCATGGAACATTCTGCTCTTCACTGGCGCCTACACGGACGATCTGGAGGCTGCGTTCCGATCGTCGATGCTGAAGATGGGGGGCGTCGGCGGGGTGATCCTGCTGCTCACGTCGCTGGCCGGGTGGCTGGTCAGCCGCGACGTCACTCGATCGCTGGCCGGTCTGAAGGCGGCCATGGAACGACTGGCGAAGGGTGATCTCGCCGCGGCGATCCCCGGGGGCGAGCGGCGCGATGAGGTCGGCAGCATGGCCGCCACGGTGCTGGTATTCCGGGAGCATATGATCGAAAGCGAAAATCTGCGGGCTTCGCAGGAGGCGAGCAAGCGTCAGGCCGAAGCACAGCAGAAAGCGGCGCTGAACCGGATGGCGGACGGCTTTGAGAGCAAGATCGGCGGTCTGGTCGGGATGCTGTCATCCGGTTCCTCGGCGCTCGAGAGCACGGCACGCTCGCTGACCGCCACCGCCGGCGAAGGCAACCGCCAAGCCGCCGCCGTCGCGTCAGCTGCCGAACAGGCAGGGACCGGCCTGCACACGGTGGCCTCGGCCAGCGAGCAACTGACCGCCTCGATCGCCGAGATCAGCCGCCAGGTCTCACAGTCGTCGAAGATCACCGGCAAAGCCGTGGAAGATGCCAAGCGCACCGACATGATCGTGCGCGCGCTGGCCGAGGGTGCCGAAAAGATCGGCGCTGTCGTCGGGCTGATCACCAACATCGCCAGCCAGACCAACCTGCTGGCGCTGAATGCCACGATCGAAGCCGCTCGGGCAGGCGAGGCCGGCAAAGGGTTCGCGGTGGTCGCCTCGGAGGTCAAAAGCCTGGCCAATCAGACCGGCAAGGCAACCGAGGAGATCGGCGCCCAGGTCACCCAGATCCAGTCCGCGACCAAGGAAGCGGTCGACGCTATCAGGGGCATCTCCGCCACCATCGAGGAAGTCAGCACCATCGCCACCACGATTGCCGCCGCGGTCGAGGAGCAAGGTGCGGCAACCACGGAGATCGCGCGCAACGTGCAGCAGACTGCTCAGGCGGCACAGGAGGTGACGACGGGAATCACCGGAGTAAGCCAGGCGGCGAGCCAAACCGGCCAGGCGGCCGGCCTGGTGTTGACCTCGGCCTCAGACCTCTCCAAGCAGGCCGATGAACTCGCCCGCGAGGCAAACACCTTCGTGACAGGCGTTCGCGCGGCCTGAGACGTGGCCCGCGAGACGCTTTGCCGCCTTCTTTCACGGCGTGATCTTCGCGACTGAAGGGAGACCACCACTGTGTCGGAATCACCTCGATTTCCGCGACAGGGTGGCTTTACGGGGACCGGCCATTGTTGGAGCAGGCGGCCAGCCGGACCCGTCAAGCCGGTTCACCTTTCGTTAACCGGCAGCCTCTATGGACGTGACGCAGGACTGAAAAGGAACCGCCGCGGTGAACATCGTCAGCAACCTCCGCCTTGGGATGAAAATGACGTTGCTGCTGACTTTGTCCGCGGTCGCAATGGTCGCCATCGCCATCATTGGATCGGTCACCTTGCACCAGCGGATGCTGGACGACCGCATGGACAAGCTGCGGTCGATGGTCAGCGCGACCGTGGCCCTTGCCCAGGCGCTCGAGGCGCGGGTCGGCGCGCAGGAAATCACCCGTCAGCAAGCCATCGACCTGTTTCGCCGGAACATTCATGCCATCCGCTTCGATGGTGGCACCGGCTATATCGCGGTCGAGGATGTCCGCAGCGGCGACGTGCTCATGCATGGCGTGAACCCCGCCCTCGAGGGAAAGCCCACCCCCAACGATGCGGCGACCGGTCAACCCATCTCAAATTTCGTAATCGGGGCGGTGCGATCGTCGGATGAAGGGATCACCAGCTACATGTTCCCGAAACCGGGCGAGACGCAGCCGCTGCCGAAAGTCACGGCCGTGGCAAAATTCCGACCCTGGGACATGGCGATATACACTGGCGCCTACACGGACGATCTGGAGGCTGCGTTCCGATCGTCGATGCTGAAGATGGGGGGCGTCGGCG
>DASWON010000423.1:0-8606 GCA_036398735.1 Rhodopila sp.
ACAGCCAGATCGGGCGTTTCAGCAGATCCTGATCCTCGGGCGCGAGGTCGGATGGTTCCAGGTAGGGGACGCGAGCCATTGGGTTTCCTCCATTCAACGCGCTGAACGTATAACCAGTCGGTGGGCGTGGAAATGCCGACACCGATCAGCACTCCGATGTTTCCCCGAACAGAAGGATCATTCGACGATGCGCGCGATCGTCACTGCGGACGGAACCCTGACGCTGGCCGCCGAGACCTTTCGAGCCGCGCTCGGACGTGGCGGCGTCCGTGCGGACAAGCGGGAAGGCGATGGTGCGACGCCGCTAGGCCTGTTGCCGCTGCGACGGGTGTTGTACCGGGCGGACCGGGGCTCACCGCCGGTTTGCGCGGTTCCCATCACCGCGATCTCGCCACAGGATGGCTGGTGCGACGACCCAGCCGATCCCGCCTACAATCGTCCGGTTCGCCTGCCGATCGAGGCCTCCGCCGAGGCCCTGTGGCGCGACGATGCGGTCTACGACATCATCGGCGTCCTCGGCTGGAATGACGCGCCGATCCGCCCCGGCCATGGTTCGGCGATCTTCCTGCACCTGGCGCGCGACGATTTCGCCCCAACCGAGGGGTGCGTGGCGCTGGCACTGCGTGCGTTACGCCGCGTCCTGGCGCTGGGGCTGACCGAAATCCTCGTTACGCTGTGATCGGCGCCAAACGCTCCGCCTCTGCCTGGCACCGCAACGCCAGCCGGCAGACCGCGAACACCCGGCCACCGTCCATCATCCGGCCGGATCGCTCGCGCACGTCCTCGAGAAAATCGCGGTAATAGGTCACCGGCAACGCGCCGCAGTCCTGGTAGCGAGTGGTCTGCCGGTTCGCCACGAACATGTGGTCGCCACCCGGCCGCCCCAGCAGGTCGAGGTTCTTGCGCAACTCCAGCGTCCCCTCGGTGCCGACCAGGAACAGCCGCCCGTCGCCCCAGTCCGGCAGTCCGTCCGGCGTAAACCAGTCAAGCCGCATCGTTCCGGTCATGGCCGCACTGCGCAGGGTGATTTCCGCGAAATCCTCGAAGCCTGGCGGCGGCGTGCCGAAGCAGCCAATGGTGCTGCACGCAATGGTCGCGTTGGAGGCATCGGCGAACGCGAGGAACTGGTCGATCGAATGGACGCCGATATCATTGATGATCCCACCGTAGGCGTCGCGATCGAAGAACCATGACGGACGCAGGGCGCGGTTCAACCGATGCGGAGCCAAGCTGGTCAGGCTGACGAGGCGGCCAAGTTCGCCGGAGCGCGCGATGTCCAGAGCCAGCTGCACCGAGGGCGAGGTCAGCCGCCCCAAAGCGATTGACCAGATCCGCCCGGTCTCGCGAACACAGGCCTCCACCATGGCAAGCTGCGCGGCTGTGGTGACCCCGGGCTTGTCGACCATCACGTCCTTGCCACGTCGCATCGCCTCGATCGCCATGGCGGCTCGATCGCGCGGCACCGCGCATAGCACGATGAAATCGATGGAGGGATCGTCGAACAGCCGTTCGCGGAGGATCGCGGGGACGTTCGGAAACCGTTTGCGGAACCCGGTCAGGACGCGCTGATCGGTCGTCTCCGGATCGTAACCGACGCACTCGGCACCCGCCGCCAGCAGCCCGGCAGTCAGATCATAGACATGGCGATGGTCCAAGCCGATCGCTGCGAATCGTGCCATTCGTGTCTCCCCTTCATGTCTCCCCGCTTGGGGTCTCCCCGCTTCGGGTCTCCCCACTTCGGGTCTCCCAGGGGCGAACATGATCGCGGTCCACGCGACAAGACAAGCTGCCGGCTGCCCTGGCACCAGCTTACGGCGTGGCTGCAGCCGGTGCGGGCGGGCGGGGTCGGGGCGGGCGGGGTCGAGGCGGGCGATCTTCCCGATGGACCCGTCACGGTCCAGTATGGGGGCAGGTTCACACACAGCGGGAGGATTACCCATGGCAGAACGTGTCGCCGTCATTACCGGCGCAGGAAGCGGGATCGGACGGGCCTCGGCGCTCAATCTGTTGGCGGACGGTTGGTCAGTCGCGCTGGCCGGACGGCGCAAGGAGGCGCTGGAGGAAACGGCTGGCCTGGCAAAGGCGGGCAAGGCACTCGTGGTGCCCACGGACGTCACGGTGCCGGCACAGGTCGACGCTCTGTTTGCCAGCGTGAAATCGACTCTTGGCCGCGTGGACATGCTGTTCAACAACGCCGGCGGCAATGTGCCGACCACCAATTTCGGCGACTTTACCTTCGAAATGTGGCGCACCGTCTGCGCGGTCAACCTGGACGCCATGTTCCTTTGTGCCAACGCCGCGTTCCGGATGATGCGCGATCAGCAGCCCCAGGGCGGACGTATCATCAACAACGGCTCGATCTCCGCGCACAATCCCCGGCCTGGTTCGGTGGCCTATACCTCCACCAAGCATGCGATTACCGGGCTCACCAAGTCGATCGCTCTGGATGGGCGGCAATATGACATCTGCTGCGGACAGATCGACATCGGCAACGCCGCAACCCCGATGACCGCGCGCTCCACCAACGGCCAGTTGCAGCCCCACGGTCAGATGGCTGTCGAGCCGCGGATGGACGTGGACCATGTCGGCAAGCAGGTGGCGTTCATGGCCAGCCTGCCATTGGAAGCGAACGTGCAGTTCGTGACCATCATGGCGACCAAGATGCCCTGGATCGGTCGCGGCTGAATGCGAAACCGGTGGCAGAGCCTGCATGGCATCGCTGCCGCCGGCGTGAGCAGCGGCGTTCAGAACGGCCGAGCCAGCGCGGCGACGTGGTCATGGTCACGCTCAACCACCGCCTCCATGCTCAACCACCGCCTCAACGTGTTCGGCGTCCTCTACCTTAGTCATCTTGGAGGCGCCGGAAACCGGCCGTCCCGTTGAACGTTGAAATCGCGAGGGACAATCGGGAGGCCGCCATGGACCGGATCAAGATTCTGGATGAGAAGCTGTGGCGCGAGGTGCCGAAGGACGTCGTCGCCGAAGCCGAGCAGGCTGCCCGGGAGACGACGGTCTGGATTGCTCGTCAGGGCAATGGGCACATTGTCGCGATGGACGGACCGGGCGATCCCGAGGTCGCGACGGGCGACGTGACGTTCGTCGCCGAGGTCGCGCCCAGCGGACGCTAAGCCCAGGGATCGACGATGATCTTGGCGTGCCTCTCCGGGTTCGCCAGTTTACCGAACGCATCGTGCACGCCTTCCAGGCCGACAGTCCCGGTTATCAGGGGCGTAACATCGATCCTGCCTTCTGCGATGTGGTGGAGGCTTTCGGCAAACTCCTGCGGCGTGTAGGCGAGGACGAACTGAACATTCAGTTGCTTGACGATGCCGAAGAACGGTTCGATCCGGTCGGTTTCCATGCAGACCCCGACAACGACGATGCGGGCCGAAGCTGGCGCGCCCTCCATGACCTGCTGGATCACCCCGGGAACACCCACGCATTCAAAGATTACCGCTGGGCGCAACTTCGGGCCGATTCCGAACATCTGAGCGTAGCGGCTGCCGTCGTATCCCTCAGGCGTGGCGGTCTGCCGCCAGGTTTCATATGGCGACGCTGTCGCTGGATCGATGACGACATCGGCGCCCATTCGTAATGCCAGCGCGCGGCGGGCGGGCGAAAAATCGGCGGCGATGATCGGATGGACGTCCTTGATCGCCAGCCCGGCGATCACCGCCAGTCCCACCGGGCCGCACCCGACGACGAGCGGCACATCCTCCGGCGCCAGCCGCGCGTGCTGCACAGCGTGCCAACCCACCGCGATCGGTTCGGTCAACGCTGCGCCCGAGGCGCCCAAGCCGTTCGGAACCGGCAGCAGCATCCGATCCGCCAGCGGCATGTATTGCGCGAAACCGCCGGCAATGTCGTTAGAGTAGCCGATACCTTGAACGGTCTCACCCGCCAACGTCAGTGGCATCGAACAGACAAGCGTACCGGGTGCCAGTCTCGCCGGTGTGCGCGGGCCATAGTCCACGACTTCGCAGCAGAACTCATGGCCGAACACGACATCCCGATCGGCATCCATCGCCCAGCGATTGCCTGCGCGTTTCGCCAGACTGACGAACTGCTGGGTGTGCTTTGCGGCATGCAGGTCGGAGCCGCAGATCCCGCAGGCTTGCGTGCGCACCAGCACCTGGCCTTCGATCGGCACCGGGTCGGGCAGCGTATCGACTACGATCGAGCCCTTCCGAAACACGGCGGCTTTCATGTTCGTTTCCCTGGAGTGTTGTTATCGTAGCGTAATTCTGGAGGCTCTTTCTTCCAGAGCGTCCAGCATCAGGTCCACGGCCAATCGCGGCAAGCGCAGCGAAAAGCGCGGACGCCTGGGCGCGATCCGGCGGGGCCGCGCTCGATCCCCGGCCAGGTCTCGCACCAGATCTTCGACCGTGGTCAGCCCGTCGATCAGGCCTAGCGCAAGCGCCTGCTCACCCAGCATGTAGCCGCCGTCGAATAGCGACTCGTCCGGCGCCTTCAGCCGATGCCCGCGTCTGGCGCGCACCCAGTCCTTGAACCGGGTATGCAGCTTGTCCATCAGATCCTTGGCAAAGGCCACATCTTCCGGCTTTTCCGGGCTGAATGGATCCAGCCGCGCCTTGTGGGCACCAGCGGTGTAGATGCGACGCTCGATGCCCAGCCGCCCGAGCAGATCGGGGAACCCGAACCCACCTCCAACCACGCCGATGGAGCCAACGATGCTCATGGGGTTGGCATGAATTTCGTCCGCTGCGCAGGCGAGCCAATAACCGCCGGAGGCACCCACCTCGCGGATGACCGCATGGACCCGCACGCCTGCCCGATCGGCCTGGGCGCGAATCATCGTGGCGATCAGGTCGGATTGCACCGGGGATCCACCCGGGCTTTCGATGTCGAGAATGACCGGACGCCGCCCAGTGGACGCAAAGGCCTTCTCAATCAGCGGACGCGCTGTGTCGGCGTTCAACATGCCGACGCGCGCGGCGATCACGCCATGGAGCACGATTACGTTGAGCCGGGGACGGCGCCACGGGAGCAGACTGGTCTCGCTCATAGGAAGCGACCGCGCAGTTCGGCCAGCCCATGCAGCGCTGTGCCGTCGGCCGCGAAATTGGCGGGATCGAGCCAGGCGATCAGTGCATCGCGTCGCGGGGGCCACTCATCGCCGACGATGCTGTACCAGTCCGTATCACGTTGCCTGCCTTTCACCACCATGTGCATGCGGTGGCGGCCCTCATAGGTGAAGCCGAAACGATCCGCCGCCCGCTTCGACGGGGCGTTGAGAGCGTCGCATTTCCAGACCAGGCGACGGTACCCCAGATCGTCCGCGGCAAGCTTCAGCATCAGAAAAACGGCCTCGGTCGCTGCCCGCGTTCGCTGCAGTCGCGGACTGAACCAGATATGGCCCAATTCGATTGAGGCGTGCCTGGGCTGTATATCCATCAATGCAAGCCAGCCGGAGACGACTCCGGTGCTTACTGGGCGCACCGCCCACACCATGGGGTCATGCACCGTAGCCAGATCCATGACCTGACGGCCCATCGCCTCAGCGGAGGCAAACGGGCCGGTGCCCAGGTACGTCCAGCTTCGATCGGCACCCTGTGCGGCCTGCCACAGTTCCCCAGCATGGCGGCGATGCAGAGGCTCCAATGTCGCGTATCGGCCACGAATCGGGATGCGAGCCGGCAACGGCCGGGGAGTTGGATCGACCTCCACATCGACCGGCGGGGGGTCAACGCTGGACGACGTGGCCGTCATGATATGGCCGGTTGAGGGCCCGGTGTTGCGGCCTGTCGGGGACGGGTCGCCGATTGTCGCGGGCCCAATAGTCGGGGGCATGGTGGCATCCTTGGTTTCGTGGAATACGGTGGCCCCAGTGGCGGCTGACGACAAGCCGCTACCGCTCTGGCGGTTGACCAGGGTTGCCACCTTCGCATGGAGGAACATGAATGTTTCGTAGAGTTCTGCTTGCCGTCGGTCTTTCCGTGGTGTTTGCCTCGGCGGCATCGGCCGCAACGGTCAGCTATACGGCTCGGCTCTCCGGGCGCAACGAAGTGCCCAAGACCGACAGCAAGGGCAGCGGCCGGCTGAGCGCCACCTTCGATACACAGAGCAAGGCATTCAACTACACGCTGACCTTCGATGGTCTGACCGGACCAGCCACGGTCGCACATATCCATGGCCCCGCAACACGGACGCAGAATGCAGGAGTGGTAGCGCCGCTCGGCGATAAAAATCCCGCCAGCCCGATCTCAGGGTCACTGACACTGACGGATGATCAGGTGAAGATGCTGCAGTCGGCCAAGCTGTATGCCAATGTCCATACCGCCGCCAATCCTGGTGGTGAGATCCGCGGGCAGATCGTCGGCAGAAACGCCAGGAAGCGGACGAAGTCGCCTGCCACGGCGGCGGCAAGTGCGCCAGCCACGCCAGCCCCTGCTGCGCCTGCACCGGCGGCCCCAGCAGCGGCGCCCAAGTAACCGCTTGATCACAGGCCGTCCCGGTCGATGAGCCGGGGCGGTCGCCGCCGACCGACACGCCGACCGATCTGCATTGGCGGATGTACTGTGGCTTCCGCATCGCTCGGTCGGACTCCTGATGAGACCCAACCCCTCAGCGGTCGGCCGTCGTCCACCGCTGCACGATGCTAAAATGGCATGAGGATATCCATCATTTGCTGGCCCCAGCGCGCCCGCTGGATGTCGGTGAGCTGGCCCTTGCCGCCGTAGGAGATGCGCGCCTCCGCCATGCGGTCATGCAGCACAGTGTTGTCCGATGCGATGTCCTGCGGCCGAATGACGCCTGTCACCTGCAGGTTGCGCAACTCACTGTTGACAAGAAATTCCTGCCGGGCGGCGATGACGAGATTCCCGTTGGGAAGGACCTGCGTGACGACGCCGGCCAGTCTCAGGGTGACCGACTCGGTTCGCTGGATCTGTCCGGTACCGGTATTGGTATTGCCACTGTTGGCGGACACCAATGTGGATGGTGTGAGGGTTTTCGGCACAACGGCTTCGAGGCCAAAGAAATTTGGCATGCCCGCTGTTTCGCTGCTGGCCCGGACAGCTGATGTGACGTTCTTAAGGTTCGCGGCGTCGTTCATGCTCACCAGGACGGTGACGATATCACCCACCTGGGCTGCACGCTGGTCTTTGAAGAATGCACGTGATCCGGAGCGCCAAAGCGCATTCGCCTCATTCGGCGACGGCTGACGAGACGGCATCGGCATGGTGAGCGGCCGCCACTTGGGGTCTTTCGTTGGGTCCTCGCTTGGCGTCATGGCGGGATCGCGACCGATTTCGGACAATCGACTGAGCGTTCCACATCCAGCAAGAGACGCTGCGAAAAGAGCCAGCGACGCAAGCGTTCGCATTCTCATTGGCCGCCCCCCCTGCGATCGGAATACGCGGCCGCCGCGGGTAATGTCTGGAATGCATCAGGAATGATTCTTGTCATTCCGGGACCGACGACTTGCGCGAACAGGAGCGCCCTGGAGGTTATATTCTGCACACGAATCCGCTCCCCTGCGGCCCCGCCATCGAGGGCGATTGCCTGACCGCTGACGGAAAGCCCCGGTGACAGAAGTTCGACTTTGACCGTTGCCCCCCGTTGCACCAACGGCGGCCTCCTCAGGTCGGCCAGGCGCAGAGGCCGGCCGGCCGCCACGGACCGGCGCAACTGCATCCCGGCGATCTGCTCAATCGACCTCGCCACATCGATCTGCGCCAGTGTCGTTCGCATACGCGCAAATCGAACATCATCACTGTGCAAAACCGTTTCCGCCGGCAGTCGCGCAGCGGCGACCGGCGCCTCCACCATCTCATCGACACGTCCACTGATCCCGATATCGATCGGGGCCATCCCCTCCCCCGTGACTGTCAGAGCCGCAGTGAAGCGGCCGGTGTTGCTGTCGTACTCAAGCTGCGAGACCGTAGAGTTGGACATGCCGCCGACCGGCACGACTGGCGGGATGAATCCGGGTATGTCGATGTCGACATCGCTGGCCGCACCCGCCGCGATTACCGCGAGCCGCACCGCGTCGATGGCGTCTGCCTTCGGTAGCGGACGGCCCGGCCATTCCAGCACAGTACGATCGGCCAGCGACAAGGATCGCCAAGGGACGCTGAACTGTCGCGCGATCGCATTCAGTTGCGGAGCCTCCAGGATAATGCGTCCGCCCGGAACGGGGCCGGGACCCAGCACTCGATCGGCATTCGGGCCTGCATCATCGAACAGGTCCCTCAGGAGCACATTGGGTCCATGCAGAGTCGTCAGGCTGCGCAAGGCGGCTGCCTGCGCCTGAGGACAAGCAAGCAGTGCGAATACAACAAGAAGGATACGCATTGTACTACCGCAAGTTGGTCAACGTGGACATCATCTCGTCGCTGGACGTGATCACCTTGCTGTTCATTTCGTAGGCGCGCTGGGCGGTGATCAGATTGGTAATCTCGGTGACGACATTGACGTTAGAGGTTTCGATAAACCCTTGCTCGACGGACCCGAAACCGGGCGTCGCCGGATTTCCGGTAACCGGAGCTCCGGATGCCGCGGTCTGGACGAACAGGTTGCCACCCTGCGCATCCAACCCAGCTTCATTCGGAAACGTCGCGAGTTGAAGCTGCCCGATCGTCTGC
>DASWON010000424.1:0-7000 GCA_036398735.1 Rhodopila sp.
GGATGAGGCCGCCAGGGTTCACGGTGCCGGATATAGGCAGCGTCACCGGGTTTCCGCCGTACTCGGAGCACAGGCGGGTGGCCACAATTGTTGCTTTCCCGGGTGTGGTCGCGGCGGTCATGTTGATGCCGCCAAACGGGCGGGTCCCGGTGGACGGCGCCACCGTGAGGTCCGCCCCCCCGGTGCCCGCCACATATTCGAGCGGCGTTCCCTGCCCCACGCTTGGTCCCGAGCCGTACACTTCGACATGCCCACACCAGGCGCCCTCCTGACAGAGGCGGATCGCGGCCTGCTGCTGCACGTAGGGGGCGGAGCCAAGCGTAATGAACGGAACCGCTCCGAAAGCTGCGAATGTCGCGGTCAGGTCGCCGGCGATGTAGTCGCCCCCCTGATGATAGTTGGCGTTGTCCAGACGGAATGCGGCTTTCATGCCGGGGACCGGGAGAATGCCATTGGTCTGGAACCGGAATCTGGTGCCGAACATGCTGTTGCTGTCGATCCAGTAATTGAACGGTTCGCCTGCGATCCGGGTGGTCTCACCCGACAGCAGGCTCACCTCGGTCCAGGTGGTGTTGACGATGTTGAGTTTGCCCTGGCCGGTACCGTTCGGCCCGGCGCCCGCGTCGGCGATGAAGCCATTTCCAAGATTTTCAGCCAGTACCGCGCTGAAGGTGCTGTTCTGAAGCTGCGCCCCGGTCGGTTGCCCGTAACGGTCAGGGCTACCTTCCTCGAGGCGGAAGCAGTACGGCGCGTCCGCGCAGTAAAAGGGTGCCTTCACGTCCGAGTACCAGTAGGCATCTTTGTCCAACGCAATATTTGCGATCGTGTTCAGGTAGGTCTCGAGATGGTCGATCGCGTTGTTGCCATACAGCTTGCTGCTGGCCGCGCCCATCCGGATTCCGTAGGTGTTGAAGGCCGTCTCGACATTCTGCCAGTCGGTATGATCGACGCCTTCGTAGGTGATGCCGACGTACGCGCCGCGGACACTGACATCCACGAGTCGCCGGCGGGCGCCGCTGAGGATTCCGGAGGTTCGTGCCGTTACGGTTCCTGGACGGCCTTCGGTGCCGCCAGGGCCCACGATCGACATCTCCGCGAGACGTCCATAGTAGAAGTTGGGTCCGTAACGGCCGAGGCCATTGTCCCAGGTGGCCGCGGGGTCCCCGAAGGCAATCATTGCGCGACCGGCGCCGAAGTCGGCGGGCCAGATTTCCTGCGTGGCACCGACGCCGGCGCCGACGAAATCGACGCTCGCCTCGTGGGTCAGCAAGCCGTCGTGGAAATACAGCCATCCCACGCCGCTGCCGGGCACGGCTGCGTTGTTATTCACGCACTTGCCGGCGGGCCCCTCGACCAAGCCGCCGGTCGGCGCCGCATAGGCCGCCTCGATGGCTGCCTGCTGACCGTAGAAATCCATCTCACCCGCCGCTGCCATTGCATCGGTCAGTGGCCAGGAGAAGTATACCCAGTAGTTCGCGGCCGGCGTCGCGGCGCCCGTTGAAATCGCCGGCTTTGGCGCCGACAATGGCGCGGACAGCTCGATGCTGGCGGGGGGCTGGAAGACCACGGCAGTGCCCGCCGCGATCGGGGCGGTCGTGCCAAATTTCAGCGTCACGGCGTTGCCGTCCACCCCTACCACTTCGTCGTCGAACCCAAGTCCTGGCTGGGGCAGCGGGCGGGATCCCGCCACGATACCGGCCGCGGCCGAAACGAGCAACGTGGTGGTCCCGGCGGCCGCCACTGCCGTGCGAACGGTGGCGGTTATGGGGCCGGGGTTGGTGGCATCGACAACAACGGTGGCCGGGTTGCCGGGGATGGCGGATCCGGTAACGACCGCACCGACCGGCACCTGGTCGGCATTTTCGAAATACAGCTTCCGGCTGCCGGCGGGGGCCGGGACGCGCAGCGGCAGGGCAACGTGCGGCTGCCAGATTTTGTCGGCCAGCCAGGCGAAGGGGCGTGTCCCCGACGGTTCCGCATAGGCGACAATGTCCGCTGTCGTGCGCAGCCCTAGTCCGCCCGCTGCCCGCGGTTCACCGATCGTGCGGTGGCGGCCGTCGCAGACCGCTCCGAAGTCACGCGGGTTTACGCTGTTCCGGGCCGCTGGTGCCCGGGTGATCATGGCGGGCTCGGGGAGACCGGAAGAACGGAGGGCTTCCGCCGGCTGGGCCGCCGCTCCGGGCGCGACAGCCCCGACCGATGCGGCCGTCCCGGCGGGCGGAGCGGCTTCCGTCGACTGAGCGGACGTGCCAGACGCGGCGGCCCCGGCCGGTGCGGCGGGCGCCCCGGGCGCGACAGTCCCGACCGAGGCGGCCGCCCCGGCGGGCGGAGCGGTGCCCACCGGCTGGGCATCCGCGGCCGCGGGCAGCAGCAGCGCGGCAAGACACAGCGCGCGACCGAACCGGCCTGTCATCGGGTGCGCTCCGCTTCCCGCGAATAGGCGGTCGCGACAAGAATCCCGAACACCGACCATTCCAGCACACCCACCTCGCCCACCTGGGTCACCCCGAGCGGACAGATCGCGATCGAACAGCAAACCACACCGAAGAATCCGGCGAGGCGACCGGCAAGCAGACGCGATGCCCGGAACGCCTCGGCGACAAGTGCCGCCAGGGCTACGAAATAGGCGGTTCCCAGAATAACCCCGAAGGTCAGGAAGGTCTCGAGGACGCCGCTGTCGATTGCTTCGAGGTTGCGTTTCTGGGCCATGGTCGCGGTCGAGAGGTTGACGCCGAAGCCTTCGCCGAACGGAGCATCGGCGAGCCGGTCGAAGAACGAACTGTAGACCCCCTGCCGCGCATTCGCGCTGACGTCGGTGCCGAGGGCGGTAAAGGTCGAGAGCCGTTCGGTAACGATATTGGCGATGTCCGGCGGGATCAACGGACTCTCGAGCAGCGCGATGCAGCCGAACGTGATCGCGCCGGCGCCGGCGATCAGCACGAGCTTGGTCCCGGGCGTGCCCCGGATAAACTGCACGAGCAGCCCCACCAGCAGGCCGATCCAGGCAGTGCGGACCAGGGTCACGGCGACCAGGCCGATCGCCAGCGCCGACTCAAGCAGGCCAAGCAGTCCTTCGGCGGACAGGATGATCATGCCCATTACGGCGTAGATCGCCACGGAATACGGTGAATTCATCATGCTGAAGACGCGGATCTTGAACGGCTCCGGCTCGCCGAACGATGTGCTGCCGATGTTGAGCATCCAGGCGTCGTCCCATGGCGGGGCGTAGGCGTACTGGTAAATGCCGTAGAGTGTCAGCACCGGCAGGACGATCAGGAACGCGTGGATGAACCGCCGGCGTATCATATCGGCCATGGCGCTGTGTTCGATGATGAACGTGCAGAGCGACAGCGGCAGCGACCACCGTATCGCCTCAAAAACGTTCGAGACCGACGGGGTCTGCAGCATCGCGTTGAACTCTCCGACGCCAATGCAGATGACCATGATGGCGAACGGCCACACCGGCCCGGTGCCGCGTCCTGTCAGTTGCCGGAAGAAGCTGGGCAGAGTGGGCAGCAGGCCAAAATAGGGAGCGACCAGGATGGGATTGGTCAGTGCAAACCCATAGTGGAAATCCGCGACGCGGCGAAGGAACGGCGCAAAGGCGAACACGGCAAGGACGAAAGGCAGATAGATGTCCTTTCGCCAGCCGATGATCCACAAGGCGCACACGAAGATGTAGCCCGGGAAGATCAGGCGGATTGCCGAACCGCCGCCGATCGAAAGAGCCGTGTAAGGCAACAGGAGCGGGATGACGACGACGACGAGCCAGAGCGGCCAGCCGCTTTGGTCATATCGGGTGCGGCGCTGATGAATGGCGGCACCGATGGCCTGCGCCGTTGTGTTCATGACGGAGCCTGCGCCGAGGCAAAACCGGTCGGGGACGAGTGCGGACGGATGGGCATTCCGCTATCCCAGGAACTGCTGGCGCAGGTAGATCATGTCGGCGCGCCTGGGCCACACGCGCGGCAGACTCATCTTGAGGCGCAGGCCCAGCCCGAGCAGCAGCAGTGTCAGCCTGACACCGGCGGCGATCGCCATGGCGAACGCTGCGCCGATGATGCCCTCGCGCGGCACCAGGACGAGCAGACCGGCGCCGGCCGTCAGGAAGCTTCCGGCCTGAACGAGCGAGGTGTAGCCGGGATGCCCGAGGGAGTAGAACAGCTGCGCAATGAGCTGCGCAATGCAGGTCAAGGCCGCCTCCAGGATCAGGATGTCGAAGACCGGGCCGGCTTCCTCGAAGGACTGTCCATACAGCAGCCCCAGCACCGCCCTGCCGATCATCAGCGACATCAGGATGACCCCGATCGCCGCATAGGTGATGAAGCGAAACGCATGATCGTGCAGCAGCTTCGCGCCCTGTGCCGGTCTTCCGGCCATCTTCGGAAACACCACCGCGCTGACGGCGGTCTGCAGGACCAGCATCAATCGCGACAGGCTGTAGGCGACCGCGTAAAGCCCGAGGTCACGGGCGGAAACCAGCGACATCAGAACAAGGCGATCGACATAGCCGCCCAGCGTGAACAGACAGTCCGCCGGTGCACCGCGAATCCCGTAGAGCGTCAGGGTACGAAACCAGTGCCCTCCTTCGCGGAACGAGGGGGGCGCGACCGGCCACAGCCGCCACCCCATCCACGCAACGATCACGACGACGGCCGCGATCTGGGTGGACGCGCTGTTCACGACGGTAACCCCGATGGTGCCCCAGCACAGCAGCAAGGCGACGAAGTAGATGAAGGGGATAAGGACCGACGATGCATTGAACACGGAAAACATGCCGAGTGCGATCAGCACCTGGCGAAACAGCGCCATGTAGACATACGGTATCGTTGCGATAACACAATACTGTGCCAGGACGATCGCATCCGGCGTATAGTCGTGCATGGTAAGCGGGGCGACGAGCAGGCCGATCGCCGTGGTTACCAGACAAAGCAGGCCGGCGATCAGGATGCCGGACATGAAGATGCTGCCGCTCGCCGCCTGATTGTGCCTGATGTAGTAGACGATCGCGGCCGGGATGCCGACGAAGCAGGCACCGGAGAGGAACTGCGGCCAGACCGTGGCGGCAGCGAAGACCCCGCGTCCCTCGGGGCCAAGCAGTCGCGCGGTGATGACACCGGTCGCCATGTTGAGAGCCACGACCAGAATCTGCGACAGTATCGTCTGGACAACGGTGAATCCACCGCCGTCGGCCGCCGTCAGCCGCCGCCAGGCTTTCCGTGAATACGCCGCGATACTGCCGGTCACTACATGTAGTCGCGTTTTTGGGCGATGGCATACAGGTTGGCGTCGAATACCCGCAGCGGCCACAGCCGTTCGACGTAAGGATCGAGGGCGAACAGATCGCGTATTGCCTTTCCCAACCGAGCGGACTTGAGCGACTTGTGACCCATGGTCAGGCTGGGCAGGAACTGATGGTATCCGGTGGTGATCGGTTCGAAGCCGTGCTCCAGCAGCATGCGGCTGATCCGCGGCCGCGAATAAAGCCGCCGGTGCTGCCCGCTCTTGAACACCGACCGGCAGAGGAACTCCGTATAGCTCCACCGGTTCGGCAGGAACGTTATGATGATGTAGCCGCCCGGTTCGGTGATCCGGTTGAGTTCCAGCAGGGATGCACCCGAAATCGGCGCGTGTTCCAGCACGCCGCTACAGATGACGCGATCGAAGCTGTTGTCAGCGTACGGCAGCCGCCAGGGATGCGTGAGCTTGCTGTAGCGCATGCCGGCGAACTGCCTGGTGACATCGACCATGTCGTCGGTGATGTCGCACCCGTCGATGGCCGCCGACGGGTTGACCGCCCTCACCATGCAGGAATCCAGTGCATGACGACAGCCCCAGTCCAGGAAGCGTCGCCCGCTGACCGCCAGATCCTGATACAGCAGGAAGGCTCGGACCTGGCGGTTGATGCTGGTACTGTAGTCCGCGTCGCCGAGACTGCTGCGTCGGAAGTCGTCCAGGACCGGATCGACTCCGGGCGGGATTTCGTTAACCAGCCGCACCAGAAGTGCCTCCAGATCCCGCGCCAGCGGGGCCGCACGAGGGCCTCCCGCATGATCGGCCAGGGGAGCCCCGGCCCGCACTTCCGAAGACGCCATATCCATTACACGCTGGCTCCTGCACTCGAGACGCACACGCCCGTGGAGAAAATCCGCTGCGAAGAACCGCGGGATTTGTCCACTATCCTTTGGTTTTAGTGGTCCGACCCTGACGCCGGGGAACCAAACGTCATGGTCGGACGATTAGAAACTCAACGCTTCCGACGCGAAGGCATCGGTGTCGACGGGTCCGGCCGGTTCCGCAGGAAGGCCTTCGCGAGCCACAGTCTCGGCCATCAGCGCGGCAATTCTCCGACGGAAATTCGCGCTGCCGTACGGTTCGGCAGATCGTCGGATCAGCACAGGGTCGTACGCATCCGGATCGAAGCCGGCCAATGTGGCGATCAGGCTCTCGGCCGTCTGTTCCGGAAATGTTTCGCCCGTGACACCCGGAATGACCGTATCGAGTGCCCCGCCCTGCCCCACCGCGATGACGGGTCGCCCGGATGCCATGGCCTCCAGCGGCGTGATGCCGAAGTCCTCGATGGCAGGCAGAATGAGTGCGGCGCAGCGGGCAAACAGTTCGGCCTTGCGTGCGCCGTCGACCCTGCCGGCGAAGCGAACCGTTGGCCCGGCCATGGCGCGCAGACGCCCGAGGTCCCGGCCGTCGCCCGCCACGACCAGCGGAAGCTTCAGTTCGTTACACGCCTGCACCACGATGTCGGCACGCTTCCACGCGACCAGGCGCATCAGCAGCAGATAGTAGCCGTCGTGGCCATCCGACGGGGAGAACTCCTCCAGCGCGACCGGTGGCGGAATAATCGCGCTTTGCCGGCGGTAGATCTTGCGGATGCGCTGTTGTACGACGCGGCTGGTGGCGACCCAGCTGTCGACCCGCTGTGATGAAACGGCATCGTAGGTGCGCAGTGACGGCAGAAAGGCCGAGACGACCGCCCGCTGCAACC
>DASWON010000425.1:0-7633 GCA_036398735.1 Rhodopila sp.
GGGCGCCTACGATACCCGTTCGACCTTGGGGGTGCTGGCCGACGAGGGATCCGGAATGCTTTGGGTGTGTTCGAACGACCTGTCGGGCGCCGGTGTTCCGGGGCCTGGATCGGCGAAGGGCAGCGCCCTGAAGGGGTTCAACCTTGCCACCGGAGAGGGCAAGATCAGCGCGCCACTGCCGGGCGAGCGCGCACTGTGCAACGATATCGCGGTTGGCCCGGATCAGTCCGTCTATGTCACGAACACCTTCGCACCGCAGATCCTGCGCCTGAAGCCGGGCAGCCGGCAACTCGAAGTCTGGGCGACGGATCCGGCATTCGAGCCGCCCCGGAATGGCGGCGGACTCGACGGCATCGCATTCGGCAGCGACGGGAACCTGTACGTCAACACCTTCACCGAAGGCAAAATATTCCGCGTGGACGTGAAAGACGGGGCACCCGGCAAGGTCACCAGATTGCAGCCGTCACGACCGCTGGCGCTGACCGACGCGCTTCGCCGGACCGAAGGGAACCGGTTCCTGATGATCGAGGGCACTGGCAAACTCGACCAGATCGCAATCGAGGGTGAAACGGTGGCGGTCGAGACGGTAAAGGACGGCTTCGTCGGGCCGACCGGTGTGACCCAGGTCGGCAAGACCGCCTGGGTTTCCGAAGGCCAACTCGGCTATCTGATGGACCCGGCGAAGCGGGGATTGCGGCCTGGGCTCCCCTTCAGGCTCTACAGCGTGGACCTCACAGGAAATTAGCGTGGTCGGCGAGGGGATTGGCGTGGTCGGCGACGGGATTAGCTGCGCAGCCGCCACGCCATTCCCCGCGCGCAAAGCAAGCGTCAGCGCCGGCCCGTGTCAGTCCATCACCGCCGCATGTTCAGTGGCGACGGCGGCACCCCGCTTCGGTCCGCGCATCAGCAGCAGCAGCGGCAACATCGGCAGCGCCATCAGCATCATCAGCTTCCAGTCGTTATTGTAGGCGATGATCTCGGCCTGGCGATTGATGACCGCATCCAGCATCTGCGCGCCCTGCGCCGTGACCGGCGACAGCGCCGACGCCACGCCATCGAACGCTCGGTTTAGCGGCGTTGCGAAGCCGGCAAGGATCGAGTGTTCGACTTGCTGGTTGCGCGTCACCATGGCGCCGGTGACGGAAATGCCGATCGCGCTGCCGACGTTGCGCACCAGACTGAGCAGTGCGGTGCCCTCGGTCCGCAGCGCCGGATCCAGCGTCGCGAATGCCACCACCTGCAACGGGATGAACACGAAGCCCAGCCCGGCGCCCTGCAGCATGGTGTTGACCATCATCGTCGTTTCGGAGACGTCGGGCGTCCAGCCGGTCATCCGGTACAGGCTCCAGGCCAGAAGCACGATGCCAAGCGCCATCAGCAGTCGCGGATCGACCTTGTTCGACAGCCGCCCCGCCACCATCATTGCCGCCATGGTGCCGACGCCGCGCGGCGCCATCACGATGCCGGCGGTCTCCACCGGATAGTTTCCCAGGCCCTGCAGCCAGGGCGCCAGCAGCGCCGAGACCGCCAGCAGCACCATCCCCACGGCGAACATCACCAGCAGCGCAGCCGACAGGTTGCGGTCCTTGAACACCGATGCCGTAATGAACGGCTTGTCGGCCGTCATCATATGTACCACGAAAAGGTAAAGTCCCAGCGCGGCCACCACCGTCTCGACGATGATCTCGGTCGAGCCGAACCAGTCCTGCGTTTCGCCGCGGTCGAGCATCAGCTGCAGCCCGGCGATACCCAGGGCAAATACCCCGAAGCCCAGCCAGTCGAACCTGAGGCCTGCCCGCGATTCGGTGTTGGGCAGGAACGCAGCCATGCCCGCGGTTGCCAGCAGGCCGAACGGCAGGTTGACGAAAAACACCCAGCGCCAGTTGTAGATTTCGGTCAGATAGCCGCCCAGGGTCGGCCCCAGGATTGGCCCCACCATGACCCCCATGCCCCAGATCGCCATCGCCGATCCACGCTTTTCCGGGGGGTAGATGTTCAGCATGGTGGACTGCGACAGCGGCACCAGGGCGGCGCCGAACACACCCTGCAACAGGCGGAACATGACCATCTCGGGCAGCGTCTCGGCGATGCCGCACAGCATCGAAGCGATGGTGAAGCCCATCATCGAGATCAGGAACAGTCGCTTCAGGCCGAAGCGCATCGATATCCAGCCGACGGGCGCGGTCATGATCGCCGCCGCCGTGATATAGGATGTCAGAACCCACGTGATCTGGTCGGAACTCGCTGACAGGCTGCCCTGCATATACGGCAGTGCCACGTTCGCGATGGTCGAATCGAGCGACTGCATCAGCGTCGCCATCATCGCGCAGATCGTGATCAAGGCGCGGTATGGCACGACCGCTTCTTGCTGGCTGGGCATCTGCGGAGAATCCTAGAAGAGGTCTGACAGGTGGCGCACGTGGCCGGTGTCGATCTCGACATCCGCGCTCATGCCCGCGCGCAGCGGCGGATCGCCCGGCTGCACATCGACCCGTACCCGAACCGGAATCCGCTGCACGACCTTCACCCAGTTGCCCGACGAGTTCTGCGCCGGCAACAACGAGAAATTCTGGTCGGTCGCGGGTGCCACGCTCTCGACCGTGCCGTGCCAGGTGCGGCCGGGATAGATGTCGAAGCTGACATCGACCGGATCGCCGTTCTTCGCATAGGTCAGCTGCGTCTCTTTCGGCTCCGCCTCCACCCATACGTGGTCGGTGGACACGAGCCCGAACGCCGCGCTGCTGGCCCCGAGATACATGCCGAGCTGCAGCTTGCTCACCTGAGTAACGATCCCGTCGTACGGAGCCCGCACGACCGCGTGGTTCATTTCGCGTTCAGCCTCGGCCAGCTGCGCCTGCGCCTGCTTGAATGAAGGCATGTCCTCCACCGCGATGTCGGGGTTGCCGGCCAGTTTCGCCAACAGCGCCCGTGCCTGGCTTTCCGAGGACCGCACCGCCTGCTGATCCGCCGCCAGCTTGAAGCGAGCGTCGTCGGTCTCCTGCTGGGTGACCGCGTGCTGCTTCACCAGCGCGGAGTACCGGTCATAGGTCGCCTGGTCCGCGTTGACCAGCTGCTGCTTCGCGGCGGTGTCACGCAGGGCCGCCTGGTAGTCGGCCTTCGCCGCCTCGATGTTCAGCCTCACCTGCGCCAGGTTGGCGCGCGCGTTGTCGAGCGCGATCTGGAACTTCTGCGGGTCCAGGCTGAACAGGATCTCGCCCGTCGTCACCGCCTGGCCCTCATGCACCGGGATCGAGGCGACGATGCCGGACACGTCGGTCGACAGCGTCATGCTGTCTGCCTGGACATACGCGTCGTCTGTCTCGACCCAGCGGCCGCCGGTGGCCCAGTAGAAGCCACTGCCGATCAGGACCGCCACCACGCCGCCGGCCATCAGGACCCACCGCACGAGGGTCTTGCGGGAGCGTGTGCGGACGGGGGCGGTCGGGCGCGTGGTGACGTCGTCTCGAAACGGGGCGGCGGTCTGAGACATAGAATAAGTCCAATCGTACTGAAAGCTGATCGTAAGCTAGCTTCCTATTCTGCTTACGCAACCCATGCTGCTATGCACAATTGCCGTAGCTCGGATGCGAGGCATGCGGGGGTGTAGACGGCCTGTTGAATCGGGGCCCGAAACCGCGGGCAAGGGCCGCTTCCGGAGGTGATTCCGGGAGCCTGCTCCGCGCCCCGGACTTCTCCGGGACCTGCAAAGCGCTCTGGCCCATCCCAGGGATGCCGGCACCCTTCAGGCCCCGGCACCGCTGGGATGGGCCGGGCCGTCGGGCAGACACGGCGCCTTGCCCGGGCCGCCGGGAGAGCCCGAGCGACGCGGGACCCCGACCTACGCGAGACCCCGACCGACGCGGGACCCGGCCAACCGGCACCGCCTGCCGTCATTTTCTCCCAATTCACGTTGTGTTCTTGAACAGCCTATGATAGAAACTACGGAACAAAAGTTGAACATATGACCCGACGTTCGGAAACCGGGCCGGGCATCGACCCGAACACCGCTGTCTAGTTGGGGCCTTCGGCGGACGCGCGCCCCATGGCGTCTGTGCTCAGCGCCCAGGCCGCGAGCATTCCGGTGCGCGGCCTGTCCGGATCGACCTCACATGGATCGCTCCCGGTGGTGGCTCCGCGCAGGGGGCTACAGAAATCCGATGCTGAACCAGGGCACCGCCGCGACCACGATCAATCCGGCCAGCACCGCCAGCAGGTACGGCCAGATCCGTCGCATCGCCGCGTCGGGGGAGACGCGGCCGATCGCGCAGGCCGCGTAGTAGCCCACGCCGAAGGGCGGCGCGAACAGGCCGATCCCCATCGCCAGGATCACCACCATCGCGTAGTGCACCTCATGGATCCCGACCAGCTTGGCGGAGGGAAACAGCAGCGGCCCGAACAGCACGATCGCCGGAATCCCCTCCAGCACGCTGCCCAGAACGATGAACGCGACGATCGAGATCGCCATGAACCCGGCCGCTCCCCCCGGCATGGTCGCCATCGCCGCCGCCAGCTGGCGGGAGAATCCCGACTGGGTCAGCGCCCACGCCATTCCCGTCGCGGTGCCGATGATGAGCAGGATGGCACCGGACAGTGCGGCCGTTTCCACCAGCATCGGATACAGCCGCCGTATCGGGAACTGCCGGTACACCAGGATGCCGACGATGATCGCATACACGATGCCGATGGTGGAGACTTCGGTGGCCGTGGCGATCCCCTCGATCACCGCCGTGCGGATCACGAACGGCAGCACCAGGGCTGGCAATGACACCACGAAGGCCTTGCCGATCACGCCCCAGGGGGGACGCTTCACGCCCGCCATGTTCTCGTTCCGCCCGCGCCAGCGCGCGATGAACGCCAGTGCCGCGGCCAGCACCAAAGCCGGCATCAGGCCGCCGGTGAACAGGGCGGCGATCGACACGCCGGTGACCGATCCGATGGTGATCAGCACCAGGGACGGCGGGATCGTCTCGCTCATCGCCCCCGAGGCCGCCAGCAGAGAGACCAGTTCGCCCTCATTGGCGCCGCGGCGCTTCATGTCCGGGAACAGGACCGGCGCCACCGCGGCCATGTCGGCGGCCTTCGAGCCGGAGATGCCGGAAACCAGGTACATCGCGCCGAGCAGCACATACGACAGGCCGCCACGCACGTGGCCCAGCAGCGCCGACAGGAAGTTGACCATCGCCCGCGCCATGCCGGTCATTTCGATCAGCAGCCCGAGGAACACGAACAGCGGCACCGCCAGCAGGATCAGCGAACTCATGCCCTCGTCCATGCGGGACACGACGACCGTCAGCGGCGTGCGGGTCAGTGTCGCGAGGTAGGCCAGCGTCGCCAGCCCGAAGGCAAAGCCGATCGGCACCGACAGCAGCACTCCGGCACCAAGCAGCAGCACGAAGAACAGCACGAGGTTCCAGTTGCCGAACCCCCTCAGCCAGGGCGCGGCGACATGCAGCACCGCCGCCAGCGCCACCACCGCGACCACGCCGAACAGCGCGTCCGGCCATGACAGCCGCAGCAGCCGAGTCAGCGCCGTGATCACCATCAGCACGCCACCCACGAGGATCGCGACCGCTCGGTACGTATCGTGGATGCCGAGCGCCGGGGTCTCGATAAACCATTGATCCGATGCGTAATCCCAAGCGGAGGGCACGACCATCAGCAGGAACATCGCGACCGCGGCCGAGGCCAGAGCCTCCGTGCGTGCCCGCCCGGCGGGCGACATGCCGCCGATCACCGCCGTCAGCCGCATGTGTTCGGCCCGCTGCAGCGCGATGACCGCCCCCAGCATTGCCAGCCACAGGAACAGGATCGAGGCCAGTTCGTCGGTCCAGACCAGCGGCGAGTGGAACACGTAGCGGGCGAGGACCCCGGTGAACAGCACCACGACCTCCGCCACGACCAGCAGCGCGGCAGGGATTTCCGCCACCAGTCGCAACAGTGCGTCGATCCGGCTCGCGGCCCTGGTCGTCATCGCGTGGCGCCTCTGCCCGATCGGAACAGGGTCGGCCGTGAGCGCCGGCCGATGTCCGCATCTCGCGTGCATCGGGCGACGGCACCGGGACGATGCCACGGGCGTGGCAGGGTGGATTTCATCTCAGGACAGGGCGCCGACTTCCGCCTCCAGGATCCCCCATGCCTCGTCACCGTATTTTTTCTTCCAGTCGGCGTAGAAGCCGGCCGCTTTCAAGGCCTCACGGAACGCCGGCTTGTTCACCTCGACAAACGTCAGCCCCTTGGATTTCAGGTCGTCGGCGACCGACTCGTTCAGCTTGGCGATATCCGCCCGCTCATCCAGCGCGGACTTGTTCAGTTCGCGCGCGACGATCGTCTGCGCATCGGGCGGCAGGGCGGAGAAGCTCCGCTTGTTGCCGAGCATCCAGAACCCGTCCCACATATGGCTGGTCATCGAGACGTATTTCTGCACCTCGTACAGTTTAGCGATTTCGATCAGGCTGAGCGGATTCTCCTGGCCCTCGGCGATCTTTGTCTGCAGCGCGGAATAGACTTCGGAGAAGTTGATGCTGATCGGCGAGGCGCCCAGCGCCTGGAACATGCTGGTCCACAGCGGCGACACCGGCACCCGGATCTTGAACCCTTTCAGGTCCGCCGGCTCCTTGACCGGGTGGGTCGAGCTGGTGATCTGGCGAAAGCCGTTGTCCCAGATCTTGTCCATGGCGACCAGGCCGCGCTTGTCGATCTCCGACCGGACATAGGCGCCGAGCTTGCCGTCCATCGCCTGCCAGACCGACGCGTAGTCCTTGAAGGCGAAGCCGATGCCGTTGATCGACGCCGCCGGCACCAGGGTCGCCAGGATCAGCCCGGACAGGGTGAAGAAATCGATGGCGCCGGACCGCAGCTGCGACAGCATATCGGTGTCGGATCCCAGCTGGTTGTTGGGAAACACCTGGATGTCCACCTGGCCATTGGTCGCCGCCTTGATGCGGTTGGCCGCTTCCTGCTGACGCACTGTCTGGGGGTGGGTCAGCGGCGAATTGTTCGCGAGCTTCAGGCTGAACTCCGCCGCATGGGAAGGCCTGGTGCTGATGGCGAACAACGGCAGCGCGGCGCCGCCGAGCAAGGTGCGGCGGTTGAGGGTGGTCATGTTGAAATCCTTGGCGTTTCTCTTGGCGGCAGGATAGCTGCTGACGCAGGGGTGGCAAGGGGCCGCGACTGCGGGCAGAATAATGTCATGACCGACAGCCCCTACCTGTTCCGCGCGGCGGACCATCCGCTGCACGACGCCACCGAACGCCTCAAGGTCCGCGAAGCGGTCTCCGGCTTCGGCATTGCATTGCGTTATCAGGAGCGCGCGCCCGATCCGGACGACGCGCCGGAGGCCGACTGGTGCGAGACCGGCCACTCGATCTTCGTCCTGTCCGGCCGGATCCGCTATCGCTTCGACAGCCATACGGTGGAAGCCGGCCCGGGAGACATGCTGCACATCCCGGCTGGTCCGGAGCACCGCCACAAGCCCAGTGTGATCGGCTCCGAGGCAGTCCGCTATGTGCTGACGGAGTTCGCCTGAGCCACCGCTACGTAAACTTTTTGGTAGGGATTGCAGCTTATTATCGGTCGACGGAGACCGGAATATGCTGGCGGCCACGGTTCGCAACCTGTTTCGACGATCGTCGTC
>DASWON010000426.1:0-14945 GCA_036398735.1 Rhodopila sp.
GCCGAACCGCCTGGACGACGGTGTTGGAGCCCATCTCGGTGACCAGGCCGGCACAGAGTTCTGCGTCGTCGCCGTTGCTCGACCAAGGCGCGAAGCCCGGCGGTAGATTCCTGCCTTCGCGATCGGACGTGAGGCTGAAGACTTCGCTGTCCCGATCCGACCAGAAGAGGTATATTTGCATACTCGATAGTTAGCGCGCCGCCGGCTCGCTGGGTTGCATCGATTTTGAAATTATATCCGGGGCCGGCTGCGTTCCCACCGCAGCTCGTGGCATCCGGAAGGTCGATCGTGTCACCGAACCAGAATCCATGCGCCTCGACCACTCGTCGTATCGAGATCAGGGGGCGGTTGTGGCGATCTCTGACCGGTGCAGCCATCGCGCGGGATTGCAAGGTCGGTCGCGTCGACAATCAGCTTCGCGATCTGCGCACCATCTCGCGATATTGCCGCTCTCGCTTGACGACGATGACCGCCCAGGCTGCTGCCGGTATCCAGCCGATCAGGCTGAGCTGAAGGCCCAGACAGAACGTCGCCTGGAAGACGCGTCCCTCAAGGAGCAGGGCCAGGAACGGCAGCAGCACAGCAACGACGATCACAATCGAACCCCGCGGATTATCGGCCCAAAAGTTGTCCGGGTTGCACCGCGCCAACCTGCGTCGGCGGGGTATTGCTCAGTCATTGGCTTGAATGGCTCGGGCGGTAGGATTCGAACCTACGACCAATCGGTTAACAGCCGATTGCTCTACCGCTGAGCTACGCCCGAACAAACCCCACGGCAGCGGTGGCCGGGAGGGCGCCTATCTAGTGTCCCCGGGCTGATGGGTCAACTGGGTAAAGCGACTTGGATCACCGCTCCGGCCCGCGGACGAATTCCGCCAGCAACTCGGCACACGCCGTCGCGTGGGAGAACGGGAGCCCATGCCGGGCGTGGCCGATCACGTGCAACCGCGCGTCGGGCACCAGATCGCGCAGACTCGCCATGACCGGAACCGGAATGAAAGGCGAGCCGTCGGGGTGCATCAGCAGCAGCTTCGGCCGCAGCCCCGGTAAACCGGGCGCGAGATCGGCCCCGACCAGAGCCTCGAGCATGCGCAGCACGGTGTCCGGGCAGGCGGTCGCCTGCTGTGCCTCGAACCAGTGCCACGCCTCGGCGGAGATCGCGCCGTCATGGAAGCGGCCGCGCATCATGAAGGCGGACCAGCCCGCCATCCCCTCGGTTTCGATCATCTGCCGCCATCCGGCGACCGATTGGATCGAGGCTCCGAGATGTGCGCCGTTGCTGACGGCGACGGACTGGACGCGCCCGGGCGCCCGCAAGGCGGCGTTCAGCACGACAGTGCCGCCAATGGATTCGCCCAGCAGATGGGCGCGTGCTACTCCGGCGGCATCCATGACGGCGAACAGGTCGTCGGCGAGGCGGTCCATGTCGATCGCGACATCGCTGCTGGGCCGCTTCGAGCGCCCATGCCCACGCATGTCGAAGCGCAGGATGCGGTGGCTGTGGATCAAGGCTGGGAGCCAGCCGGCGAAGACGTCCTGGTTGGCGCCGATCCCGTGGTGCATCACGATCACCTCGGAGGCCGCGTGCCAGGGCGCCGTGAGGTCGATCATCGACCAGGCGAGCGTGCAGCCGGCGACCGTCAGGTGCTGCATTGTCATGGATTCCCCCATTGCCGTGTCAGACCATGTTTCTCGTTTGGGCGGCGATGTTGCCCATGCCGTGAGGCATGCTGTCACCATCCATCGCCCGTTTCATGCCGTCGTCTCACCGATGGAGCGTTGCGTCGCATCCAGGGTGGGCATTGGCGGTGGGCATTGGCGCGACGCTGCGCAGAGCCCAGCGAAACGGCGCGTTGTCCTGCGGATATGATGCTGTATGATGAGCCCGCGTGCGAGAGTGGCGGAACGGTAGACGCAGTCGACTCAAAATCGACCGCCTTCGGGCATGGGGGTTCGAATCCCCCCTCTCGCACCATCCCGGAAACGCAGAATCCGGGCCGGCGATGCGGTATACGATTTGCCATCGTCAGCCGGCGCGGCGCGAATTGCGGCGCTGTCGCCGTCCGTGGTGCAGCGGGTGTGCCGCAGCCGGAAACAGAGCCGGCCACCTGTCGCCCCGTGGTGTGCTTACCGCCTGGCCACGTCGGCAAAGCCCGCGCCGGTCAGCCGGGCCAGTTCCGCAGGGGTGAGCGCGAACACCGCATTCGGCGACCCCGCCGCGGCCCAGATCGTCGGAAACCGTTGCAGATCCTGATCCAGAAAAGTGACCGGCGTCGTGGCGTGTCCGACGGGCGGAACACCGCCCACCGCGAACCCTGTCCGGTCGAGCACGAACGCCGCATCCGCCCGGCTGATCTTTCGCCCAAGCAGGGAGGCGACCTTCTTTTCGTCCACGCGGTTCGCTCCCGAGGCCACGACCAGCACCGGCACCCCGTCCGCCGCGACGAATACCATCGACTTCGCGATCTGTGCGACGTCACAACCGATCGCCGCTGCCGCCTCTGCCGAGGAGTGTGTGCTCTGGGGAAATTCCAGGACGCGAAACGCCTCTCCCAGGACGGCCTGGATGCGCATCGCGCCCGCGCTGCTGGCTGGTCTCATCGTTCTCCTGCCGTGGCTGTGTGCTGTGGTGTTGTGCCGGGGTCTCGGCAATAGTGGTAGTCCAAGCACCGAAACGAATCATCGTGGAAGACTGCGCCCATGCGTTCTGGCCGTCGCCGGCATCCGACCCACCATGTCCTTGCCGCGAGGATCGCGGTGCGCCGTGCACCGCGGCAGCCACCGGGCAAGGGCCTGTGGGCAGCCCTCGGACCAGGCCTGATCACCGGCGCGTCGGACGACGATCCGTCGGGTATCGCCACATACTCGCAGGCCGGGGCGCAGTTCGGCTTCTCGATGTGCTGGGTCATGCTGTTCACGTTTCCCCTGATGGCCTCGATTCAAGAGATCTGCGGGCGCATCGGCCGGGTCACGGGGCAGGGGATCGCCGGTAATATCCGTATCCACTATTCCCGGTCTCTGCTACGGGCGATGGTCGGCCTGTTGCTGATCGCCAATATCATCAACCTCGGCGCGGATCTGGGTGCGATGGGCGACGCGCTGACGCTGCTGGTCGGTGGTTCGCCGCGCCTCTATGTCATCGCGTTCGCAATCGGCTGCGCCGCGCTCGAGACGTTCTCCCGCTATGAGCGCTACGTCGTGCTGTTGAAATGGAGTTCGGCTTTCCTGCTGGCCTATGTCGCGACGGCACTGGTCGTGGACACGCCCTGGGGCCTCGTCGCGCGCGATACATTTATCCCGACGTTCCGTACCGACACCGACTACGTGGTTGCGATCGTTGCCGTTCTGGGCACGACGATCACCCCATACTGCTTCTTCTGGCAGTCCTCGCAGGAAGCCGAGGATGAAAGGATCGATCCGCAGGCCGCGGCGCTTCTGGAGGCGCCGGATCAGGCCAGGCCGCAGATCGGGCGCATTCGGTTGGATACCTATGTCGGCATGGGATATTCCAATCTGATCAGCCTGTTCATTATCATCACGGCGGCGGCGACGCTAAACGCGCACGGCATCACCAACATCCAGACCTCGGCCCAGGCGGCGGAGGCGCTGCGCCCGATTGCCGGCCCGCTGACATTCTGGATCTTTGCCGCCGGCATCATCGGCATCGGGCTGCTGGCGATTCCGGTCCTGGCCGGGTCGTGCGCTTACGCGCTGGGCGAGGCCCTGGACTGGCCAACCGGACTGAATCGTTTGCCGCTGGACGCCCGGGCATTCTATGGCACGATCGTCTTTTCGACCTGCATCGGTATCGTCATCAACTTCGTTGGCCTGGACCCGGTGAAGGCGCTGTTCTGGGCGGCGGTGATCAACGGCGTCGTCGCGGTGCCACTGATGGCGGTGATCATGGTGATGGCGATGCAGCCGAAAGTGATGGGGCAGTTCACGCTGTCGCGCGGATTGTCGGCGATGGGATGGCTTTGTACCGCGGTCATGGCGGTCGCGGTGGGGATCATGTTCGTGACATGGTAGCGGCATTGGTTCGACGGTTTGCACCGTCGCGGCTGCAGTGCGCCGGCACCTGACGATCGGCACATTGACGATCGGCACATTGACGATCAGCACACAGGCGGCCGGCACATTGACGATCGGCACATTGACGATCGGCACACAGGCGGCCGGCACGCAGGCGACGCGGCGGATCGGCGGCCCGGGTTATTTCGGTGGTTCGGGTTGACGGGCCCCGGCGAAGCCGGACTGGCCCGGACCGGGGGCCGCAATCCGGCACGGGTCTGTCGCCCATATGAGCAGTCGTCGCGGCTCAGCGTGTTGACCAACGTATGAACATGCCGCGCGATCAATCCGGTTTATTCGTCCGGCTCAATCCATGCGGTGACGGGTGTCATGTACGCCATTTCGCTGCGCAGGCATCGCGGCGTCTGGCGTTAACCAGCCCTTAATCCGCTCGTTCTACGGTACGCGGGAACGGGAAATTGCGAACACGATGCGAAGCGTTGATCCCCATGCGAAGCGTTGATCCCCATGCAAAGCGTTGATCCCCATGCAGGGCGCTGATCCCCATGCAGGGCATTGATCTCGTCGCCGGCGGCCCCGCGCCCGTCGATGTTTGTGAAGCTCTGCTGGCTCGTGGCGAGATCGCGGCGGCGGTCACTGTCTTTCAGCATAGTTTCGCGGTGGCACCCAGTCACGCCGCGGCCTATCGTCTTGGCAAGGCGCTGCTCCGGGCAGGTCGCCCGGTGGAGGCGGTTGACTGCTTCGTGGCGTGCCTCCATCTCGCGCCGAACTTCGGTGAGGGCTATATCTGCCTCGCCGAGACCTTGCGACGGCTCGGACTGCTGGAGCAATCCCTGTGGGCGGCCAGATGCGCCGTCGACCATTTGCCCCTCGCGCCTGAGGCAAAGCTCTGCCTGGCCAACACGCTGCATGACCAGTCCGAATATCAGTCCGCTGCCAAAACTTACGCGCAGGCGCTGGCGGCCGCCCCCGGCCATCCCGGCATACTGAGCAGTCTGGGCAACACGCTGCATGCGATGGGGCGGCTGCATGAGGCGCTGGCGATGCATGATCGCGCGGTTGCCGGGGCGCCGCAGTCAGCGGATTTCCACTTCAACCGCGCCGTCACACTGCTCGCGGCGGGCGATTTCGCGCGCGGCTGGGGCGAGTACGAATGGCGTTGGCAGCGCTCGCAGGCTCGGGTGCGCGGTTTCGGCGTTGCCTGGCGGGGTGAGGACATCGCCGGGCGGACCATTCTGCTGCATGCCGAGCAGGGTCTCGGCGACACACTGCAGTTCGTTCGATACGCGTCCCTGGTGGCAGAGCGCGGTGCTCGCGTGGTGCTGGAGGTTCAGCCGTCGCTGGTCAGGCTGCTGCAAGCAATCCCCGGCGTCGCCAGGACGGTGGCGCGAGGTGACCGGTTGCTCCGGTTCGACGCACATTGCCCCCTGCTCAGCCTGCCCTATGCGTTCCGCACGACCCTCGAGTCGATCCCCGCGAGATTGCCTTATCTCCGCGCTGACCCGCGGGCGATCGGGACCTGGCGCAAGCAGCTCCCGGCGGACGAGCGCCTGCGCGTTGGATTGGTCTGGGCGGGCTCGGCCCACATCGACGGCGAGGAGGCATACCTGATCGACCGCCGCCGCTCGCTCGCGCCGGCCGACCTCGCCGCGCTGGCCGCCGTTTCCGGCGTGCATTTCGTCAGCCTGCAGCAGCATGACCCCGGGCGTGACCGTGACCTCTCCGATGACCTTGCGCTGTCCGATCCTCTTGCGCTGTCCGATCCTATGGGCGGTGTGACTGACTTTGCCGACACCGCGGCGGTTGTCGCCGGTCTCGATCTGGTCATCTCGGTCGACACCTCTGTGGCCCATCTCGCCGCCGGCATGGGCAAGCCGGTATGGCTCCTGTCGCGCTACGACGGCTGCTGGCGATGGCTGCATGGGCGCGACGACAGCCCTTGGTACCCCGGCATGCGCATCTATCGGCAGCGCCATCCCGACGACTGGCCCTGGGTTCTGGCCGCTGTCGCGCGGGACCTCGCGGCGCTCAGTGCGGATCGGCGGCCGCGGCTGCCAGAGTCGGCATGCAAGCGCTAGCGGTCCGCGGCTGCGGACGTTGCCACGGCATTCTGGCGCCACCACCGGATGCGTGGCCGCGCCCGCAGCACCGGGTCCTCAATGAAGACATGCAGCGCCCACGCCAGCGGGATCGTCAACGCGATCGAACTGATTGCCCGGACTACGATCGCGACCAGAGGTGACTCCGGCGGCAGCCTGTCGAGCAATGGTTCGGCGCCAGCGAGACCAATCACGTGTGTCAGATAGAACGGATAGCTGATCGCCCCGAGGAACAGCGGCACGCGGCCACGCAGGAAGCGCAGCGCGCCGTTGGCGACCCCGCCGACCAGCGCCGTGGCACCGGCCATCTCGAAGCACCGGGTGATCCCGCCATGCCCGGTCACGATATTCGCGAAGATCAGGAGCGCGATCCCGCCGCCGAGGACCCATCGTTTGCGCCAGAACCGTCCGGGCACCGAGGCAACCGATGCGCCCAGGATAAAGGCCGGGAAAAACACGACGGAGCCGACGCCGCGGAAGAACGGCGTCGCGGCGAAGGCCAGGACCAGCGCCAGCAGCAGCTTCCATCCGGTGCCGCGCGTCAGTCCCCACAGCGCGAACAAGGCGAAACTTGCCACCACCTCGACCTGCAGCGACCACAGCACATTGTTCAGGCTTGTGCTGACCAGCAGCATGTTCCTGACCAATTCGGCAGCCGGCGCGTTCATCAGCAACCCAAGCGGCAGAGCGCTGACGATGGTCAGGGGGAACAGCCGGTACACCCGGGAACAGGCGTACTCCGGCAAGTCGGCGAACACGTGGAAATCTTTTCTTCGGAACGAGCCCCACAACACATGCCCGCTCAGCACAAAGAACACCATGACGGCCGCGTCGCTGGGGAACAGCGCCGACAACAGGCGCATGGCGATGTCGGATGCCGGCATGGCGGGGAAATCGCGCAGGCTAGTTCCCCAGAGCGCCAATCCGGTGACCTGCACGACACAATGGCCGAGCGCCACGGACAAGGCCGCGATGCCGCGCAGGCCGTCCAGCCCATGGTTTCGCTCCGCCGGCGCGGCGGGTTGCGTCACTCCGTTTCCGGCCGTCAACCGACCAGTCGCCGGGCGATCTCGATGATCCGATGGGCTTCCGACCACAATGCGTACGGCTCCAGCGCGTTCATCGGCGCCCAGATCGCTGCGGTCACGTCCGACGCGGCCACCGGCTCACCGGCGACCCAGCGGGCGGCAAAATCGAGGATGGTGTAGTGGAACCGGACCCGCCCGTCTGCGTCCCGCCGGATGGTGTCGACGTGAGCGCAGAAGTGCAGATCGCCCACCACCAGGCCGCATTCCTCCATCAGCTCCCGCCGGGCCGCCTCCTCGCAGGTTTCACCAAGATCCTGCGCGCCGCCGGGCAACGTCCAGGTTCCCAGGTTTGGCGGCTTGCCGCGCTGGCACAGCAGCACCTGGTCGCCCTTGATCACCACGATCCCGATGCCGACGATGGGGCGGGCGGGATACTCGCGGTCGGTCATTTCGGGTTCGCGGCGGGCGTTGCCGGCTGGGCCGGTTCCTCCGCCTTCAGGTCGTCCATCGTGGGCACCAGCGACTTCTCCTTCCAGGAGCCGATCTGATACGTCCAACCCGCGACGCGCCCGTTGATCCGCGCGGCTTCCTCCTTGACCTTGTCGGAGGACGCGGAGACGGCGAAGCGCGCCCAGACGTCCTTGTCAGCGTGAAGCACAGTCGCCGTCACCGCAAGCCCGTCATCGGTCGTGAACACAGCCTGGCCCGCCACGGTGCCCGGTGCGTCGGCATCGGCCTTCACCTCCTGGAACGTGAGCAACTCCAGCGCACGAGCGACATCGTCAACCTTGTAGTCCTCGAGCTTCGGATGATCCGCGGGTTTGGCCAGGGCAAATTTTCCATCCTGCCGCGCGAACACCAGGGCCTGGTCACCCACGGCAACGGACACGATCCGGTCGTGCGCGATGTTCATCACATTCCGGTCCAGCCACACGGACGGATCCGCGTCGACCTGCAGGCTCCCCTCGGCCAGCCAGGACTGGTTTTCATCCGGGCGACGGACGTAGACCTCTTCCGGCACGTTGGCCTGACTACGGACCCTGCGATGCCCGACAATGACTGCCAGGATCGGCGTGCCGGCGGTATCGACCAGGCGCAGAAGATCGGCACTGGAGCCGGTGCCGTTCGGATCATCCAGGCCCAGCCGGCCGAATTCCGCCGGATCGCTGGTTCGCGGTTCAGCCAGCACCAGCTCCGTCAGGCCGGTCAGCATACCGCGCAGCTTGGCCTCCTGAACCGGGTAGTTGTGCATCGAGGCGATGCCCCAGCCGCCATCGGAGCGCTTCTCGATCACCGTCTGCTTGCCCTGATGCGTGATCTCGATCCGGGCCAGATCGCGCAACTTCGGCGCCAGCCCGGGGAACATGAGCTTGCCGCCTGCTACCGCGGTCTGCTCGTCCGGGGTCGTGCGGGTGCCGAAGAACCAGCCGCCCGCCACGGCGATGACCCCGAGAACCACCAGGATGGCGACGGTGCGCGGCCTCATGACCGGGCCCTCGCGCGCCGGCGCCGCTGCACGATCCCCATGCCGATCGCCAGGACCGTCATCAGCGCCGGGACCAGCACGATGGTGAACACGCGCATCTCGGTCTCGAGCTGGGAGATGTCGCGGTTCAGCTCCAGCTGCACGGCGCGCAGTTTCTGCCGTGTCTGCAGGATATCCTGGCGTGCGGCATCAATCGCGGCGCGCTGGTCGGGCGTGATCACTGCGTCGGGCTTGGTGTCGTCGCCGCTGCCGCCCGAGCGCAACGTGCGAAGCTGCTTTTCCACGTCGTCGAGATGCTGCTGCAGCGTCTGCTGGGTCTGTCGGAACTGCGCCTCCGCCTCCGCCTGCATCGAAGCCACCAGGGTGAACGGACGGTTGGTGCTGCCCCGCGAACGCAATCCGATCAGCGCGTCGCTACCCGCCAGGGTGCCGATCAGGTTGGCGACAAAGGGCCCGTTGTCGGCGAACGGCGTTGCAGTCTGCTGGCCGAAGAAGTCCGCGACGCGCACCCAGAAGCGGTCCGCGAGGATGTCCGAGTCGGCGACCACGACAAGGTTTGCCGGCCCGTCGGTCTGTGCCTTGTAAGCCGGGAAATTATCCGGCCGCTTCGGCGGCGCCCCGCTCTTGTCGGCGGGCAGCGGCGGCGGGCCCGGAAACGCCGATTTCAGGACGCCATGCACCCGCGCGGCGATCACGCGCGGACCGCCCTCGGGCTTGAAGCCCGCCAGCATCTTGGCGGGATCGGGGGTCCTGACCTCGTCCGTGGGGATCACCCCGCTGCGGTCGCTGGTGGTGAGCAGGGGGGAGAATTCGATCGGCGCGTTCGGCGCCTTGGACAGGAAACCGGAGGACGCGACCGTCACCTGCTGCAGATCGGCCGTCGCCGGATCGTCATGGTTGATCCCGTCACGGATATTGAACCAGGCGACATAGTCGACCGCCTGTACCCGGTCACTGGCGCCGGAGCGCACGCGCCACGCCCCGGTCAGATCGCCTACCACCTTGGAGGGGTCGAAGGTGATGCCCCAGGCGTCGAACAACTGCTTCAGGTCGGAATGCGTGTCCTCGGGTGGCATGCCGCTGGGCGACGGGGAAGCGGCCATGGCCTCGCTCCATGGATCGACCATCGCCATCAGCCTGCCGCCGCGCATCACGAACTGGTCGATCGCATACAGTGTCGCGGGCGACAGGTTCTGTGCCTCGGCCACCAGCAGCACCTGGATATCCGGGTCGATCACCTGGGTATCCGTGGGGACATTCCTCACGGCATTGGTCTGGCGCAACAGAACCGAAGACGCGTATGGCTGTCCGCCCGGACCGCGCCCCTGCGTCATCATCATCGTGCGCGGATCGCCGTCCAGCGGCAGCGACGACATCACGCCGATCACCGGGCGCTTGGGGTTGGACAGCTCATACACCAGGCGCGTCAGGTCGTATTCCAGGAACCGCTCGCGTTCGGCCTGAAAGAACGGGATGGTTCGCTCATCGTCCTCGAGGTTGCTGCCGGCCAGGCCGAAATAGATCTGTGAGCCACCCTGATCGAGTGGCACTCCCTGCAGTCCATATGCCATGGCGCGGTCCTCGGTATCGCTGAACGGTTCGGGGTCGTAGAATTCCAGCCGCACCTTGCCGTTGGAAACCGAGGCATAGTTGCCAAGCATCTCACGCACATGGTCGGCGTACGTGCCGTAGGCCGGCACGGTGCTGCCCAGTTGACGCGAGTAGAACAGCCGCAGCGTCACCGGTTCCTTCAGTCCCGCCAGGATCTGCCTGGTTCCAGGCGATAGCGTGTAGATCTTCCCCTGCGTCAGATCGATCTGCACATTGGCCAGCCGGGCGTCGGCGAACATGTTGATGCCGATGGCGATCGCGGCGACGGCGATGACGCCGGCAATGGAGAACGCCAGACGGCGGAGCGAATCACGGCGCATGGGGTCAGTCCGCCTTCCGCTGATCGACCAGCACAGTGTTCAGGAACAGGAAGAAACCGATGAACGTGGCGAAGTAGATCACATCGCGCAGGGCGATGACGCCGCGCGTAAAGTCGGTGAAGCGATCGATGACCGCAATCCGCCGGGTGAATTCGCCCAGCGCCGGGATATTGTGCGCCAGGAAGTCGTTGACGATCGGATTGGAGGCGACGGCGAAGACGAAGCAGATCGCCACCGCCAGGACGAAGGCGATCACCTGGTTACGGGTCACCGCCGACATCGCCGCGCCGATAGACAGGAACGCACCGGCAACCAGCAGGCAGCCAAGGTAACCTGACGCGATCACGCCATTGTCCGGGGAGCCGAGGATGTTGACCGCGATGACGAACGGGAACGTCAGCACCAGAGCGATCGCGCAGAACGCCCAGGCGGCCAGTAACTTGCCGAGGACCGCCTGGCCCTGGGTGATCGGCAGGGTCAGCAGAAGCTCGATGGTTCCCAGGCGCCGTTCCTCAGCCCACAGTCGCATGGTGATCGCTGGGATCAGCAGCAGGAAGACCCAGGGTATGAAGGTGAAGAACGGATTGAGGTCGGCCTGGCCACGGTCGAAGAACTGGCCGAGATTGAATGTCAACGCGCCTTGTAGCACCAGAAAGATGACAATGAACACCGTTGCGACCGGGGTGGCGAAATAGGCACGCAGTTCGCGGCTGGCGATGACCAGGGTCTGACTCATGCTCGCAAGCCCCCTGGCGGTCGTAAGCCCGCTGGCGGTCGCAAGCCCCCTGGCGGTCGCAAGCCCTCTGGCGGTCGCAAGCCCTCTGGCGGTCGCAAGTCCCCTGGCGGTCTCAAGCCCTCTGGCGGTCTCAAGCCCTCTGGGGACATCGCCCGGCAAAGCCGGCCGTTCGTTGACCGTGCAGCGGAGTTGACCATAACGGAAAGTGTCATGGCACGGCTTCCGGCATCGTCAGCGCTCGGAATACGTCTTCCAGCCGGCCTGACGGGTGCCGCCGCTCGAGGTCCATCGGCGTGCCGTCGGCGACAATCCGTCCGCCGGCAATGATGATCGCGCGTGAGCACACGGCGTCGACCTCCTCCAGGATATGCGTCGAAATGACGATCGCCTTGTCTGGCGCCATGCGCTCGATCAAGCCGCGGACCTCGTGTTTCTGGTTGGGATCCAGCCCGTCGGTGGGTTCGTCCAGTACCAGCACCGGCGGATCGTGCAGCAGAGCCTGGGCCAGTCCGACCCGCCGCTTGAAGCCCTTCGACAGCGTCTCCACCGGCTGCAGCCGCACGCCCTGCAGGGTCGTCAGCCCCAGCGCGTGATCGACCCGCTCCAGGAGTTCGGCGCCGGAGAACCCGCGCACTTTGGCGCAGAAGCGCAGGAATCCCTCGACCGACATCTCGGGATAGGTCGGCGCGCCCTCGGGCAGAAAGCCCAGGACGCGCCGTGCGGCGACGCTGTCGGTCTGCACGTCGTGACCCTGGATTCGCGCCGTCCCGGCGGTGGGGATCATGAATCCGGCCAACATGCGCATGGTGGTGGACTTGCCGGCGCCGTTCGGGCCGAGGAATCCGAGCACCTCGCCGCGCCGGACGGTAAACGAGACATTATCCACGGCGGTGAAGGAGCCGAATCGCTTGGTCAGTCCTTCGATTTCGATCAGAGCCGGCCGGTCCCGTGCGTCGTCGACGCGAGTCGTCACACTGCGTTCCCCCAAAGTCCGTTTCGGCGTTCCCCGCCACGGGGAATACAAGAACCACGAGTCAATGCAACCGGGGCCGTGTTGGATGACCGGAGATTAACCTGCCAGAAAGAAACCCGGATATTCCATTCGATTTCGGACCCGGGGATGTCTGCCTACGAGCGCTGCCTCGGTGGATTGGCCGGAGACGACGGCATCCGCTGCCGGCCCGGAAGCGGCAGGCCGCGGCCAGAGCGGTCCGTTCTGTTTCCGTCCAGGTAGCTTGCTGCGCCGCGGTCGGTCCGCAGGAATCCAAACCGAGGATGTCGATCCGAGTATAATATTAATCGAAAAGTGAATCGACTGCATCCTGTGCCAGGTCCGGGTTGGCCTGGGAATGCTCGGCAGCGATCGCGCCTGCGTTGTTGTATGGCGCGTGCACGACAACCCGCACGTCCGACGCCGGGGGTTCGCTGCCCGGCACCATGTCGGTGAGCATCGACTCGACCTGCTGCAAATGCTGGATCGCACGCCGGATGCGCTGGCCCGTGACGTCCTGAAAGGAGCAAGCCTCGAAGATCGCGTTGACCTTGGCGGTTACGACATCCATCGCGGCGGCGTCATGGTTGCCTTCGCGTAGCCAGTCGCCAATCGCCTCGGCAGCCTCCATGATCCGGTTCGCGGCCTCCTCGGTCGCCTGCACGACGGCCTCCAGCTCCAACCCACTGTTGCGGGTGGCCGCGGTCGGCAAGGCGACTACGCTCGCGATCTGTTGGCGGATCTCCGAAAGCTGTCCTGAGAGGTTGGTTTCGCTGAAATCCATCAGGTCGGACGTAGCGTGGATCTCCGCGCTCAGTTCGGCGATACGCCGGTCGACAAACGTGCGCAGCGAGGCGATCTCCGTGAGGATCGTCACGGACACCATCTGCTCGATTTGGTCATCCTGAATAGCCACTATGCCCGCCTGCGTTGCGATGGAATTCTGGAGGGCAATAGGACCCCAGGGACATTAAGATTCCGTAAACGCCGCCGCCCGGGTCGCGTATCGGGCCTGTGGCACCGTCGAGGCAGGACCGCGAAGCCACCATTCGGCAGCCGGACAGGCCGCGCCGCAGGAGATCGCTGCGCGTCGCCATCCCGATGCCAGGCAACGTTCGGCACGCCGTTTTCCCGGGCGCCGAGACCAGCAGGAGCCGAGATTGGCAAAGACCGGGACTGGCAGGGGATCCTGGCCAGCAGGGGACCGGGACCGGCACGGGACGCTGGCCTCGATCCGCAGCTGGGTCGTGACTGGAGCGTAAGATAAATCGCCCGACTGAGCCGCCGGCGCCCGCCATGGGCCTCCGGCGCAGCGACTCGCGGATGCGGCGGCACGGATCGGCCGACAGCGCCCGGCGCTCTGGTCATCCAGTCAGACCTGCGCGCTGTCGCAGGCGTACGCGGCGGTGGCGCCACGGCTCTGGTCGACGGGTAGCCCTGGGCTCGACGCACCGCTGACCGGGCGGTCAGCGGATTTGTGACTTCGGACCGCTCCGGTTGGCCACCGAAAGTGCCGGCGCGGATTCTGTCACGCCGCGCCGGCCCCTCAAGACTTCCGACCAATACCCATATAAGCTTCGACACACGGAAAAAAGGGAGCCAAAGACCGATGAGCGCGACACAGGATACCGCTACACCGGGGACCGCCACGGTGGAGACGGCCACCTTGGGCGGCGGCTGCTTCTGGTGCCTGGAGGCGGTCTTCAAGGATCTTCGTGGCGTAAGCTGGGTGATGTCTGGATATGCCGGCGGGCACGTGCCCGACCCCAGTTACAAAGCGGTCTGCACGGGGCGTACCGGGCACGCCGAGGTGGTGCAGGTGAAATTCGATCCCCGCGAGTTGAGCTACGCAGACCTGCTGCGGGTGTTCTTCGCCATCCATGACCCGACTACGCAGGACCGGCAGGGGAACGACGTCGGCCCGCAGTACCGTTCGATCATACTGACCCATTCCGAGGCCCAGGCCGAGACAGCGCGAGCGGTGATGCAGGAGATCGCGGACGCCGGGATCTGGCCGGGCAAGCTGGTAACGCAGATCGAGCCCCTGACGGTCTTCTATGAGGCCGAACCCGAACACCATGACTACTTCGCCCGCAACCCCTGGAGCGGCTATTGCCAGGTTGTCGTGGCGCCGAAGGTGGCGAAGTTCCGCAAGCAGTTTACCGACCGCCTGAAGCGGCAGGCAGCAGAGTAACCCGGGCGGCCGCTTCTTCCGAGAGGCTGACAGCGCCGCCTGGATCGGGGCGCCGCCGCTTCCTGACGGAGGCGGGGCGTCAGGGGCCCAGGTCGGCCTGTCGCGCACTCTGCGCCCGCGGCAGTCCGCTGGCGGGTTCAAAAGGGCAGGATCAGGTGCCCGGCCCATGTCGGAGTCCCACGGGCTCCAAGCCAGCAGCCGGATTGCAGGCGTTCCGTTTGTCGGTCGGGCCTGCCCGGACAGCCACGAATTGCGCGGCGGCGGGGTTTTGTTGCGTGTAATTGACGCCGTTCGTCCGCCGCTATAACGAGCCGGGAAAAGGGAGCCCAGCCATGGACCTGAACTTCACCCCCGAGGAACGCGCCTTTCGCGACGAAGCGCGGCATTTCTTCCGCACCGCCATCCCGGAATCGATCCGAGCCAAGGTCGCCGAAGGGGAGGGGCTGAC
>DASWON010000427.1:0-22300 GCA_036398735.1 Rhodopila sp.
CGCCGATATCCGCAAGCAGGTCGCCGAGGCGCTCGGGACAATATTCGGTCTCGAGATCACCGATCTGCAACTCAGCAGTATCACATACAGTCCAAGCTTCCAGGCATCTGTAGAAGCGGCCGTACAGGCAAAGAACGATGCGATCCGGGCCGAGAACACAGTCTCCAGGGTCCGTTACGAGGGAGAGCAGGCCAAGGTGCAGGCCGATGCTCAGGCGTCGGTCCGGATCGCGCAGGCAAACGCCGAGGCCGAGGCGACGATCGCACAGGCGCGGGCGCAGCGGGAGTCGGCCATTCTGCGAGCCCAGGGCGAGGCTCAGGCCGCGGCTCTGACCGGCGAGGCCGAAGCCAAGGTTATTCAACAGGTCGGTGCCGCTGTCGCCGCGAACCCCACCGTCGTGTCCTACGAGGCCTCGCATCGCTGGAACGGGCAGTTGCCCGGCACGATGCTCAGCGGGTCCACAGCCCCGTTGAGCATGTTCAACATTCAGCCGGGGTCTCATCCCACGTCGGGAGCGTCGATTGCCGCCACACCGCAGCAGGCTGGCCTCGGCCAACCGTGAAGCACGAACCGGGCAGAGAGCCTCGGCCAGACCGGTCAGGTGCTCGGGCGGGTGAAACGCGCAGCGGGCGGGGAGGCGCGGGGAGGGACGTGCGGTGAGACTGTCGATGATACATGCCCTAGCCTGCTTCGACACCCAATCGCGCGCCTTCGCTCGAGAGGCCGCCCGGCGCCTTCTGTGGTACGCGGGCTGCGTGGCATTCGGATGGCTGGCGTTCAGCACGCATTCCGTGACGGACCTCGTCAACAGTGCGCAGTTCGCCTGCACGCTCGGTGCGCTTATCGCGGTGGCACGCGCGTTTGGCGCCGGCGTTCGGGTTGATGCCCGCAGGCTGACATTCTGGGATGAAGGCCTGCTCCTCAATCTCATGGCGGTCGGGTTGCATCTCACGAGACGGCTGGTGACTTAGGGCGTCGTCTTGCATCCTTGGGTCCGCAGGGTCGGCGAGGCGGCGAGCGTCGAGACTGGTCCTGGCGTAACGCCACGCCGGCCGAATGATCGGTTTTTCCGCCGGCACCCGATTGGCCGGTGTTTGCTCGATTTCGTCCGTTGCCGCCACACGATCCGGCCGCACCTCAGTGGGAATTCATGCCGATCAGTACAGCCGCTGGCTGCTGGCTGCCGCTGTTGGATGTGCCTTGGGCACGCCAGGACCGGCGCCGGGCCACGGGCCGGCCCTGTCCAGATCAAGGCGGCACGCGGATCAGGACGCCACGCGGGCGAGTCTCGTCGTCTCTATCTTGGCGATAGCCCGTGCCAGGTCGCCTTGGCGAAACGGCTTTGGGATCCGCTGCAGCGTACTGTTCTCCAGCGGCGTGGCAAAAATGATTGGCAGTCTCGGCCACTCCGAGGTGATCGCCTCCGCGAGGTCTGCCCCCGTCATGTCCGCCAAGGCGTGGTCCGTAACAACCGCGTCGACCCCGTTATGCTGCCGGATGATATCCAGAGCCTGCTCGCCGGAGCTGGCCGCGAATACCTTATGGCCGAGATCGCTCAGCATCGTCGTGGTGTCCATGAGCGCCAATCGGTCGTCGTCTACGACAAGAACGACGAGTGAGTGGGCGGGGTCGGTTCGTGATTCCGACCCTCCGGCTCTTTCGAGATGCCGGGGCGTGTCAATGGGCGCTGTTGCGACGGGCAGCCAAAGTTCCGCCATCGTGCCCTTGTTGGGCTGGCTCCTGAGCAGCAAGCGACCGCCGGCCTGCTCGGCGAAGCCTCGGACCATCAACAATCCCAGCCCGGATCCAGGGTCCGGATCCTTCGTGCTGAAGAACGCCTCGGCCGTTCGCGAGAGCGTGGCGGCGTCCATTCCGCCGCCCGTGTCCTTGACTGAGAGACAGACATGGCCGGCAAAGGCCGTGTGTCCGCCTTGGTCCAGGAGCGCTGTTCCATCGCGCACGCCGACGACGATGGACCCGCCGTCGGGCATCGCATCCCTGGCGTTCATGATGAGGTTCAAGACCGCCAGTTTCAGTTGATGAGGATCGACCCGCACCTGGTCGATGGAAGCGGGAAACTGGGTCTCGATGACAACGGACGGTCCGACGCTGCGCTGCAGGATCGCCATCATCCCGTTGACAAGCGCGGGCAGATCCGTGGCTGCCGGCTTCAATTCCTGGCGCCGCGCAAACGCGCGCATGCGACGGATCATCGACCGTCCGCGATGCGCCGCCTGGTGTGCGTTCTCCAACAACGCCGCGACCTGCGGATCATCGGGGGTCCGCTGCTGGATGATCTCGAGACCACCGAGGATCGCGGAGAGCACGTTGTTGAAGTCATCAGCGAGCCCGCTGGTCAACGTGCCGATCACCCCCATTTTCTGCGACTGCAGGATTGCATCGCGGGCGCGCTCAAGCTCCAGCTGGGTTTTCTTGGCCTCTGTCAGATCACGCGTGACCTTGGCAAAGCCGATGATGCTTTCTCCGGCCCGGATGGGCGTTATGACGATGCCGGCCCAGAATACGCTGCCGTCGTTGCGGACCCGCCAACCTTCCTTCTCGAACCTCCCGGCTCGAGCGGCGGCATCCAGGGCGCGCATCGGCTCGCCGCGGTCCCGTTCCTCCTGAGTATAGAACAGTGAAAAATGCCTGCCGATGATTTCATCCGCGACATAGCCCTTAATGCGCTGTGCACCGGAATTCCAGGTACTGACGATGCCCTCGGGATCCAGCAAATAGATCGCGTAGTCGGTTACGTTCTGCACGAGCAGCGTGAACTGTTCCTCGCTTCTGTGCAGCGCCTCCTTTGCAGTTTTCCGCTCTGTCAGGTCCCGGGTGATCTTGGCAAACCCGGCAAGCCGGCCCGCACGATCGTGGATCGGATCGATGATGACGTGGGCCCAGAACCGTGTCGCATCCTTACGCAGGCGCCAGCCTTCGCCTTCAAAACGCCCATCACGTGCCGCGGTCGCGAGCGCCCGCTCAGGAAGTCCCTGCCGGCAGTCGACGTCGGTGTAAAACACTGAGAAGTGCCTGCCGATAATATCCGCCTCGTCATACCCCTTCAGGCGGTGTGCGCCCGTGTTCCAGCTCGATACACACCCCGAGGCGTCCAGCATATAGATAGCGTAATCGGTGATCGCATCGACAAGAAGATGATATCGTCCATCCTCCGTCAGCGAGGCTTCGAATCGATCCATCATGTACCGTGCTCCCACTTCAAGATAGCCAGCCGCACTATCCGGTGTCTTGTGGCGGGTGCGTGTATTTCCGTTAAAAAACCGTTCAGACCGATGCCGTGAGAAAGCTGGATCGCGAAAGGAACGTCATGTCGCGTTATGGTATCCGGGAATGCGCCGAAACGTCGGCACGCTCATCCCTGGGGACATCGATCCGGTATCGGTCAGATCCGGCTTGCGGCGAGGGCCAGGTGGGTCGGCGGATCATCCGGCTGCCTGGCCGATGGTGGATGGCCGTAGCCACCCGATACAGCGCCGGCAGCCCGCGACAGGCAGCCTGGTCGCCCCCCCGTTACAGACCGATGTTGATGTCTACCCGGTCGACCGGCAGGTCCGGAACACCGTCCGGGTAGATGATCCCGTTTCCGGGTATCTCGATACGGAACTGATCCACGCCCTCTCTGACCAGAGCCTTCTGGACCACCCCGACACGTTCCTGCCGCAGCGTGGGATAATTACCGGGATCGGGTCGGCTGGCGTAACCCCCGACCGACAGCGGCATCAGTGGATGGGCCTTGGCAAAGGTGGCGGCCGCGTGAACCACCTCTTGCGCTGCCGGGTCGAGATCAGCGGAATAAGGCGGAAACAAGACGCTGAACTTTTTCCCGTCGGGGCCGGCGCACCCACCGAGAAAAGCCAACAGCACAAGAATGGCAACGCGGTATCTCATAAGGACTCCATGGTGAGCCGCCGCAATGGCGCGAACGGGACCGGTCGGGGCCGGCCCTTTCGGCGGCACCCATCGTCCTTGATATACCATTGGTTGATGGGGCCGTCTCTCCGGTGGCTTACCGGCCGCAGCCGGTACCCTGGTGGCAGATGGTTGGGCTCACGTCCGGGATGATCGGGGCGGTGATCATAGCGGCTGCAACTCCGCATGGCTCTTGGGATTCAGGCGGTGCAAGCCTGGTGGACTGCGGCGCCCCGGCCGCAGGCCCAGCTATGAGACGAAAAACGAGCGCCACGATCCCACGCAGGGTGAAGCCGTGCCGGTGCCTTGGTTCGAGAATGTGTCGTGCCGCAGATCGGCACCAAGCGGGCCGTCGGACCGACGGCACACGATTGGATCCTGACGTCTGGTGTGGTTCAAGGTTCTGAAGGCCGCTCCCGAGCGGACCGCACCGCTCCGGCGCGGACCACAGTACCGCAGACTTCAGAACGACCCCGCTAGGTCCCTTGATGCGCCTGCAGCAAGTCCTGCATGTCGGTTGCATGCTCCTCTTCGACCGACAGGATACCTTCCAGCATGACGCGCGTTGCCGGGTCATCTTCCCCGAAGTATCGGATCAGTTCCCGGTAATGGTCCACTGCGATCCGCTCGGCGACCAGATTTTCCTTGATCATGTCGACAAGAGACTCGACTTCGGCGTACTGGGAGGCCGACCGGGTGGCCAGTCCCTCCGGATTGAAGTTGGGTGCGCCGCCAAGCTGATTGATCCGCTCCGCGACGGCCATCATGTGGCCCTGTTCTTCCCGGGCGTGCTGCGAAAACTCGCCTTTGATCGCCTCGCTGGAAATCCCGGTCGCGGTGACCGCGTGCATGGTATAGCGCAGGACGCAGACGATCTCGGTCGCCAGGACCGACTGCAGGATATCGATCGTCTGCTTCACGTCGCCGCCATAGGTGGTTGTCACGACACCCGAGGACATGTTCTGTCGCGCACGTTCGCGTAACGTCTTCACGTCTGTCAGAAAGGGTTTGCCGGATGGGCCGCTGCTCACAGGGGCGTTACTCATCGCGATCTCCGTTTTCCTTGAAATGTCGAAGCGTAACGTGGTGCGGGATATCGTGGTTGCGAGGGACACTTCACGAGGTCCGCACAGCGTGACGTGACATTCCCGTCATCCAGCACCGACCCGTTTACGCAGGCAACGGCCCCTCGACCCCCGAGCCGGCCCGGCTGGCGGTTCGATCCCGACGCTCAGGTCTCATATCAGTCAGCGTTGACGCTGATCGTATGCGCGGTGCGCCACGCAGGGCGGTTCCGGGCGAAATCGATGAGCACCGAGCAGCCGGCCGTCGCCGCAGAGCCACCAATTCGGCGGCTGGCATTGGTGCATCAGGCGAATCGGCGCAGCCGATCAAGAGCTAATCGGGGTCGGCGGTTCTTGGCGTCAGATTTCGATCGGTCGTGGCGCTTGAGGCACCAGCGCCGCCGACCACGCGCCCGAGCGCCGGTTGCGTGGCCTCGGTATCCAGGCTTGCTCGCTCTGGCCGAACGCTGACGACCGGTGCACGGGTCAGGCGACGGCGATGCCGTCGGTCGTCGCCGTCCATCCGAGCAGCCCGTCGAAAACCGAGGCCAGCGTCGCGGCTGCGTCGTCAGGGCAGGAGCGTGAGCGCCATGCGACCTGCCCGTCGGGCCGCACCAGTACGGCGCCATCGTGATCCACCCCATAGACCTGCTGCCATGTCGCATCGGGATCCGCCAGTTCGCAGCCGCGGCCTATCGCGTGCGCGACAACTGCGGGTCGCGACGGCGCCGCCAAGTCACGAACCGCATCTTGCCAGGCAGCGCCGCCGGGCCCCGTCAGCAGCACGAACCGGCGGCCGAAGAGGTCGATGGTCGAGATCCGCTCGCCGCCGCGCTCGAGCCAGACGTGCGGTGCGCGGCACCCGGGCCTTGCTGACGGCATGTACTGCGTCACTGGATTGTCGATCGGCAGCGGTGGCGAACCGTCCGGGATGACCGCCGCCGACTCATACGCCGCACCGAAAATCAGACCTTGTTCGCTGAGGAATTCGGCCCGCGGCAGCTTGGCACCCTCCTGGCGCGCGGTTCGCCCCATCGACAGTGAATTTTCCAGGCTCGCCCGCGTGATCGTCACCCCCAGCGGCTGCCGTTCAGGGTCGTAGGTGTCGAGCAGTGCCGGATCTGCCTGACCGCGCAGAACCGCGGCCAGCTTCCATGCGAGGTTCTGGACGTCCTGCACCCCGGTGTTCATCCCGAAACCGCCGGTCGGTGGCATCTCATGGGCCGCGTCCCCAGCCAGGAAGATGCGGCCATGACGATAACGGTCGGCGACGTGCGCTGACGCTTCCCATGCGCTTACACCAAGGATGTTGACCGGAAGATCGCCGACACTGACCGCCTGGCGGATCAGCGCGACGCAGCGATCCGGAGCGAAATCGGCAGCCGTGTAGCCGTAATGCTTGATGCTGTGGATCAGAAAGCTCCAGCGATCGGTGGCATTGATGGTCAGGAACGTGCCGCGCAGATCGGGCTGCTCGACGAAGTAAAGTGCCGCCGGGCGGTGCGCCGTCCACGGGCGCAGGTCCGCGTTGAACAGGATGTTGACGCTGTCGTAGACGTTCTCCGAGCCGATCATCTGCACGCCCAGCATGCGGCGTATGCGGCTCTGCGAGCCGTCGGCCGCGATCAGGTATCGCGCGCGCAGCCTGGTTTCATCCCCGGTAACGCGGTCGAGCACGCGCGCGTCCACACCGTCCGCATCCTGGCTGACCTCCGCCAGTTCCGTGCCGAAACGAAGCTCGCCCGGCCCGGCTGCTTCGGCGAAGTGTCGCAGAACGGGTTCCAGGTCATCCTGGGCGCACAGGCAGTTCAGCACCGGCGTCACCGCCTGGTTCTTCGGCGCGGCCCGCCCGGGGACCCGGCGCTCGATCTCTCGCCCGGCCAGACTCTCGGTCCAAACCACCAGCCCGGTGCTCTGTGGTGCCAGCCCGGCGGCTCGAATCGCGGCTTCCATCCCGCATTGCCGGTACATCTCCATTGTCCGCGCGTTGATCCCGCGGGCCTTCGGCAGAATCGACGTGCCGGGATGACGCTCGACGAGGACCGACCGGATTCCGTGGAGCGATAGCAGGATAGAGGCGGTCAATCCGACCGGACCACCGCCGGCAATAACAACGGGAACGTCAGACATGATGGCTCCGGTGCGTTCGGGAGGATCGGGCGGGCGTTGCGGCTGTATGCGCAGGTGACGGCCGATGGGCCCGCATGACGACTTCCCCGGTCAGACGGATGTGCTCGTTGGCCAGTGCCACCGCGCGATCGGCGTCGCGCGCCAGTACCGCCTCGACCAGGGCACGATGCTCCGCGGCTGTGTCCCGGGACTCGGCTGATTCGGCCGCGGCGAGATATTTGTACCGATCATGACGGTCGACCAGAAGCGCATAGAAGTCCAGCAGCCACCGCGAGCCGCAGGCCCCCAGGACGGCCTGGTGCAGCTCCCGGTGGCGTGTCTCCCACTCGGGATTGAAGGCCCCGGCGGCTTCAGGGTCGTCGCGCCGGACCCGCGACAGATGATACGCGGCCAGCACAATCCCGTCTTCCCAGGCAGCGTCTCCGTGCAGGATGGCCTCCCGCAATCCACGCTCACTGATCCAGCACAGGGTCTTTGTCAGTTCGGTGAGGTCGTCGAGGCTGATCTCAGCCACGCGGAAACCACGCTGATCAACCCGCAGCACGAGTTCCTCGGCCGAAAGCCGGTTCAACGCCTCGCGCACCGGCGTCGCCCCGACGTCGTAGCGCTCGGACAAGGCGTCGATACGCAGCTTCTCACCCGGCCGAAAGCCGCCGCGCAGGATGTCGCGCCGCAAGCGCCCGTAGATTGATGTCGCCAGCGTTCCCGGTTGTTCCATGACCCGATCCCGCACCCTGGGGCATCCGCAACTGCGGGACAAAATATCGATATTTTTGGAGTCTGGGGAGGAAACTATCTGTTTATGACCGCGGGTGCGGTCTTGCGATTGCCATGGCCGGGTCTCGGGGGACACTTCCACCTCATGACAGCCGTTTCGTGCCGTCCTGATCGCCCCGGTCGCGTGAGGCCCATGATACCTTGGCGGACCCGCGCCACCGCGGACCGTCGTGCGTGATCCGTCCCGACCAGCCGGACCAGGGCCGGCGCGCGCATTCAACTCCGGTCGTCGCGGTTCAGCGCCGGCGCAGCGCGGGCCGGCCGAGTGTGCGGCGGTGTCGGCCCAGGTCGCGGCTCGTCTCGGTGTTGCGCGAAGCGTCGGCTCACGCCGTGGCCGGCTTCAGCTGACGCCGCGGCTTGACCGGAAGCGCCTGCCGTGGCCGGTGCCGGCGCGAACCACGGTGCTACACAGTCCGCGCGGACCGCCGTCCTGTCACTTCGCGGGCGACACTGTCATCAGCCTCAAGTGACAGCGGCTTGCCGGAAGTCTCCGGCCCGAAAAACGTGCAGGCCAGCCCGACGACGATCATGCAGCCGGCGAGAAACAGGAACGCCGGGGTGACCGCATCCGCGGTTGCCTGCGGCGACACCAGATTGTCGGTCCCCGCGATCAGCGCCAGGCACAGCGGACCGAACACCTTGCCACAGCCATTCGCGGCCTGCGACAGGCCGGCGGCGCGCGCGCCAAGCCGTACGCCGTAGGCCTCGACCGCCCAGGGCGAGATGTTGGCGGCCTCGCCGTCGAAGAACAGGGCCGCTGCGATCATGGCGAGCACGAAGATCGGCACACCAAGTAGGAAAATCGGCTGATAGCAGAACGCCGCCAGGATCAAGGCGGCGGCCGAACCGTAAGCGGTGATCTCGCCGCAGCGTTTGCGGCCCAGCCATTGGGCGAGAAACGAAAACAGGATCTTGCCGCTCAACCCGGCGAACGTGACATAGACAAAATAGGTCGCTGCCTGCCGGGCGGTTATGCCAAGCAGCAAGGCGACGACGGTCGGGCCCCAGAGCAGGACACCGTAGATCGCCGTCGCCAGGCCAAGCCAGGTCAGGCCTACGAAGGCAAACAGGCGGGGTTGGGCCAGCAGTTCGCCCATCCTGGCGCGTGGCGGGACAGGGGGTACGACGGTGGGGAGCGTGATTGTCTCCAGCGACGCGTGGAGCGTCCACGCCACCAGCGCGCGGGCCTCGCTGTACCGGCCCTTGGCTGCCAGCCAGCGCGCCGATTCGGGTAGTGCGAACATATAGATCAGGCCAACCAGCCCTGGCATGAAACCCAAAGTCGCGACGCCGCGCCAGCCGAGCACGCCCAGCAGGCTGGCCGAGGTCAGCGCAGCGAGAAAGCTGCCGAGCGTGGCGAACACCACCAGCAGACTGGTGACCGCCGTGCGGTAGCGTCGGGGGGTGTATTCGACGATCAGCGCGGTTGTTGCGGTGGCGCACCCGGCAAGGCCGACGCCGACGCAGAAGCGCAGCGCGGCGAAGGTCATCCAGTCGCCGTCACGCACCAGGGCGATGCTGCCGGCGCCTATGGCGCAGACGAAACTGCCCGCGATGAGCATCCTCTTGCGGCCCCAGGCGTCCGATAGCGGCCCCCAGACGAGAGCACCGCAGATCGCCCCCAGGCCGCCGCCCAGCAGCATGAGCGACGACTGGCCATATGTCAGGTGCCATTGCGGCCCGACCACCGCCACCAGATAGCCGACAACGAAGAAGTCGAAGAAGTCGAGCGCGCCGCCGACGGCCAGCAACGCGAACAGGGTCCAGTAGCGAAAATCCAGCAGCCCGCTATCGAGTTGGGCCAGCATTTCCTCCGATGACCGTGCGTCCATCGTATACCTCCCTGCGTCCGGTTCTGGCCGGCGCTCATTGCTGTTCGGCGTACGCAGCCGGAGCGCATCGGCGCCGCCGTGCGCTCCATTTTTCTTATCCTGGCGAGGTCAGGTTAGACGCGATTTCCCGGCACGCAAGAGCCGAAGTAGACAAAATCAGGTCTGTGACGGAACAAGTGGCGACGGGCACGGTCGCCGCCCCGGGCACGGTCGCCGCCCCTGGCACGGTCGCCGACTCTGGTATGGTCGCCGAGTCTCGCACGGTCGCCGAGTCTGGCGTGGTGGCCGCTATACCCGGACGCGGCGGCTTCGCCTCACGAAGCCCGGTTACGCCGCTGCCGCTCAGGGTACCACCCGGTGAATTTGACGGCGGCGATCAGCGCCAGAATGGTTGCGATAATGCCGACCCGCGGCGGTATATCCGGCACGTAGACCAGCACCAGATCGGCGGCGACGAGCACGACGAACGCAACCGCCCAGGCGGCGGTGATCACATAGTTGGCACGAATAAAATCCGGCGAATTCCAGTATTCGCGGCCGACCTGTTCGCGGGCGTATTGGAGCGTGAACGGCCGGTGGACCGCGATCGAGATGACGACGATCAGCAGCAACCCGGTGTCGACCGCCAGACGGACCCCCATGATGGAGCCTGTCGGACCACCAAAAACGGCATAAACCGCCAGACCGCCGAACAGGATGACAGTGCCGATCTCCAGGATTTTCGGCACGCGGCCGGGCGTCAGCCGGTCGCGCAACAACAGGGCGGCGGCGGCGACCGCGCCGGCGATCAGTCCAGCCGTCGCACCGACCAGCCGATCGATGACAGCGAACGCGATGAACGGCGCGAACGCCAACAGCATGCCCATGATGACCGCCCTTTCCGCCGCCGATCAGGCTGCGTCGCCGACCCAGTTGCCGTGAAATCCGAACGGTACGCGATGCGCAAGTTGAACCGTTGCGACCGGTCCCTTGTCAACGCCCTGGGTGTCCAGGACGATCAGATCGCTGCGCCGTTGTTCGCCGCGCCAGGCGACTGCGAGCAGCCAGCCGTCCCCCTCCGCGGCGAGCGGGCCGCGCGGCACGAACACGGCCTCGGACACCGCATCGCCCCTCGGCAGGGTGTAGACGGCACGGCATCCGGTCACGAGGTCGAGCCAGACGACGGCGTCGAAACCGCTGGCGTCGAGTTTCGGATCCTCCCGGTTTTCCCCCACGAACAAGCCAAAGCGGTTGCGCATCCCGGCACGCCGCTCATCGAGGCGGGGGAACTCGCCGCTTACGTCGTCAAGTTCGACGCGGCTGAAAGCATCCGTTCCGGCCTCGGGATCGAGGGTCCAGCGCGTCAGCCGCGCGCGTGTGGCTGCGGGGTCGGCGGGACGTCCGTCGGCGCGCGGGAACAGCGGCGCCTCCGCATACTGCATCACGTCGGCGATGACCCGGTGACCCTCATCCCAGGCATTGAGCACGTGGAACACGTAGCCGTTCTCGGCGCGGAACCAGCGCAGCGAGGCGACGCCGCGGTCGCGCGTCATCAGTCCGATATGGGCGCCAAGTTCGGGTTCCCAGGCGTACGGCATCTGTCCGGCCCGGGCGCGCGCCAGGCTGCCGCTGAGGGGCAGCACAGGGAACAGGACGTGCCGTTCCGTCACGGCGAAGTCGTGTACCATGCTGGAGTACGGCGCTTCGAACCGCTCGAAACGGGTCACCCGGCCATCCGCGCCCAGCGTCCCGTAGCTCATGCCCGAGGTGAGCGGACCGCTTGCCGAATACCCGAAGAACACCAGCTCTCCGGTAACCGGGTCGATCTTGGGATGCGCGGTGAACGGACCGCCCAGCGCCCCGTCGAAATTCTGCACGCCGCGTGTCGCGAGCGTCCCGGGCGCTATTTCAAACGGCAGATGCGCCTCCTCGAGGGCTAGCAGCCGGCCCGCGTGCCAGATGATGTTGGTGTTGGCGACGCCCGTTGGCGGGATCTGCACGCCCTCCGGCGACGGTCCTGCGAAAGGCGACAGCAACGCCTGCCCGGCAGCATTCTCCGCCAGCCATTTGTCGGTCCGGACCCAGCGGTTGCGGTAGCAGGCCCGGCCGGCACGCAGCATGAAGGCATGGATCATGCCGTCGCCACCGAACCAATGATGCTGCCGGGGATTGATAGGCGGGAACCGCGGATTGGGGCCGTTACGAAACAGTGTGCCGTTGAGTTCACGCGGCAATTCCCCAGCTACGGGCAACTCGGCCAGGTCGTATTCGCTGTGGATCGGGCCGAAATTGCTGCGCGGATCGAGACTGAAATCCTCTGCCATGGCATCCTCCGCTCCAATATTGACGATGGAAACATCGCCTTTAGGCTTCTATCGTGAGGTGGTCAGCTTGTATATTGACAATGTAAATATCACGCATGAGTGAACAGATATGAGCGACCCTGAGCGATCCTCCGAACCGCGGCCGTATCACCATGGCGACCTGAAGACCGCCTTGCTGGCGCAGGCTGAGGCGATCCTTGAGCGGGATGGCATCCACGCGTTGACGCTGCGTGGGGCGGCGCGCGCGGCCGGGGTCTCGCACGCCGCGCCGGCCAATCACTTCGGCGACCTCACGGGCTTGCTCAGCGAACTGGCCGCGGTCGGCTTCAATCGCTTCAGTGCCGCGCTGCGCGCCGCCGTGGCGGCGGCCGGCGACGAACCGTCGGCCCGGGCCAAAGCGATGGGCACCGCCTACGTCACCTTCGCGCGCGCGCATCCGGGGCTTTTCCTCCTGATGTTCCGCGGCGAGCGGTTGGACGCTGCGCGCCCTGCACTGCGCGAAGCGATCGAGGCATCGCGTGGTGCCCTGCGGGCGGTCGCAACTGGGTTCGCCGCCGGGGGGGCAAAGTTGCCACCGCTTCGGCTGGCCGCACAGGCCGCTGCGCACTGGGCTCTGGTGCACGGGTTTTCGATGCTGTTGCTCGATGGCCGGCTCAGGGGGCTCATTGACTCGCTGCCGCAGGGTTTGGGCGCGGATGAATTGTTGGATGCTGTTCTGGAAACGACCCGGATCGGCGATTGACACGATCGACGGCGGGAGGTTTCCATGTGGCGGCCCGTGGGGATCAGCAAGGCACGGCCGGCACCGACCGGGGCTCGCTGGCCGCCGAAGCGCGACTTCGGGCACCCCGGCTGGGCATCGCCATGCCGCAGGAAAGGACGGTCTAATGGTCGGCCCAACCGGCAGTATGCCGCAAGACCTTGAGATCGTGTTCGACCCGCTGCCCGGGGAGGCGCTCGCCGAACTGGTGAGGCAAAACGTCATTGCCGTAAACACCGCGCGGACGGGCGTAGCGGATTGGCATTCCGTGGGCTTTTTCCTGAAGAGCCGCCGGGGCGAGTGGCTCGGTGGGCTGCTCGGCTACGTCTGGGGCGGGTGGCTGCATGTTAATTTCCTGTGGGTGTCGGAAACCTTTCGCGGCCAGCGGCACGGAACCCGCCTGATGGATGCGGCCGAGGCGATGGCGAAAGAGCGCGGTGCGTTCGCGGCCACGCTGGAAACGTTCAGCCATCAGGCTCCCGGATTCTATGCAAAGCGCGGCTACACGATATTTGGGCAACTCGACGACTATCCACCGGGACATGCCAAACTGTTTCTCTCCAAGAAGCTAGACGCCTGAGTCGAAGCGAGCTGGCCGACCGTCCCGGACGGCGATACCGGCCGATTGGGACGATCAGACAGACGGTCGTCCCTGCATGCTATCGCCAAGTATAGCATGTGAAGATAGTGCCGTGCGCCCGACTGATGCATGCCTTCGACTGTTCGGAGGCGAGCGGCTGGGAGAGACCGGTATCCCCGCTCGTCGTGCCGCGACGATGATACGAAAGCCGCGACTTACGCGAAATGAGAACCTCCTTTCAGCCGGCCTCTTCTCGCTGCGATATCCAAGATGCCCCGACAAACAACCGTCCGCCGAGCCCGAGCGCTTCAGCCCGGCGGGTGATCGGGAGCGTCCGTTTGCCGATGCCCGCCGGAGACGGAAATAGTGACAGGGACCGGCAATGCCGCACCGTGCCGCGAGGCCGCCATAGCTGAAGGGCACGAGGAGCGTTGCGACCGCGCCGCGGGTCTGCAATATGGCCGGCGGACCGAAGAACGCTGGCTGCATTGTCCCGCCATCGCTGTCCGCCACGATGGCCAGGAGCATCGCGCACAGCGAATTTCCTGAAACGGTGACGGCAATCCTAACCGGAGAATGAATCCCACATTGGCATCCGCCGGAACTCGTGGCCTTCGGCGCGCGACGAAAGATGGGGCTGGGCCCCAAGTATCCGGTCCTATCCAGGAGTGGCTGCAATGGGACGCCGCGAACCGGGATTACATATCACGACGCCGCGACCATGCAGTAATAGTCTCGACTGCGAGGATTGTGTCAGGCCATGTTCCCAGGACTTCGACGGCTGTCAAGTGTCTGCCGCTGTGTAATCCAGATCGGGCGCCAATCGTCGTAGAGAAGCAACGAGCCCGGCGTGCTCGTTACGGCGTTCATCGTCATCACCGGGCCGCCGTACACGTTCATGTCTGTGGTCCGGGCGAGTGATCCCGCAGGTGACGGTACTGGTGCAAATGCGTGCCGTGCGAGACGGTCCGGATCGGCCGCGGGGCATGATGAACGCGTGGGACAAAGGTCGAGATCATGACCGATTGTATTGGCCAAGTACCGTAGTGGGTATTGCTGGGCATCAGAAAGAAGGTACTCGCTCGATGCATACGATCGCAACGAAGCAGGGAGGCGCACATGGTTTGTCGATCGCGGATGCTGACAGTTCTTTTTGTGCTGACGTGGGCATGCGGATTCCGGTATCAGGTCGCTTCTGCAGGCGACGTGCTTACTCAGCACAATAACAACCTTCGAACGGGTGCGGCTCTCGACGAAACGTTTCTCAATCCGAAAGCGCTACGCGCCGGCACGTTCGGCAAGCGCTGGACGCTGTATGCCGACGGCCAGATTGTAGCTCAGCCGCTTTACATCGCGGGATTGGCGATCGACACGACCGCGAACCCTGACACCCCGCGCGTCACTGGAACCTTCAACACCGTCATCGTCGCGACGATGCACAACACCGTCTATGCTTATGATGCCGATAACCCCCGCCCCGGTCCTGATGGCCGCACCGTGCCCCTGTGGGCAAGATGGCTCGGTCCGCCGCGACAAAGCGGCAAGGACATTGATATGTGGAGCACGAACGATCCCGAATGGGGCATCCTCGGCACGCCTGTTGTCAGCGACGACCGCAGGACGCTGTATGTCGTTGCGTGGCACGACGATGGTCCCCAGGGGGGCATCCGCTACAAGCTGCACGCCCTTGATCTGGGGAGCGGGGCTGAACGAAAATCCGCGATGATCGGGGTTGCCTCAACCGATCCGTCGCAACCATGCAAGCCACAGAATTCCTTCAACCCGTGCACGCTGAAGCAACGTGCCGGGCTGCTGCTGAGCGATGGGGTCCTCTATATCGGGTTCGGTGGCGACGGGAGCCGCGGCGCGTTGTACGCCTTCGATGCTGCCTCGCTCACGCAGAAGGCCGTCTGGAGCCCCACCCCGACCGGGGTCGACGGCGGCATCTGGCAATCGGGTCAGGGGCCCGCGGCGGATACGGAGGGCAACGTCTACCTGATGATTGCAAACGGTACTTTCGATGCCGATACGGGTGGCAAAAACTATGGCGACAGCTTCGTCAAGCTGCACCTCGAGGGGGAGACCCTGGCGCTCAAAGACTACTTCACGCCCTGTGACCAGGATTATTTGCGGGTGAGCGATCTCGACCTGGGTTCCTCCGGTCCGGTCCTGATCCCAGGTAACCAGCCGTTGATCATTGGCGGCGGCAAGGAAGGCATCCTGTATGTCCTGTCGCAGACCACGCTGGGCGGATATTTGCGTAACCCCGAGGCGCCCGACTGCCAGAGCACCAACGCATTGCAGCAACTGATGGCATTTCCGCCGGTGCTCCACGACCGACAGACCCATTATGGCAACATCCATGGCTCGCCGGTCTACTGGAAGGGACCGGATGTTGAGCGGGTCTATGCCTGGGGCGAGAACAGCAAGCTCAGGGCATTTGAGCTGAAGAACGGGCGCCTGGACGGCACGGCGCCGAAGCAAAGTGCATTCGAGCCGCCGCTGGGTATGCCGGGTGGCATGATCTCGGTCACCTCCGACAGCAGCAAAGCCGGCACCGGCGTCGTCTGGGCGGTGGCGCCACTCGACGGCGACGCCAACCGCCAGCGCGGCGTGAACGGGATCGTTCTGGCGCTGGACGCCGAAGACGTGAGCCAGACCCTGTGGACGAGCGAACTCGTATCCGCTCGGGATCGACTCGGGCTGTTCGCCAAGTTCGTCCCGCCCACGATCGCCGGGGGCAAGCTGTTCGTAGCGACGTACGGGAACACCGAACCGCTGCGCACCTATGCCGGCAATCGCCCCGCACAGTTCCCGGCCAGCTACTATGTCACCGTCTACGGCCTGGATGCCGCGGCGCCTCCTCATTTGGAAGTCGTCAATCAGACCAGCGAGGACGTTTCGATCGTGCGGGCCGCCACCGGGCCCCTCACGCTCGAGACCACGGCCTGCAAGCCGATCGACACCGACTCGCTCGACTGCACCGATGCGCTGGCGCGGAAAGCGGGACGCCCCAGCTTGCGCCAGGTGATTCTCGCGTCGCGGCAGAGCCTTGCCGAATGCGCTCTGCTGCGCGTCACAGCGGCGAGCAAGAACGACGGCCTGCGCGATGCCACCGGCATCGGGTTCTGGAGCAGCCAGTCCCTGGCGGGCAACCAGGCCGCCGAAGACTCCGGGCGCTTCGTGCCACGCGGGGAACTCGTGTCCGTGGGGAATGCGACGCTCAAGGACGGGTCCGCGGCGACGCTGTATGAGTTTGTCGGCGTGGTGAACTGCGCGGCCGGCAACGCGGCTGATAGCACGACCTTATTCAAGCCGTACATGCAGTTCGAAAACGCGCCGAGCGGGCAGATCTTCCGCAACTGGGATCTGGCCGGAAACTACCTGATCAGCGGCGCGGTCCCAGGGTTCGATCGGACCGCGGATGTGCTGCAGTAGAGGAGGGGTTTCAACGGGCGTCACAGATCACGCGGATGTCCGCTTCATCGACCGCGCAGATGGGCAGGATCACGGTTCCCGTGCTCGACGACGCGCGAACTCCGCATGTCGCGGTAGGACTACTTCGCCGACAACAGGAACGGGGCCCCGGCCGGATCGGACGCTTCATGCCACGACCGATGTATCGCCCGCCACTGACGCGCAGTATGAGTACCCTCTATCCGCGGACCGCGGGTCGTAACCCAATTGGGGCGAGATCCAGGAGGTTGGCGCCCCAACCCTCCCCCGGTCGACACGAGAGCGATCTGGCCGGTTTTTCGATGGCGACAGCGGTAAGGCATGTCTACGCGCGGTGACATGTCGCGCTTCATCGTTTCCGGGCCCTAGGTGCCAAGGACAGACAGGCCCGGCGGCGGCTTGAAACCGATCAGTTCCGCAAGTACCGCCGGTGACAGCGGCTGGGTCGGAACCAGCAGGACCGGACGCATGGCCTTGTCTGCCAATGCTGCGCTCGCCGACTGCTGTTCAGGTGCGGATATAGCCGCGGCGGCCTGGACCGTTCCAGACGATTGCATTGTCGCCGGCGCGGTAGGCGAAGTCGCGTTTGCTTCCGCGGGGGATCGTGTCACCGCGGCGGCCAGGCTGAGTTGGATCCAGCCACCCCCACCTGGTCCAGATACGGCGTTGAAGGACATCTTCACATTCCCGTCCGAAAAATCCTCAATATCACCCCATTCCATCAGCAAGCGGCATGCCAAGCCGCGGACGTTGATTCAGTGGGAAATCGGCGAAGCTGAGCTCGGCACGAATTGCCGGGCGGCACATCCTACCGTGCAGCACCCGCCGAATCGGACAGAGCCGTGACGCTGTCGCGTGAGAGCGCCACGAGCCGGTCCAGTGCCACGGGATCGGACAGGACAGCGGCCTTCTCAGGCGCGGTGAGCGTCGGCCACACCGTGTCAAGGCACTCGGCTTCGGCGAGTTTCGCAGCGCCGGTCAGCAACGCGACGTTCAGCGGATCGATCCTGGGACGCCGGGGTGGCGGCAGCATCTGACGGTGCGCGGCCAGCAGAGCCGGTTCGTGTATCAGCGCCGAGACGCTCTCGACCGGCGCTTCGCCGAGTTCCTGGCGATACAGCGAAGCGGCTCGCTGCAGCACCTCGGGCGGATGCACTTCCTCAGGAATGCGCAGCAACCCGATGCGTCGAAGTGCCATCCCCAGCGATCGCCGGCCGGTCAGCGAGGCCAGCGGCACGGCCAACGCGAGCCCGAGCACGACCGGCAGCATCCACAAGGCGAGGTAGGGTGAAACCGCCCAGGCCCCGACGCCCAGCAACAAGCCCAGAATGGTATGCCGCCGATACAGCCGAATGATGTCGCGCAGCGGAATGCCGCCATCATCGCGCCGTTGGGCGTTCCACCCGGAATCGCGTCCCAGCAGAATGGCGACGACGTCGATCGACTGGGTCAACATGACCACCGGTGCCATCAGTCCGGCAATCAGGGTTTCCAGCAGCAGGCTGACCACCAGGCCTAGGAAGCCCCCGCATCCGCGCCGCAGATCGCGGCGGACCATTACCGTGATCATCCCCAGCAGCTTTGGCACCAACAGCAGTGCCATCGTCCCGATGAACACCCACATCGCTCGGACCGGGTCGATCACAGGCCACTGCGGAAACAAGGATTTGCCGCCTGACGGGAAATAATCCGGCGGGATGAACCGGGCCTGCAACGCGATCAGCACACCGCTCAACAGGAACAGCAGCCAGAGCGGGGCGGTGATGTACGACCCGATGCCGGTGAGAAGATGCATCCGGCTGATCCAATGCAGGCCGCGGGCTGGCAATATCGCCATGTGCTGCAGGTTGCCCTGACACCAGCGCCTGTCGCGGACCGCCAGGTCCATCAGCGACGGCGGGCTTTCCTCATAGCTCCCCTCGAGACCCGGCATCATGTGGATCGCCCAGCCGCCACGCCGCATCAGAGCCGCCTCGATGAAGTCATGGCTCATGATGTGACCGCCGAACGGCTTCCGCCCGCGCAGTTCGGGAAGACCGGCCTGTTCGGCGAACGCGACGGTTCGGATCAGTGCGTTGTGGCCCCAGTAGTTGCCCTCCGCGCCATGCCACCAGGCGATCCCGTGCGCGATGATCGGGCCGTACACCCGCCCGGCAAATTGCTGCATCCTGGCGAACAGGGTCGTACCGCCGGTGATGATCGGAAGGGTCTGGATCAGGCCGACATCCGGATGCGCCTCCATCGCTCGGACCAGCGCAACCAGTGTGTCACCACGCATCACGCTGTCGGCGTCGAGGATCAGGAACTGCGGATAGGCGGCGCCGAACCGGGTGACCCATTCGGCGATGTTGCCCGCTTTGCGCGCGGTATTCTTTGCCCGGTGACGATAGAAGATGCGGCTCGCCCCGCCGGTTCGTTGCCGCAAATCGAGGAATGCCTTCTCCTCGGCGATCCAGGCCTCCGGGCTGGTGGTGTCGCTCAGGATGAAGATGTCGAAGAAGTCGCTTGCGTGCTGCTCGCGCAGCGCTTCATCGATCGCTTCCAGCCCCGCCATGATGCGGGCGGGCGACTCGTTGTACGTCGGCATCAGCAGGGCCGTGCGCGTGGAGGGCAACGCACCCGGCACCAGCAACCGCCTGCCGCCGCCCGCCAGGACGGACAGGAAGCCGGCGATCGCGCTGGTGAAGGACAGAGCGATCCAGGCAAACAGGGCTACGAACAACACCAGCATGAAAATCGCGAGCGGCGTGGCCCCGTTGACCGCAAGCACCCGGTACATCTCGCGTGCCCCGAACACCGTCATGACGATCGCGCCGCCGATCACCAGCAGGCGCCGCAGCCCCATGGCGTGCGGCGAGGACGGAAACCGACCGGTTCGCTTCGGCGCATGGCGCAGCGACTGCGTCGGCATTGCCAGTGGCGCCTCCGCGGGCAGCGGCCGGAACGTCGGCGCGACGTCCATGTCAGCCTTGCGTCCAGCGATAGATCCAGGTCTCCGTCAATGGTTGATCGCCTTGCATCAGGCGTGCATGCAGTTCCACCAGCTTGTTGTCCTGCGTGTCGAGTTCAATGCTCACGCGCCAACCGCTGATGTCGGGGTTCGGTTCCGCGACGGCGTTGAGGATCTTGCCCTTGTCCGCCCCGATGTCGAGGTTAGGTGGCGTCTCGGCCTTCAGCGCCTTCAGCGAATCGCCCACGAAATCAATGATGAACTGCCGGTGCTTTTGGTCGAACGATAGGCCGCAGCGTGTTTGCATCACCTGCGCCAGCTTGACCTGGCCGGGCGGTGCCCAGCACCAGTGCAGTCGGTAGTTCAGCAGATATTCACCCTTGGCCCGTAACGGGTCATGCGGCCGCCAGAACGCGACCATGTTGTCGTTGACCTCGCGGTCGCTGGGGATTTCGACCAGTTCGACCGCGCCCTGGCCCCAATCGCCGATCGGCTCGACCCACAGCGAGGGCCGCTGCTCAAAACGGCTCTCCAGGTCCTGGTAGTCGACGAACGCCCGCTCGCGCTGCATCAGGCCGAAACCGCGCGGGCTGGTGTCCTCGAATGAACTGATCTGCAGATCATGCGGGTTGGTCAGCGGGCGCCAGATCGGCTCGTCATGTCCCGTATGCAGTTGCAATCCGTTCGAGTCATGCACCGCGGCGCGCCAGTCATCGAAACCTTGCCGGTCGTTGGCGTCGAACAGGAACATGCTGGTGATCGGCGCGAGGCCGGCCTGAGCGATATCGGTGCGGGGATAGGTTGCTGTCTCCGTGTCAAAAACGGTGTCTTCGCCGGGCCGGATGGTGAAACGGAACGCCGCCGTGGTGCTTGGGCTGTCAAGCAGCGCGTGGATGACCAGGATGTCTGCGCCCGGCGTGGGACGCTCGAGCCAGAAGGACCGGAAAACCGGGAACTCCTCGCCGCTGGAATCGGCCGTTTTGATCGCCAGGCCACGGGCCGAGAGGCCATAGCCCTGGCCCTTGGCGATCGCGCGGAAATAACTGGCGCCCAGGAAGGCACAGACTTCGTCCGACCCGTCCGAATGGTTCAACGGGTAGTGGATTCGGAATCCCGCAAAGCCGAGGTCTCCGGTGCTGGGAGCGACCTTTTCGAAGCTGAATAGATCGCTGCTGTATCTGACGGGTTCCGCGCGGCCGTCGGCCACCTCAAAGATCGCGACACGATCCTGGTAGAGATAGCCGCGGTGGAAGAACTGGGCGGTGAACTTGCGCCCCTGGCCGCGCCAGAGGGCTTTGGTCGGATCGAACCGGATCCCGATATAAGCGTCGAAATCCAGGTTCTTGAACGGGGCCGGCAGCGTATTCTCAGGCGCCTTGTATGGCTGGAGGGCAAGCTGACGCGCGAGGTTGCGCACCGTCGCCCCGTCGAAGGGCGTGGCCGCCGGTGCCGGCGCTGGGTCCGCGGCGCTCGCATGGTCGGCGACGGCCAGCAGCGGCAGGGATGCGCTGGCGCCGAGAAAGACGCGACGAAACAAAGGTCACCTCCAGACAGGAACGATGTGCAGATGCCATCGCAACGGTTTCGAATTGTGGCAGTGCCGCACACGTTCCGGTGAGGCAGCCATTTTCAGCGCGGATCGACCTGCTTTTCCCGATCCTCCCTAGGCCGCGTTCGAGCTTTGCAGACGGCGTGCCGATCCGCGTGGAGTTTCGTTGCCGGCAGCAGGCCGTTTGCATTCACCGACCGGAAAACGCGTCGGCTGCCTTTGCGGTGGACGATGATCGCCTGAAGTTAAGATGCGGTTTACGGACCACGGAAACATGCGGTGCGCGATCCGGAGCGGCAGATGAAGTCTATACGGCAGATGAAGTCTATCATGCGCGAGGCGTGGCGTTACAGCAGCTTCAGCGCCAGGAACCCGCCGATCACGCCGACCGCCATCGCGCTCGTCACCAGTGTAAGCCGCCTCTCGATGAAATCGCGCACGGCGTCGCCGAAGAAATGCAGCAGCGTTGCCACCAGAAAGAACCTGGCCCCCCGGGTGAGGGTGCTGGCCAGCATGAAAAGCCAGAAATCAAAGCGCGCCGCGCCGGCGGCGATAGTAACGATTTTGTATGGAATTGGCGTAAGACCTTTGATCAGGATGATCCACAGGCCGTACTCCTGGAACTTCGCCTGGAACGCCGCGTAGGCCGGACCGTAGCCATACAAGCGCAGGATGGGCTGCGCGACCTGGTCGAACACGGCGAAGCCGATCAGATAGCCGAGCGCGCCGCCGACGACGCTGGCCACCGTGCAGACCGCGGCAAACCGCCAGGCGGCCCGGGGCCGGCCCAGCGCCATCGGTACCAGCATCACGTCGGGCGGGATCGGGAAAAAGCTGGCCTCGGCGAACGCGATCAACGCCAGCCACCAGCCGGCGTTGGGAGAGGCGGCCAGCGCCATCACGCGCATGTACAATCTTCTCAGCATGGCCGCCGTGTAGCAGCCGGGGCCTCTCTGGTCACGTGCGCAT
>DASWON010000428.1:0-10974 GCA_036398735.1 Rhodopila sp.
AGTTCAGTTCACGCCTCCGCTCCGCCGGGGTCGGGATCGTGACGAGCGACGCCTTCGCCGTGACGCAGCCCCCGCAAGCGGTGCGCCTTGGTCTCGGCGCCGCCCCGACTCGTTCGGCACTGACCGAGGGTCTGCAGATCATGGCGGACATGCTGGAGCAGTCTCCGACAATGTCCTCGATGATCGTGTGATCGACCGAAACGCGTGACGTCGACGCGGGTGACATTAACGCGCCGCGGCGTCGGCTCAGCTTCCGCACTTCGGACAGCCACCCCGATGGCAGGCTCGGCAATAGGTTCGGCCACAGCCGGCGCAGGGCGCCAAACCCGCCGGGACGACCAAATGCAACGCGTCATCGCATACCAGCCGGGGCCTCTCGATTCCGGCGGTTGCTTCGCAGACCGGCGGTTCGAGGCGGCGCGCCAGCGGGTTCCAGTCCAGGGCGATCGTCCGGTCGGCCTTCCGCCGGCGGACCTGCACCGACAATCGGTACGCCGGCATCACCAGTTCCAGTGTCTGCACCCATTCGACCGTCACTCGCGTCGCATATTGCCGGGACAGGTCGTCGAGCTTGGCGCGATATTCACGCCCGATCGCCTCGGCCCGCTGCTCTTCGCGCACGCGCTTGGGATCACCCTCCGGCAATCCGACGGCACGCCCCATTGCCTCGTTGTGCAGGTCGTTGTGGTACCGGTAGAGCCGGTCCTGGTCGCGGACCAGACGGCGACGCAATCCGCGAACGAACGGATCCAACGCGACATCGAGCCTCCGGGGCAGCGCCTTCCCGACGAGATCGGTCACTCGTCCGCGATCCCACATCGGCGGCAGCTCGGCCTCCGCCGGGATGGCCGCATCGGCTTCCGGATCGTCGAGGAAGCTGCCGAGTGCGGCGATCACGGCGTCCGGCAGCGCACCGGTCGCGAGGTTGATGCCCAACCGGGTGATAAAGTCGCGCTTGTCATCCGACACCGCCGAGGCGCGGAAATCCATCAGCAGATAGCGTGTCCAGACAGGCGCCGCGCCCAGCAGCCGGAATGTCGCGTTATCCAGCACAAGCTCGTGCTCCAGCATGCGTTCCGGATCACCCGGGGCCTTGCCCTCGGTGTCCAGCACGCGCCGAGTCCAGCGACCCTCGCTACCCAGCAGGCGGCCGAAGCGTTCGAGCCAGTCGCCTTCCAGACCGACGCGCTGCGCGCCCGCCGGCAGCGTGGTGCCAAAACCCAGACGGGACAGTTCCCCGACACCCAAAGCGCGCTGCACGTCGGGCGGCGCCAGCACCTCCAGGCCGTCGGGTTCGATCGACTCGACCAGCGCGTCCTCGTGGCGCAGCAGATCGGCGGCAAAATCCTGCATCCGGTTGTCGTCAAGCGGCATCGAGTTCATTCCCGAACAGCGCTTCGTCGAGTTGCTTTACGCCATCGTATTCACGGCGCGCTGCGAGCAACTGCGTCTCCAATTTGGCAAACGCCTCGGCGCGGGCCTGTTCGGTGCCCTGCAGCCAGGCGTCCAGCACGAGCGTCGAGAAATCCTGCTGCTCGTCGATCTCGCCCAGGATGGCGCCGACCTCTCCCACCACCAGCTCGAACATGTTGATCTTCTCGTCGAGGATGCGCAGCACGGAATCCTCGATGGTCCCCGCGGTGACGAGGTTGAAGATGAACACCTCGCGCAGCTGACCGATCCGGTCGATGCGGCCGATGCGCTGCTCGATCGCCATCGGGTTCCAGGGAATGTCGAAGTTGATCAGGGTGTTGCAGAACTGCAGGTTGCGCCCCTCGCCGCCCGACTCGGTGCACAGCAGGACCGGGACCTGGTCGCGGAACGCCTCCACCGCGGCGTCCTTCTGTGGCCCCGACATGTCGCCCGAGAACAGCGCGAACGGCACCTTCTGATGCCGCAGACGCTCTGCCAGGTGCGCCAGGGTGTCGCGGTGGTGCACGAACACCAGCTTCTTCTCTGCCGGGTTCTGCGCCAGCAACCGCAGCAGCGCGGCTTCCTTTGCGCCGGACGCGATGGTTCGGGTGCGCGCGAGAAGGTCGCGCCAGCGCTTGTCGCGCGGATGGCGTTCGACGTATCGGGCGATGGCGGCGGCCGCGGCACCCGGTGAGGAGCCCGCGGCGGCCAGCAAATGCTGCAGCGACAGCCGATGCCCGCCGTCCCCGCCCGACGCGGCCGCACGGACCAGCGCCGTCAGTTCCTCGTAGCAGGCTGCCTCCTCGGCATCGGGGGCGGCCCGCAAAGTCGATGCATGGCGCCGCGGCATCCGCAAAGCCGCCAGTGCGCGCGTGTTCCGCACCATGACGCCGCGCATCAGGTCGCGCAGCCGTTCGCGGTTGGCCGGCTCTCGCGGTTTGCCCGGCACCATGTAGACCGAGCGGAATTCCTTCTGCGTCTTGAAGATGCCGGGCTGCAGCAGGGTGAGAAGGTTGTACAGCTCCAGCAGGCTGTTCTGCACCGGGGTCGCCGACAGCAGCAGCAGGAAACGCTTCTGCAGCCGGTTCACCAGTTGATAGCTGGCGCTGGACTGGTCGCGCAGATGATGCGCCTCATCGACCACGACCACGTCATAGTGCAGGCCGGCCAGAAGCTCGGCCTGTTCCTTGCGGCGCGCCGCTGCGATCGAGGCGATCACCCGCGGCTGCGCCCAGAAAGCAGCCGGATCGCTGCGCAGCAACGGATCGTGGCTGGTGGCGCATTCGATCCCGAACTTGGCGGCCATCTCATCGCGCCATTGCCCGACCAGCGACGCGGGTGTCAGGATCAGGATGCGTTCGGCCATGCCGCGCAGCATGTATTCCTTCAGCACCATCCCGGCCTCGACCGTCTTGCCGAGACCAACCTCGTCTGCCAGCAGAACGCGCCCGCGATACTGCTTCAGCACCTTGCGCGCCGTCTCCACCTGGTACCAGTGCGGCTCGACGTCTTGCAGCGCCGGCAGGCAGAGCAGTTCATCAAAGCCCTCGAACAGGCTGAGCCGGACCAACTCGGCGCGCAGGCGGAATGCCGCCGCGTCGGGTTCGACACCGTCGATCTCGATGGCGTCCGGGTTGGCGATCTCGAACGCCATCTCGAACCGCGCCTCCAGCTTCGGCAGGGCGGGGACAGCCCGCATTGGGCGAACCGGTTGTGGCTTCGCGGCGACTCTCTGCGCGGACGCTTTCGCTGCTGCCGACCCCGCTGCCTCCTGCCCAACGGTGTTGGGCGCCGTGGTCCTCCTGCCCGCTGCTTTCGGTCCGGCGGTCTTTGGCGCCATGGTCTTTGACCCTGCGGTGCCGGGGCCTGCCTTCGCGGACCTGGTGTCGCGCCGCATCATCGCGTAGGCACCGAGCGTCCTTATCGAGCCGAGGCGGCCTAGCATCCAGCCCGCCATGACCGCGTCGCCGATGAAATGCTCCAGCGCCGCTTCGTCGGTGATCATTTTCTCCGTGGACAGCAGCCGCAGAGCCTGGCCGTACTCGTTCTGCTCACCGAGCGCGAGCGCTGTCAGCAGCACCCTGGATGGGTCCGCCCCATGGCGCTTGCCGTATCGTTGCAACAGCTCCAGCGATCGCGCTGGATCTCCCAGGGCGGTTGCCGTCAGCGCGGCGAGCAACAGCAGTTCGCGGTCTTCGGGACAGGCTTTCAGCCCGCGTTCGGCGATCGCCAGCGCTCGCGGAGACCGTTTGGCAAGCGCAGCACGGACCGTGCGGACCCAGAACACGCTGGTGCCCTTGTGCCCGGAAACGGGCGATTGCGGGACCTGTTCGATATTGGCGAACAGCGTCTGTTCGGTGGCGTCCCGCGGCAGTCGGCGTCGGTTGCTCAAGGCGTCCCCCCCGCAGCGAATCGGGTTGCTGGACTGGCATCCCCGATCATCCCCCACCCGAGGGCTAACGCCAACAGCGATGTTGTCCGACCCGCGGCGGCCTCCCGTTGGTTTGCGCAGGTTCAGCCCGTGTGCCTGCCGGAAGCGACGGAGATTGCGCCAGCCCATTCCCGGTCGTGGCGGACTTGCGCAGCCGTCAGTGCCCATGCCGAATCAGCGCTGCCGTACCCGGACCGTCCACCGCGTGGCATGGATGGCATCCGCCGCCATCCCGCGCGGAGATCGGGGCGGGCGCATCGACGGTTCGGCCGCACAGCGGGCCAGCCTCAGCCGAGCCCTTTGATAAATCCTGGCAGGCCGGTCAGCCGGCCCGTGGCGATCCGGGCGCCGTGCAGGACCGCGCGTACTGCCTCGGTGGCAATGGCAAGGTCCTCGTTCACTACAACGTGATCAAACTCTACCCAGTGGCGGATCTCGTCGCGCGCTACGCGCATTCGGCGCTCGATTTCCTCACCCCTGTCCCCGGCTCGGCCGACCAGCCGGGAACGCAGCGCCATCAGGTCCGGTGGCAGAACGAAGACGCTGACCACGTCCGCCGGCATCTTTTCGCGCAATTGCCGATGCCCTTGCCAGTCGATATCGAACACCACGTCACGGCCTTCGGCGAGAGCGGTTTCCACCGGAGCGCGCGGCGTCCCATACGCGTGGGTGCCTTGCAGTACACGCGCCCACTCCAACAGGGCATCGGTGCGCAGCGCGTGCTGGAAGCCGTCCTCAGTCAGGAAATGGTAGTGAACGCCGTCGATCTCGGCCGGCCGGCGGGCACGGGTGGTGACGCTGATCGAGCGCTCCAACGCGGGTTCGGTCGCCAGCAGCGCGTCGGCGATCGCGGTCTTGCCGGCCCCGGATGGCGCCGACAGAACCAGGCAGACCCCGCGTCGCGCAATTTCGATCATTCGATGTTCTGCACCTGCTCTCGCAACTGCTCGATCGCGGCTTTCAGCTTCAGGCCGGTGGCCGTCAGCGCGGCCGAGGCGGACTTGCTGCACAGCGTGTTCGCTTCGCGGTTGAACTCCTGGATCAGGAAGTCAAGCTTGCGGCCGATGTTGGAAGCCTCCCGCAGCAGATCATGCGCGGCGGTGATGTGGCTGGCCAGGCGATCGAGTTCCTCGCGTACATCGGATCGGCTGGCGAGCACGGCGACCTCCTGGGCAACTCGCTCCTCGGACAAACCGGGGGTCTCGCGCAGCAGCGTCTGCAGGTTATCGAGCATCCTTGCCCGTTGCGCCGCCGGCTGTCCCGCGGCCTGACCGATCGCGGTCTCATGCAGGGCGGCAATTTCCTCCAGCTGTCGCTGCAGCACGACAGCCAGCCGCTGCCCCTCGGCCTGCCGAGCCGCGACAAGATCGGCCAGAGCAGCGGCGAATCCCGCCTGCACGTCGGCTGCCGCCGCTGCTTTCTCTTCCTGCTGGTCCGCCTGCGCCTGCCGCAGGACGCCGGGCAGCGACAGCAGGGCTTCGGGTGACGGCGGAGCGCTGCCGGGGATGCGGTGATGCAGGTCGGTGGCGATCTTGAGCACTTGCTCCAGCGCCGCCGGATCGAGTTCCAGCCTGGTTTCGGATTGCCGCTTGATCGTCAGGTTGGCGGTGACGTTGCCGCGTTTCAGCGCCTTGCCGGCCAGATCCCTCCAGCCCGCTTCCAGGCTGTCCCAGCCGTTCGGCAGCCGAAACCGTAGCTCCAGCGTGCGGCCGTTGACGCTGCGCAGCTCCCACGCCCAGGCGATGCCGTCGAGGGCGCCCTCGGCGCGAGCGAATCCGGTCATGGAGGCGATAGCGGTCATGCGGGGCTTCTATCAGTGGAATGCCCGGATGCGAAGCGACTGCATGGCATCGACAGCGCGCTCATGTGAGTCCTGTGCAGGGAGTCGCAGCGGTGCTCTTGCGCCTGATGCCGCGCGTCGCGCAAGCACTTCCATTTCGACGACCCGCAAGGAAGTACGACAGTCGTGTGCGGCGCTTAACATTCGGACGGGGGCCCGTGAACCAGACTGCTGTCGCCGACGTGGCATTCCGTCACCTCGGGTCAGACAACAGGAGACAGCAATGCCCGATGGACTTGCCGCCATTTCCGAAGTCGCACCCGTAGCGGCTTCTGACTCCGAAGCTCGGATCAAATCCAGGCCCGTCGCAGGCGTGCCCGTCGCAGGCGTGCCCGTCGCAGGCGTGCCCGACGCAGCTGCGCCCGACGCAGCCGTACTCGCGCCTCCGGCAGGCGTTGCCGAAGCTCCGTCAGCCACCGCCGCGGCTCGCCCCCGGGTCGCCGCGGAGCCATGCCGAAGCGATGGCTTCCTGGTCGCGGGGATCAAGGTCGGATCGAAGGATTCCCAGGATCGCCTGATCACCCTGGTCTATTCCACCCGGCCGGGGAAATACGCCATCTACCTCGCTGGCGATGTCCGCGTCGAATACGCCGACGATTGCCAGGAGGAAGCCGCTCAGCGCGCCACTGTCGTCGCGTCGGTCGGCAAGGCCCGGGCGGAGATCACCTCGCTGCTCGTTGGCTGGGGCCCCGACCGCCGCAGTGTCTATGACTGCAAGGTGGCGATGGCGATCGAGCTGGTGCTGGAGAGAAAGCCCGAGGATGGCCGGACGATGATCGAGGACGCCCGGGCGGAGTTGATCCGCGAACGCGCCGCGGGCGGGCGGCTGCAATATATCTGCTACGCCGCCAGCTGGTGCCTCCCTCTGATGCTCCTGCTGGCGGGTACGGAATGGCTGACCCACCGATCCGCCGCTGCTGTCGCAACGGTCGCGGCTGCTACCCCTGCCGCTGTCGCGACCCTCGCCCAGGCGGCGGCCCCCGCTGATGATTTCCTCATGGCGGGACAGGCCGGGTTGGTCGGCGCCGCATTCTCCATTGCCCTGGCGGTCCGCTCGCGCACCGTCGCTCTGGACACCGACCAGTGGAGCAACGCGGCGGACGGCCTGCTGCGCCTGGTGATCGGCGCCATTTCAGGCAGCGTGCTCCTGCTGTTGCTCTCTTCCGGCCTGGTGCCGAGACTGGCGCTGGGCGACGGCGCCGGGTGGGACTGGGGCACGATCGGCTGGAAGGCGGTTCTGGTGATCGGGTTCATCGCCGGTTTCCTGGAGCGGCTGGTGCCGGACTTGCTCGACAAGGCCGCGGTCGTTCCGGTCGGCGCACCGTCAACCGGTCAGCGTGTCTGAGGCTCCGACTAGCATTCCGCCGGCACCTGCCCCATCGGCTTCGTCCCCCGTCAACCGGTCAGCGCGTCTGAGGCTCCGGCTATCGAGCGATTGCGCCATCGGTCGGCGGGTTGCCGCGGCTGCGACGCGCCCTGAGTGGCATGAGCATCCCACCCCCTGGCTGTTCAGGGGGCGGGATTGCGCGTGGGCTACAGGCGCCGCCCGCGGCGGCATCGTCGAAAGAGGGGGCACCCGCCCGTATCCGGTCCGCGATGAAGGCGCCTCTCGCCGCCTCCGGTTGCCGGAGCATGCGCGGCGCCGTAGCGGCAGCGGCAATGCCTCGGATTCGATCTTTCGGCGGGATATCCTCCGGGGTCGTCGAGCGCCGGCTGCGGGCTCGTTGCGATAGGTCGCCAGCGCCCGACAGGCGGTTTGCCTGTTCCGCGACTCGGCAGAACCCTGCTAGGGACGCAGCATGCCCAGTCTGGAGATGGAACTGGCCGCCGGAGGGCGCGTCGCCGGAGTCGATGAGGTTGGCCGGGGGCCATTGGCCGGCCCCGTCGTCGCGGCCGCCGTGATCCTGGCTCCCGACACGCCGCCGGAACTCGCCGCGATGCTGGACGATTCGAAGAAGCTGACCGCGGAGCAACGGTTGGCGGCTTTCGTGGCGCTCCGGGCGTCCTCCGCCGAGATCGCGATAGGGGCGGCTTCGGTGACCGAAATCCTGCGGCTGAACATTCTGCATGCCTCGATGCTGGCGATGCGGCGAGCGGTCGACCGGTTGCCAATGGCGCCTGACCTGGCGCTGGTGGACGGGAACTACCCGCCGAAGCTGCGGTGCGCGGTTCGCTGCGTGGTGGGCGGCGATGCGCTGTGCCTGTCCATCGCCGCCGCCTCCATCGTCGCGAAGGTGGTGCGCGACCGGGCCATGGCCCGCCTGGCCGCGCGGTTTCCCGGCTATGGGTGGGAGCGGAACGCCGGCTACGCAACCGAACTCCACCGTGACGCGCTCGGGCGGCTCGGCCCGACCCGCCACCACCGGGAGGCCTTTGGCACAGTGGCGCAACTGCGGCTGGAACTGACGATTGGAGATTGACGCGACTTCCGCCGAACGGTCACGATAAAATCGGCCGTCACGATGCGGCAAACGTGTTGATAAGGTTGGAAAGCCGTCTTGGACCTCTATCACGAGTTGCCGCTGGACCAGATTCTGCGGGGCGACTGTGTGCAGATCATGCGCATGCTGCCGTCTGCATCGGTGGACTGCGTCTTCGCTGACCCCCCATACAACCTGCAACTGCGGGGCGAACTGCGGCGTCCGGACGACAGCCTGGTCGACGGCGTGGATGAGGAGTGGGATCGTTTCACCGACTTTGGCTCCTACGATGCATTCACCAGGGATTGGCTGGGGGAATGCCGGCGGCTGCTGCGCAAGGACGGCACGCTGTGGGTGATCGGCGCCTACCACAACATCTTTCGCATCGGCGCCATCCTGCAGGACCTGGGTTTCTGGATCCTCAACGACGTGATCTGGCGCAAGTCCAATCCGATGCCGAACTTCCGCGGCCGGCGCTTCACCAACGCCCATGAGACGCTGATCTGGGCGGCCCGCGGTCGCGACTCGCGCTACCGCTTCAACTACCAGGCAATGAAGTCGCTGAACGACGATATCCAGATGCGCAGCGACTGGTTCATCCCGCTGTGCACCGGGCCGGAGCGGATGCGCAATGAACATGGCCTGAAGCTACACCCGACGCAAAAGCCCGAGGCGTTGCTGCATCGCGTGCTGCTGGCCAGCACCAACCAGGACGACATCGTGCTGGATCCGTTCACCGGCACCGGCACGACCCCGGCGGTGGCGAAGCGGCTGCGTCGGCACTTCATCGGCATCGAGCGTCACCCGGCCTATGCCGAGGCCGCGATCGGCCGGGTTCGTCGGACCAAGCCCGTCTCCGTCGAAGGTGCCACCTCGCATCCGACGAAGCGCGAGGCGGTTCGCATCCCGTTCGGCAGTCTGGTGGAGCAGGGGCTCATCGCGCCCGGCACCACGGTGTTCGACCGTCAGCGGCGGGTCAGCGCGATGGTGGGCCCGGACGGCTCTTTGAGCGCTGGGGATATACGCGGGTCGATCCACAAGGTCGGCGCGCTGTTGCAGAATGCGCCCAGCTGCAACGGCTGGACGTTCTGGCATTTCGAACGAGATGGTTCGCTGGTGCCGCTGGATGTGCTGCGTGCCGGCATGGCGGCGGCTCGGCCGGCGACGGTTCCGGATCCTCTGCCGGCCTGAAACCGGGAGATCAGTCGCCGGCGGCGTTCTCCGCCATCGCGCCGGCCAGTTCAGCGCTCAACGCCGACCGCAGCCGGTTCATGGATTCATCCCACGCGCCCGGCTTCTGCTGGCGAAACAGCCGAGCGGAGGGATACCAGGGGCTGTCCTCCCGATCCAGCATCCAGCGCCAGTCGGCTGCCTTGGGGATCAGGATCCATACCGGCTTGCCCAGCGCGCCCGCGAGGTGTCCCATCGACGTGTCCACGGTCACGATGAGATCGAGGTTCTCCATCAGAGCGGCGGTCTCGCCAAAGTCGGTCAGTTCGTTCGACAGGTCGGTCATGCCGGGGAACCGCCTGATGCTTTCCAGATCACGCGCCGGCATCGGTTTCTGCAGGGAAACAAAAGCGGCCGGTCCCGCATCGGCCAGCGGCACAAGCTGCGCCAGAGGCAATGACCGCCGCCGGTCGTTCGGATGCGTCGGGCGACCGGTCCAGGCAAGTCCGACGCGCTTGACCCCGGCGGGCAGCGTGGCCCCCAGCCGGTCCCGCCAGTATGCGATGCGGACCGGATCGGCCTTCAGGTAAGGCACCTGGGATGGTATTGTATCCAACTGGGTACGAAACAGATACGGCAGGCTCGACAGGCGGCAATGCGCCGCGTGTCCAGGCACGTCGGTCCAGCGATGGCAGTACTGCGAGACCCCCGGGATGTTCGCCAGGAGCGGACCCATTTCGGCGCTGCAGCCCACGATCACCTCCTGGCAGCGTTCGGCTGCCATCGGAATGTAGCGGGCGAACTGGATGGTGTCGCCATAGCCTTGGTCGCCGACCAGCAGCAGGCGGCCGGTCGGGATTCGCATGCCGTTCCAGTGCGCCGAGGTCATCGCCGGCATCGTCGCCTTGCCCGCCTCGGTCTGGTTACGCCACTCGTATTCCATCCAGCCCGGGTCGAAGTCGCCCATCGCCAGCAGGTTCTGCGCCATCGCCAGATGACCGTCGGCATGGTCGTGTTTGAGGCCGAGTGCGCGCAGCAGGCAGGCGATCGCACGGTCGCGATCATCAACATCGACGAACACCAGCGACAGATTGACCAGATGTTCCGGGTTGTTCGGGTCCAGCCGGATCGATTCCTGGCCCGCCGCCAGCGCCTCGTCCATGCGGTAGGTGGTGCGACACAGTGAGCTGAGATGCGCATACCACGTGGCGTTGCCGGGCCTAATCTGGATCGCCCGGCGCAACAGCACGATGCCGCGATCCGGATCGCCCGCCATTGCAGCCACGATGCCCTGCAGCGCGAGCGCCGCCGGATGATCGGGGGAGGCGGCCAGGACATCGGCACAGATGCCGCTCGCCTCATTCAGCCGCTTGGCCTGCGCCGCGGCCTGCGCCCTGGCCAGCGCCTGCTCCGCGGTTTCGCCATTGATGGCGGGCGGCGGCGCGGGCTGCCCGGGCGCCGCTGCCGGCACCTGTGCCGCAACCGGTTGCTGGGCGGGATTGTTTCCACTCATGATCAATGAATGCCCTGGAGGCCCCCGGGTCGGCAAGCGCTTTCCTCGTGAGGCCGCGGGGCTCGAGCAGCCGTGTCATAATGCGGTGATGTAAAACGGACTGTTGCGAGAAGATGCTGTGATCGGGCGCAAGTCGCTGGTACTGTCGAACCTTCCGCTGTGACGGAGATCCGCGACATGGCCGGTC
>DASWON010000429.1:0-6723 GCA_036398735.1 Rhodopila sp.
GTGGAGATCTATGAGCCGGAGGAAAAGATCCAGTTCAAAGGCGGGGTCCCGCTGACCCATATGCTTCGGGTGAACGGCCGCATCGCCTGGACGCAGCCGACGATGATCGACCACTACCGGTTTCTTGCCGGCCATGTGCGCACGGCGATGCCGAAACAAACGATCCCGTCGCCATCGGTGGTGCATTTCCGTGGCGGACGTGCGGCGATCGACAAGTCCACCTATCCGACGCTGGAGCCGTTCTTCGCCGACCTCGGCGTGGCCTACAGCAAGGCCGTCGCGGCGTTCGGGGCGGCCGGATGCCGGTATCTGCAACTGGACGAGGTCAACATCGCCTATCTGTGCGACCCAGAACAGATCGCCATGCTGAAGGCGCGCGGGGAACACGTCGACAACCTGCTGACGATCTACGCCGACATGCTGAACCAGGCGATCGCCGGCAAGCCGGAGGGGATGGTGATCTCGATGCATCTGTGCCGCGGCAATTTCCGCTCCACCTGGGTGGCATCAGGCGGCTACGAGCCGGTGGCCGAGGTGCTGTTCAACCAGATTGATTCGGACGCGTATTTCATGGAATACGATACCGAACGCGCCGGCGGCTTCGAGCCGCTGCGCCTGGTGCCGCGCGGGCCCAAGATCGTCGTGCTCGGGATCATGACCAGCAAGACCGGCGAACTGGAGAGCAAGGACGAACTGAAGCGGCGGATCGACGAGGCAGCAAAATTCCTGCCGCTGGAACAACTCGCGCTGTCGCCGCAATGCGGGTTCGCATCGACCGAGGAGGGCAATACTCTGACCGAGGACCAGCAATGGGCGAAGCTGGCCCGCTGCGTCGAGGTGGCTCAGGAGGTGTGGGGCGGTGTCTGAAAGCCGTTCCACGGGTGTCCGGGTGGTGCGTCCGTTCCGGCCATGACGTCGCGTCGCGGGCGGAGAGACCGGCACGCCGGACCATGACGACCGGGCAGGCAGCGCTCGACCTCATTGACAGTCGAGGGTATGGGAAGATCTTTGCCGCCGAACCTCAGCAGGCGTCCGCGCGTGAAGCGCTCGCGACGCCGTCGGGGGTTGCATGATCGCACGGGCGATGCGCGCGCAGGTGGGTGTCCAGTCGCTGAACCGTTCCGCAATGACCGCGAGGCCGCGGGACACGTGAGCCTGGCGCAGCGGCGCATCCTGCAGCACCGTCATCGCGGTATTGGCGATCTCGCTGCGGCTGGCGTCACACTCGAATGCGACATCACTTCCGGCCGGGAGCCAGGTGTGGTGGTGGTTGCGGATGGTTACCACGGGCGTGCCGCAGGCCATCAGTTCCAGCATGACGATGCTTGGGTTGCGCGACGCCGTCAGGCAGATCGCGACGTCGGCGGCCCTGTATACGTCAGCCATCCCATCGTGCGGGATCATGCCCAGGTTGCGGACGGTCCCGGCAAGGCCATGGGCGGCGGGGTCCCAGTCGCCGCCGGCCAGCACGATGTCGATCCGGTCCCCGAGATGCCCCTTGATGTCGCGCAGCGCCGCCGCGGCCAGCTCATAGCAGTTGCGAGGGACCGCCGGACGCCCGTAACAGAACAACCGCCACGGTGCCTCCGGTGCGCGCGACGGCCGTCGTGCGTGGAACAGGGCCGGATCGACGGCGTAATCGAAATGTTCCGCGGTGCCACCCAGCGCGCGATACGCCTCGGCCAGCGACAGGCTGCCGCAAATGGCGTGGAATCCAAAGCGATAGCTGCCCTCCACCAGGGAACTCGTGGAGCCCGCCGGATAGAACTCCGGCTCCCAGTCCTGCAGCAGGCAATACTTGCGCTGGACATTGCGGAGCAGCAGCAGCGACAACGACGTCATCCAGAACGTGGCGATCGCCGCATCGAGCGGGCCAAGATCCGGCACCAGCCCGATCCGTTCGAGCACCACGATCTCCGCGGCGGCGGCAAGCGCCGGGTACGCCCGCGCGATCATCGCCCGTGTCGCGGCCGCGTCCGGCGACCCGGTCACGCAGACCACCTGCGCAACCCCAAGGGTGGTGAAGAGATAGTTCGCAACCCGCAGGACCGTGTGAATGCCACCTGAGAAAGGGCTGGCTGCATGCGGAATGAACCAGGCGACCCGGTTGCGCGGTTCCCGCTCGGCCAAGCGGGCGCAGTCCGCCATCGATGCGGCGACGTCGTCGCGGGTGAAGTCGAAGAACTGGGCCAGCGCCTCGGCTTCAGCGCTGTAGTCATGTGCCGGCGAGGGAGACCCGTCGCCCTCCCGGGGATGCGCAGCGGACGATGGCACCTCGACCGGTGGGTCACGCCGGAGGAACCGCCTCCATCTTGAGCCGGAAGCGCTGTTGGGCGACGATTCCCGTTTCACCTGCCCCCCAGCGGGTTGCCGTTCAGCGGGTTGCCGTTCAGCGGGTTGCCGTTCAGCTGGCTTTTGTTCGGCCGGCCGCTCCTCAGCGGGCTGCTCCTCATTCGCCCTTCCTCTCAGCGGGCACACACTTTGCCCCGCTCCTCCCTCGCCCCGGCGTCTCGTTCACGCCGGCCACCACCTTGGCCTGCTGTCCCGCGGGACCGGCGCATCGGGAACCCGCGGAGACAGTGCAGCAAGGATCGGTCAACCGACCGGCGGAAGAGTGTAGAACCGTTGCGCCGTACGGTGGAAAAGCGCGTCCTTCTCGTCGGTAGAGCACCCGGCGGCGATGCGCTTGAAGGCATTCCACAGGACGGGATAGCTGCACATTCCCTTGTCCACCGGAAAATTACTCTCGAACATGCAACGGTCAGCGCCGAACGCCGTCACGACCGTTTCGACATAGGGACGCCACGCCGATGCCATCTCGCCGGACGACGGCGGCACCGGTTCATGATGATAGCCGAAGCCGTTCACGTTCATTGCCAACCCGCCAAGCTTGACGTGCAGGTTCGGGCAGGTCGCCAGTTCCTTGATATGGGCGCGCCACTGGGCAAAGACCTCGGCACGCCGGTCCTCATACGGTCCGACTCCGAGCGGACCGCCGAAATGATTGAGCACGACCTTCTGTTCCGGGAACGCACGCAACAGGTCGAGCAGGTCGCCAAGCTGCGGGTGATACAACCAGGCCTCGAACGTCATCCCCATCCCGTGCAGGCGGGCAAATCCGCTGCGGAATGTGGCGTCGCGATACAGGCCTGGCGGCGCGCCCGGCGGTGCCGTCGGCGCGATTCCCGGATCGTAGGTGCCGCTGTGGCGAATGCCCTTGAAGCGGCCGCCGCCCGCCTGGATATGGGCCTCCAGCACGGGCTCGATCCGTTCCCCAAGCAGACAGTCAGCATGACCGACGATCCCGGCGCAGGCACGCAGCGCCCCGTAGCGACCGCTCTCGCACTCTTTCGCGGCGGCGGCGACGAACTCGGTTTCGCCGATCGGCTGCATTTCCTCCGGTCCATCGGTGCGATATTCCGAGCGGCACTGAATGAACACCGTTGCCAGAACGTTGTGACCGGTGCGCAGGTCGGCGACGAGGTCCGCCAGCAGGTAGGGGTCCGGCCGCGCTTTCCACAGGTGATGATGCGGATCGATGATGGGCTGGGCCGGGTCGAGGATGTCCTCGGTCAGCTTCGCCAGCCATTCCGGGCGGACGCGTGGATGGTGGAACGGTTGGCGCTCCTGTTCCTGGATGGCCATGGTGCTTTCTCCCTCGCTGCGCGTGTCATCCAGCCACGACGGCCGGTATCTGGCAATGCGATCGGTGACACGGGGACAGATGGTGTGATGACGGATGGTGTAATGGCAGATGCTGGGACGTCATGCCCCGCTTCCAGACCACGAACGGGACCGCTGCAGCGATCAGGCGGGCACGCCCGAAGCCTGGTCGCCTTGCGCAGTGCTTCGGGGTCCGGGGCGGTTTGTCGGCTTATCGCGCGGCGGCGCTTGCCGCCGGCTGCACCCGCCCGCCGTCGCTGACCTCATCGGGCAGATTGATCGCCACGCGCTGGCCGACCGTCGCCCCTTCCGCCAGGGAAGCTCGGATCCCGTCGGTGTTGGCCACCGTCACCGGCCGCAGATGCACGGTCTGGTCGCTGCCGAAGTCGGCGATCATCGTCCGTGTGCCGCGCACGATCAGGCCCGCCACCGGCACCTGCGGGTAGCTTTGCATCGGCACATGCAGCGTCACGTACGCGAAGCTGCCCGGCACCAGGAAGTGGTCGGCGTTGTCGACGTCCAGCTCCACGAACAAGGTGCGCGTGCGGGGATCCAGTTCGTGCGAGGTGCGGGCGATCTTGGCCTTCACCTTGCGATCGGAGTTCGCGCCGTCCGCCACCTCGGCCTCATCACCGACATGGATGTATGGCACGTCGCGTTGCTCCACGAACACATCGACACGCAGCCGGGTTTCGTCCGAGATCGTCAGCACCGGCTGATTACTGGTCTTGTTGGTGGTCGAGTTCTGCACCAGGGCGCCAACATCGACGAAGCGCGCGGTCACCACCCCGTCAAACGGCGCGCGGATCTGCTCATACGACTTCATCGTCGCATTCTGCGCCACGTTCGCCGTCGCCATCGTAAACGCGGTCTGCGCCTGGTCCGCTGCCTCCTGCGAGGTCCAGCCGCGGCCCACCAGATCCCTGGCCCGGTCCCAGTTGCGCTTCTTGTTCTCCAGATCGCGCAACGCCGATTCGTATTGCTGGTCGGTCTCGACCGACGCGACGGTTGCGAGCAGGTCGCCGGCCTTGACGCGGTCGCCCCGGTCCACCGGGATCGTAGTCACGTACCCGCTGACCTTGCTGTACAAGGTGGCGCTCTGATACGGCCTGGTGTCGCCCAGCAACTGGATCAGCCGCTCCTTCGGTCCTTCGGTCACCTGCACGATCTGCACGACCGGGCCGCGTGCAACGCCTTCGGCGAGCGCCTGGCGGGAAGCCGACAGTGCCACGCCCTTGTCGCTCCACATGCGCCACGCGCCTAGCGCGGCCCCACCGAGCACGACGATGCCAACCAGATAGAGCAGCAGTGTTCCGAAACGACCACGTCTAGCCATGCGAGGTTTCTCCGGTGTGGCCCGCGCCCGCGGCCTCGGCGGCGAAGCGGACATCGAGGGTGTGAAGGGTGGGAGGCTTGCGGCGCAGCAATGTGTAGAAGATCGGGACGATGAACAGCGTGGCGACGGTGGCGACAACCAGCCCGCCGATGACGGCCCGGCCGAGCGGAGCATTCTGCTCGCCCGCGTCGCCAAGGCCCAGGGCCATCGGGATCATGCCGATGATCATGGCAAGGGCGGTCATCAGCACCGGGCGCAGCCGGATCGTGCAGGCGCCGATCGCCGCCTCGAATACCGTCATCTCGCGCCGCGACCGCAGGTCGTTGGCAAAGCTCACGACCAGGATCGAGTTCGACACCGAGATGCCGATCGTCATGATCGACCCCATCAGGGACTCGACGTTGATCGTTGTGCCGGTCAGCGCCAGGATCCAGATGATGCCGAGCAGGCCGCCGGGCACCGCCATCATGATGATGAACGGGTCGACCCAGGACTGGAACAGGATCACCAGCAGCGCGTAGACCAGGATGACCGCGAGGATCATGCCGACGCCGAGGCTCTGGAAGGAGGCCAGCATGACCTCGTTCTGTCCCCGGATGTCGATGTGGGTGGTGATCGGCAGCCCTTTGCTGATGTCGTTGATGGCCTTCTGGATGTCGGCCGCGGTCGCGCCGAGATCACGCCCGTCCACGTTCGCGGCGACATCGATTTCGCGCTGCACGGTGTAGTGGTTCACCGACTCGAGGCTGGAGCGTGGATAGACCGTGGCGATATCGCCCAGCCGCATCACCGGCGCGGCGGGCAGCAGCGTGGGATCCGCCGACGCGAGCACGGTCGGCGGTGCGGCGACAGGGGTGTTCAGCAGGTCGTCGACCGTGTTGATTTTCTCGATCGGTGTCTGCACGGCGACGGAATAGTTCACGTTGTTCTGCGGGTTGAGGAAGAAGTTCGGCGACACCAGGACCGACGAGGACAGCGAGGTCAGCATGTTGTTCGCCGCGTCGCGCTGGGAAATGCGCAGCTTGGAGGCCCGCAGCCGGTCGACGTCGATCTGCAGGCCGGGGTAGTTCACCACCTGCACGACGTGCGCGTCGGCGACCCCCGGGATCGCCTTCATCCGCTGCACCAGCTGCTGCGCCAGTCCGTAGGAACGCTCGAAGTTGACGTCCTGGATCTGCACGTCGATCGGGGCGGGCAGGCCGAAGTTCAGCACCTGGCTGACGATGTCGGCGGTCTGGAAATAGAACACGCTGCCGGGGAACTGCGCCGGCAGGTCCGACCGGATCCTGCGCATGTAGCCGACCGTTGGATGATGACCGCCCTTCAGCGAAACCAGGATTTCCGCGTCCATGTCCCCGACGTTGTCGCTCGGCACAAACGCCAGGTTGAACGAGGAGGGCACGCCGATCGTGTCGTTGACGGTATCCAGCTCCTCGGCGGGGATGATGCCGCGGATCGCGTCCTCGACCCGCAGCACGAGCTTTTCGGTCTCTTCGATGCGGGTGCCGGGCGGGGCGCGGTAGTGCAGCTTGATCAGCCCGACGTCGGCGCTGGGGAAGAAGTCCAGCCCCAGCGTGGTGGCCACGCCTCCGGTCACCCCCAGCAGGGCGACGAACATGATCAGCACGAACGCGCGGTTGCGCAGCGCGCCTTCCAGCATCCAGCCGTAACCGCGACGGAACCGCTCGAAGCCGCGGTCGAACATGCCGAAGAAGCCCTTCGGC
>DASWON010000430.1:0-7809 GCA_036398735.1 Rhodopila sp.
GCTCGATCTGGTCCGTCAGGCGCGCCAGATCGGCTGCCGAAGGCTCCGACTTGTTGGTCCAGCCATTGACCGAGATCATCGTGATCCCGAACGACGCTGCGAGATACTGCAGCGAATCGTGCGACGCCAGCACGCGTCGTCTGGCGGTGGGCACCTCGGCCAGTTCGGTATGCGCCCACTCATCGAGGTCGCGCAGTTGCTGGATATAGGACGCGGCGCGGTTGCGGTAGGCGTCCGCGTTGGCCGGATCGGCGCGGACCAGCGCGTCGGTGATGTTCTTCACGTAGACGATGCCGTTGCGCGGTATCATCCAGGCGTGCTGGTCGAGCACCGTCGCCTTGGGCCTGCCGCCTGTCGGGTGCTCGTCTTCTGCGGTGACCGCCTTGACGCCGCGGCTGACGATGACCTTCGTGCCGGCAAACCGCGCCTGCTGCATCAGGTTCGGCAGCCATGGCTCGAAATCGTCGTTGAGGCCGTTCATGAACAGGACGCGCGCGTCGGCCAGCTTCGGAATATCGCCGGCGGCCGGCTGGTATTCCTCGGTGTCTCCGGCCGGCCCGACGATCGTCACAAGGTCGACCAGATCGCCCGCGACGTTGCTGACCAGGTCGCCGATCACGCTGAACGTCGCAACGACCTTGATCCTGTCGGCCGCGGACGCGCCGGCGAGGGGCAATGTCAGCACGGCCCCGACGGCCAGTGCCGTCAGCGCGGCGTGAAACAGCCGTCTCATCGTTCCCTCCCGTTCGATCTTGTGCGTATGGCGCTGGTCGCCGCGGATCCCACCAGCGCGGCACCATAAAGGCCGCCGGCCGCCATCACGATCGCCGGTCCGGACGGCAGATTGCGGTGAAACGACAACAGCAGCCCGGCGTATGAGGCGAGCATGCCCACGGCCGACGCCAGCGCCATCATCGTGCCCGGCCGGTTGGTCAAGCAGCGCGCGGCGGCGGCGGGGAGCAGCATCGGGCCGATCGCCAGCAACGTGCCGAACGCCTGGAAGCTGACCACGAGATTGAACAGCACCAGCATGACGAACAGACCACGCATGCCGTGGCCACCGACCAGGCGCAGGAACACCGGATCGAATGAGTCGACCGCCATCGGCCGGTAGAACAGCGCCAGCAGCAGCATGGTCAGGGTGCTGACCGTGGCAATCTGCAGCAAGGTTGAAGCATTGATTGCCAGCACGGTGCCGAACAGCACCCGCACCGTGTCGACGTTGCTGCCGAAGAACGCCACCAGCGTGACCCCCAGGGCCAGGGCCACCAGATAGAACGCGAGTAATCCGGCATCCTGCCGTGCCGGCCTGGTGCGTCCCAGCAGCCCGGTCAGTCCGGCTACCACGGTGCCGCTGGCCAGACCGCCGAGACTGAGCGCGGTCAGCGAGTGCATGGAATAGGCGAAGCCCAGCGCAGCGCCCGGCATGACGGCGTGCGAGAGAACGTTGCCGTCGAGCGCCATCCGTCGCAACAGCAGCAGCACACCGAGCGGGCCGTTGGCGAGTGCGAGCGCCAGGCAGGCGACCAGCGCGACGCGCATGAAGCTGAAGCCCTCGAACGGACCGATCATCAGCGCGTAGACCGACAGCGTCATGCGACGGCCGCCGCTCTTGCAAGGTTGGCCGGGGTCAGCACGGCGGTGGTGTCACCCCAGGCAACGGGATTGCGTGCCAGCAGCAGCGTGGAAGGAAAATGCGCCCGCACCTGATCGAATTCGTGCACCACGGCGATGACGGTGCGGCCCTCCTGGTGCCAGCGTGCCATGAGCGCCAGCAGGGCGTCCCTGGTGCGGGCATCGACGGCGGCAAACGGTTCGTCGAGCAGCAACACCTCGGCGTCCAGCAGCAGCAGGCGCGCGAAGAAGGCACGCCGGATCTGGCCGACCGACAGTTCACCGATGCGACGGTCAATATGGTCCAGCAGTCCCACGGCGCCGACCGCCTCGACGACACGATCGGTGACGACGCGCGGCGGAGCGCGGAACGCCCCGAAGCCACGCCACAGACCGAGCCCCACGAGTTCGCCCACGGTAACCGGAAACTCCCGATCCGGCTCGGTCTGCTGCTGTAAATAGGCCATCCGCCTGCGCCCGCGCGCCGGGCAGACCACCTCACCGCGCGTGGGGCGGGTCAGGCCGGACAGCACGTTCAGCAGCGTGCTCTTGCCGGCTCCGTTCGGTCCGACAACCGCGGTCAGGCTGCCGGCCGCGAACCGCCCGTTGACGTCTTCAAGTGCCATATGCCGGCCGTGCTGCACCGCGACACTGCGCACCTCGATCGCGTTCTCCGGGTTCGGCGAGATCGATGATCCCAAACGGTTCGAACGGGCGAGCAGGTTGCCGAACCATCCGCGCGGCGGCCTGGCGGCGTCGGCCGTGCCCAGGCCGAGCGCGCCCAGACCGGGCGTGCCCATGGCGAGCGATACGGACCCGGGCACAATCTCCGCCCGCAGGGGCGGTAAGACTGAACGACTGGACATTTCATTCCGTTATTAGTTTTCGTCTCCCACTTCAGTATGCGGGGTATTGATCTGCATGCAAATCACCCAGGCCGGTATTGGGCAGCCGATACGAAGTATTTGACAGCCGGGCATGATGCGCGCGCCTGGTCTGGTCTGGTCTGGTCTGGTCCCTTGACTGTCAGTGCGTCGTCGTCATCGCGCCGACGGTCGGCGCAGACCAGTGCAGCTCTCGCGGCACATGCGCGTACGGCTGCCGTTGCTGTCCGGGTGAGGATCCCGCGGGCGCCGCAGGACGGTGCGGGCTGAGGCCGTCCTGGGCGATATCCGGGAAGAGCAGCCAATCAGTGGAAAGGCCGCGCCGCCCGGCAGGGCTGGTTTCCGCCCTATGTCGTGCCGCTGCTCAGATCACAAACCTCATCCGCCACACGTGTCACGACCTCATTGATCGACGCCACGACCGCTCGACTGACCGGCGCGCCCGCTTCAAAGCAGGCGCCTTCAATCGCATAGATAATAAGGTGACGGGGCAGCAAGTCGAGGGTTCGGGCCAGGGCGATTGCTTCCGCCACGCCGAACCCATGTGTCGAGGACAAGGAGGGCTCAGGCAGCAGTTCATCCCGGCGCGGGTCAATGCGGTGGATGCGCCCCGGCGTTGTGGACGATGCTGTCGCGTCCACCAGGATGACAGCATCATGGCCGGCCCAGTCGTCGATCAGCGCCAGCACATCGCCACCGCACTCGACAGTCGCGACATCGGGTGGCACGCGTCCGGCCAGCCGCCGAACCACCAGCGGGCCGATGGCGTCGTCGCCGCGGTCCGGATTGCCGATCCCCACGATCAGCATTTGGTCCCCACGATCAGCATGTCGCCGTGCATTGCGGCCATCCAAGCACGCTGGCCGGGATCGTCATCGCAGGGCACCGAAGCCACGCGATGCGTCTTGCCGCTGGTGCCCCGTCAAGGCGTTGCTCAATGAACGCAAAGATCGCACACCGGTCTGCTCGGACGAGGGCGTCCGCACTGCGACTGGAAGCGCTCCAGCCCATATTGGTCGAGCCATGCCATCAGCCTGAGGCGGCTTCGCGGTTCGAGACATGGAAACCGCGACGACATCCTGCCCGCCCGACCTCATGTCCGGTGTACCGCCAGCCGGAGAAAGTGGCAGGAGCAGGAGATGCACGGATCGTAGTTGCGGATTGCGTGCTCGCAGCGGTCCCGCAAGGCAGCATCCGGCAGATCGAGCGCCCGGGTCGCCACCTCGGCCAGGTCCTCCTCGATGCTGAGCTGGTTCTGCGACGTCGGGGGCACGATCCGAGCCGACCGCACGCTGCCGTCGTCGGCGAGCTCATAGCGGTGATAGATCAGGCCGCGCGGTGCCTCGGTGCAGCCGTGACCGGCCCCAGCCCGTGGCTCCAGCGGCACCGTCGCCGCGTCAGGTTTCCGATATTCGGCGATCAGCCGCAGCGCCTCATCGCAAGCGTAGAGCATTTCCACGCAACGCACGATGATGCTTTGGAACGGGTTGCGGCATACCGTCCCGAGCCCCGCCTCATGCGCCAGCGCCTGAACATCCGGCGGCAGCCGGCTGAAGTTGAGGCTGTAGCGTGCCATCGGCCCGACCAGGTAGCTGCCGCGCTGCTTCAGCACCGACTGCAGCGCGGTCGAATGTGACACGTGCCGCTCCTCGAATGCGTCGTCGTAGTCCGCGATGGCGATATCGAGGCCGCGGTTGGAAACGATGCGGCCTTCGTTGATCGGATACTGGTCGGGATGTTGCATCGCGACGAATTCATAATCGCGCTCATAATCGGGGAAGGGAAATCCCGACACCCAGCGGAGGGTCTTCACCGCCAGGTCGCGGGCCCGCTTGAGATCCTCGGTGACCGGCGCGAATTCCGCGCGATCGGGCACCCGATAGAAGCCGCCGACCCGGACATTGACGGGATGAATTTCGCGTCCGCCGAGCAGGCGCATCAGCGTGTTGCCGGCCTTCTTCAGCGTCAGGCCGCCGCGCACCGCATCGCCGTGCCGGCTCGCCATTGTTATCCCGTCAGGGAAGCCCAGGAAATCCGGGGCGTGCAGCATCACCACGTGCAGCGCGTGGCTCTCGATCCATTCGCCACAGTACAGCAGCCGGCGCAGCGCCAGCAACTGGCCGCCGACGGCGACTCCGAATGCGTCCTCCATCGCCTGGACCGAACTCATCTGGTACGCGACCGGACAGATGCCGCAGATCCGGGCGGTGATGTCCGGCACCTCAGCGAAGTCGCGGCCGCGCAGCAGCGCCTCGAACAGCCGTGGCGGCTCGAACACCTTGAGACGAGCGGAGGTCACGCGGCCGTCCCGGACATGCAGGTCGAGGGCGCTCTCGCCCTCGATGCGCGCCATCATGTCGACCCGGATCGTCCTATCCGCCATGCGCTTCGCTTTCCTTGCGGAACGGTTCGGCTGCCGCGTTGAAGGTGCTGAACACACGACTGATGTCACGCGGGGTGGCACCGAGGCGCTGCCACTCGGCGGCCAGGGCTGCCGTGTTCGCACCCTCGACCGGGCCGAAACAGCCGTAGCAGCCGCGGTGATAGGCCGGACAGATCGCGCCGCAGCCGGCGTGGGTGACCGGGCCGAGACACGGCGTGCCCTGAACCATGACGCAGGTGGTGCCACGCAGCTTGCACTCGACGCAGACACTGTGCCCGGGGATCGACGGGCGGCGTCCGACCAGGAAGGCCGACAGTACTTCGAGCAACTGCGTCTTGTTGATCGGGCAGCCGTGCAGCTCGAAATCCACCTTGACATGTGCGGAAATCGGCGTCGACGTCGCGAGCGTCTTGATATAGCGCGGCGTCGCATACACGGCGGCAACCATCTCCTTCACGTCCGCGAAGTTGCGCAGTGCCTGGATGCCGCCCGCGGTCGCGCAGGCGCCGATTGTCACCAGCACCTTCGACTGCCGGCGCACCGTCTGGATGCGCTCCGCGTCGTGCGCCGTGGTGATCGAGCCTTCGACGAGCGAGAGATCGTACGGCCCCCGCATCACCGTGCTCGTTGCTTCGGGGAAACAGGCGATATCGACTGCCTGCGCGACTGCCAGAAGCTCATCCTCGCAGTCGAGCAACGACAGCTGGCAGCCATCGCAGGAGGCGAACTTCCAGACCGCGAGCTTTGCCTTGCGTGGTGCACCGGGCATGCAGGCACTCCTTATAACTGGCGGACGGCGTAAAGCGGCTCGATCTCGTCGAACCGATAGACGGGGCCGTCCCTGCAGACGAAGGTCGGGCCGAGCTGGCAGTGACCGCATAAGCCGATGGCGCATTGCATGTTGCGTTCCAGGGTGACCCAGATGCGGTCGGTCGTGACGCCCAGCGCGCCAAGGGTGTCGACGGCCTGGCGCGTCAGGACTTCGGAGCGGCAGACAAAGGCCTGCGTCGCCAGCCAGTCGATGCGGGCCGCTCGGATTGCCGAGGCCACGCCGCCAACCCGGCCGCGGTAGCCGCTCGGGGCGGCGTGCACCGTCAGATGTACGTTCATGTCGAAGCGTGCGCGCCAGCGGTGCAGGCAGTCCTCATACATGATGTCGTCGGTGCCGCGCGTGCCGTAGCAGAGGACGACCTTGCCGAAATCCTGGCGGCGATGCAGCACCTCGCAGATCAGCGGTCGCAGCGGGGCCAGACCGATGGTGCTGGTGACGAACAGGATATCCGCGCCAGCGACGACGTCGATCGGCCATGGGCGTCCGAATGGGCCGCGGACGCCGACGATAGCGCCGGGCCGAAGCTGCTGCATGGCGTTGGTCACCGGACCGACAGCCCGGATCGTATGCACCAGCGTGGCCGGATCGCGGCAATCGCCGCTGATCGAGACCGGAATTTCGCCGACGCCGAACTGGTAGACCATGTTGAATTGGCCGGGACGGAAGGGAAACGGCCTGCCGTCGAGCGATCGGAGATGCCACGTGTAGACGCCCGGGATCTCGCGGATCACGCGGGCGATGCGGAACGGCACGGGCACCATGGGATCGGTCGTGGCGCCGGAGGTGATCGCCAGTGTGTCCATGCGGGTCAGCCCCGGTGTCGCGGATGAGCCGGCGGTTCGGTTGCCAGCTCGACGATGCGCAGCCGCGTGGTGGCCAGGCGGCGGGCCATGACCGGCAGGAACCGCTTGTAGATCTCATAGCCGAGGGCGCGGTCGCTCTCCATCTTGCCGCGCAGGCAGGCGCCGTCGAGTTTCAGCAGGCGCACCTGTTCGCTCGCGCGGGCATCATTGGTCCACACATACGGGGGCACCAGCCAGCTCCAGCCGAAGATGTCGCCGGTCTCCAGCGTTTCCACGACGATCGGCGAACCCTGGGGCACGTGGATCTCCAACGCCACCAGGCCGTGGCGGATAAGAAAGAAGTGATCGGCCGGCTCGCCTTCGCGGAAAATATACTCGCCCGGGTGATAGACCGCATTGCTGCAACAGCCGGTGATCGTCCTCAGCACGTCCGGAGGCAGATCGTGGGCGAACGGATGATTCGCGAGGATGTCTTCCAGGCCAACGATCTCAACCATATTTCCCCCTTCGAATGTACTGTCGGTGGAGTCCCGCGGAGTGCATGGCCACCGCTCAGGACCGACCCTGAGGCGGCTCGGGCAGGGCGCCAGGGGTAATATGCGTTGCTTCGCCGTCGCCGGGGACAGCACGCGGTTCTTGCGTGTCGTCGCGAACGTGCGGTCGTGCTTTTTCCAGGCGGGTCGCGCCGGGTTCCTGGGTGCCGTCGCGAGCGGCAGATCGTGGTTCCGGGGGGTTGACGCGGATGGCGCGCGCCTCTTCGGTGATATCGATGCCGACCGGGCACCACGCGATGCAGCGGCCGCAACCGACGCACCCCGAACTTCCGAACTGGTCGATCCATGATGCGAGCTTGTGGGTGATCCAGTGGCGATAGCGTGTTCCGGTCTCGGTGCGCACGCTGCCGCCATGGATGAAGGAAAATTCCAGCGTGAAGCAGGAATCCCACCGGCGCACGCGCTCAGCCGTCTCGCCGGCAAGATCAGTATGGTCCGCCACGGCGGTACAGAAACAGGTCGGACACACCATCGTGCAGTTGGCGCAGGCCAGGCACCGCAGGGCGACCTCATCCCATCGCGGATGGGTCGGATTGCCTTGGAGCAGTTCCTTCAGACCATCGGTTTCCAACGTGCGACCCATACGACTCGCCGTTCGCGCCACGACCGCATCCCCTAGCATGCCGTCGTTCGACGAGGCCGGGGTGTGGGGCAGGGCGGCCAGGACTGAACCGCCTGTGACGCTGCCAACCTCCACGAGGAACCGGTGATCCTCCGCATCGAGCAGTTCCGTCAGCGC
>DASWON010000431.1:0-9672 GCA_036398735.1 Rhodopila sp.
ATCCCTCTCTCCATTCTGGACCTCTCGCCGGTCCCCGAAGGCAGTGACGCCGGCCAGGCGCTGCGCAATTCAATCGACCTCGCCGCCCATACCGAGGCGCTTGGCTACCGGCGCTTCTGGATGGCAGAGCACCACAACATGCCCGGTATCGCCAGCGCCGCGACCGCCGTGGCACTGGCCCATGTGGCGGTTGCGACCAGCAGGATCCGCATCGGCGCAGGCGGCATCATGCTGCCGAACCATGCGCCGCTGCTCATCGCCGAACAATTCGGGACGCTGGCGGCGCTGCATCCGGGGCGCGTCGACCTCGGTCTCGGCCGAGCGCCGGGCTCGGACCAGATCGCAGCGCATGCGATGCGGCGCAACCTGGCGGCTGACGTGAACCAGTTCCCGTCCGACGTGGTCGAACTGATGAATTATTTCAAGCCGTCGCATCCCGGCCAGACGCTGCAGGCGGTCCCCGGCGCCGGTGAGGACGTGGCGATCTGGATTCTGGGGTCCAGCACATTCGGCGCCCAACTCGCCGCGCATCTGGGGCTGCCTTATGCGTTCGCCTCGCATTTCGCACCGGGGCAGATGCAGGAGGCGATCGCGATCTACCGTGCCCGGTTCCGCCCGTCCGAGCACCTCGCCACCCCCTATGTCATGCTCGGCGTCAATATCTTCGCCGCCGACACGGATGCCGAAGCGCGTCGGCTGTTTTCGTCATTGCAGCAGGCGTTCCTCAATCTGAGGCGCGGCCGGCCGGGCAAGTTGCCGCCCCCGGTCGACGATCTGGAGTCTGGCCTCGACCCTTACGGCCGCGCGATGCTTGCCGACTCGCTCTCCTGCTCGGTGGTCGGCGGGCCGGAGACCGTACGCGACGGACTGCGGGCCTTCGTCGCCAGGACCGGGGCGGACGAGCTCATGGTGACGGCGCAGATTTTCGACCACGCAGCCCGCAAGCGCTCATTCGAAATTCTGGCTCAGCAGGGCATCGACGCCAACTGAGGGGCGGGCCGGGCGATCGGCTCGCCCGTCGGGACAATGCAGTGCGCCGTCATCCGGCGGTGCGCCCTCATCCGGCGGTGCGCCCTCATCCGGTGGTGCGCCCTCATCCGGCGGCGGCACGCGGCTGACCGGGCCGGCAGTCAACCAACCACGGCAATCGGCCGCGTGTGCGCATACCGCTGCGTCGCCGCGAATGGCGCCGAGGCGATGGCACGCGTCGATCGCTGGAGGGAAGAATAGGCAACAGGCGCGCAACCGCGGCCGGGCTTTTCCGTTGCATGGCGCATGCAGCACTTGGAGGCAACCATGTCCATCGACGCGATCGCGGCGGCCCCCGCGCGGCGCAGCCTGCTGAAATGGACCGGAGCCCTGGCTGGCGTGACAACCGCCGCCATGACGACCGCGCAGGCGCAAACACCGCAGCGCTCCGCACCCGCCCCCGCTCCCCATGAGGCCAGCGGCCTGCGCAAAGGCATGTTCAGCTACATGCTTGCGCACGAACAGTTCACCGTTCCGGAGCTCATCCGGCTTGGCGCGCTCGCCTCACGGTCCGGGTTCCACGTACTGTCCACGAGCGACCACCTGCAGCCCTGGCAAGCGAACGAAGGACATGCCGGTCAGGCCTGGGTCACGATGGGCGCGCTGGGCGCGCAGGCACACAGCTGGATGGGCACGACCGTCACCTGCCCGACGATGCGCTACAACCCGGCGGTCGTCGCCGAGGGATTTGCGACCCTCAGCCACCTGTACCCTGGCCGAGTCTTCCTCGGGGTCGGCTCCGGCGAGGCGCTGAACGAGGCCGTGGCGGTGGGGACCTGGCCGAAGTGGCCGGAACGATGGGACCGTCTGATCGAGGCGATGACCGTCATCCGGCAGCTCTGGACCGGTCAGGATGTCGCGTTCAAGGGCAAATATTACACCGTCAACGCCAGGCTCTACGATCCCCCAGCGCGGCCGATTCCGTTGCTCACCGCGGCCAACGGCAAGAAGTCGATGCGCCTCGCGGGTCAGCATGGCGACGGGCTGATTACCGATCCGCTGAGCTGGCAGCAGCACAAGTCTGAATGGGAGGACGGGGCGCGGGCGGCCGGCAAGAACCCGGCGGAGATGCCCGTTCTGGTGGAGCAGTATGTCGTCGTCGGTGATGACGCCGCGGCGCGCCAGGCTGCCGAGTTGTGGCGCTTCGGGCCGAAGGCGTTCAAGAGTCTGTACAACGTATCCAGCCCGGCCGACATCCAGAAGCAGGCCGCGGATACAACGCCGATCGACGAGGTGATGAAGTCCTGGGCGATCGGCACCGATCCCGCGGTCCACATCAAGAAGATGCACGAGCTGTTCGACAGTGGCGCCACGATCGTCAATGTCCACTCCGGGCAGCCGGATCAGGCGCGCGTCATTGACTTCTATGGCGCCCATGTCCTGCCGACCTTCAAGCGGCCGGCCTAGGGGACAAAGTCTGACGCCAGGAACCACCTGATCTGTCCACTGGTCTTCAATCTGGTCGACCGCTTGACCTGACCCCGAGGACCCGCGCGTCAGGACCACGCAACCGGATCTCGCGCGCTGCCTGCGGGGTGGAATCAGGGCGGGCGAGCCGTGTCGCCGCAGCGTGCGACCGCCGCCGCCGACGACGGTTCGAGCAGGCGTGTTGCATTTTGCAGTAACCCATCCGGGTCCGGCTTTTTCTTTCCTGTTCGTCACGGACAGGACACGTTCAGACGCTCAGACCTGCGTGAGGAAGATAACAGAACGTCAATGTCTTCGCTGATCGGCATAATCTACATGGGCTGAACAGGATTTAATCTGTTCAACGCGCGCATCCCGGCTTCTGCGTCACCTCAACACTTGCGTGGGCGCTGCTGTTCGGCGGATGATGGGGCATGGGCCTTGTCACGTATGCGCTGAAGTTCCGCGTCACGTTCTATGTGATGTCGATTCTGATTCTGCTTGCTGGCATCGGCGGTTTCATCGTCATGCCAAAGGACGTTCTCCCCGAGGTCAATATTCCCGTCGTGACGATTGTATGGACATATACCGGTCTGGACACGCCGGATATGGAAAAGCGCGTCACAACCTACACGGAATTCGCGCTCAGTAACAATGTGAACGGCATCCGTGACATGGAGAGCACGACGCTTCAGGGCGTCACCATCACGCGGATTTACTTCCAGCCGGATGTCAGCATCGATCTGGCTCTGTCCCAGGTCACGGCGTCCACCAACTCGATCCGCGCGGTCCTGCCCCCCGGCATCCAGCCGCCGGTGGTGATGCGCTTCTCGGCCTCGACCGTGCCGGTGATCCAGTTGGCGCTCAGTTCGTCGAAGGAGGACGAGCGGCAGCTGTATGATTACGGGCAGTACCGCATACGTCAGACGCTGACGACGGTGCCGGGTTCAACGCTGCCCTCGCCGTATGGCGGTGCGCCCCGCCAGATCATGGTCGACCTCGACCTGCATGCGCTGCAGGCTTATGGGCTGACGCCCGGCGACGTCACCAATGCCATGACCGCCCAGAACATCACGGTTCCGTCCGGCCTCGCGAAGTTCGGCGCCAAGCAGTACGTGATGCGGCTCAATTCGACGCCGGAGGCGATCGCCACTCTCAACGAGGTGCCGATCAAGATCATCAACGGCTCGCCCATCCTGGTGCGTGACGTCGCCTATGTGCGTGACGGCGGCCCGCCACAGCAGAACATCGTGCGCCAGGACGGCAAGCGTGGCGTGCTGCTCACCATCCTGAAGAATGGCAACGCCTCGACCTTGTCCGTGGTCAACACCGTCAAGGCACTGCTGCCGGGCATTCGCGCCGCCGCGCCGAAGGACATGAACATCACGGCGCTGTTCGACCAGTCGGTGTTCGTCTCCGGCGCGATCGGCGACGTGATCCGGGAGGGTGCGATCGCCGCTGGACTGACCGGTCTGATGATCCTGCTCTTTCTGGGTTCCTGGCGCTCGACGCTGATCGTGCTGATCTCCATCCCGCTGTCGATCCTGACTTCCATCGCGGTGCTGGCGGCGCTGGGTGAGACCGTCAACATCATGACCCTGGGCGGCCTCGCGCTGGCCGTCGGCATCCTGGTGGACGACGCCACGGTTGCGATCGAAAACACCTACCGGCTGCTCGAGGAGGGGCAGGACTTCCGCCAGGCCGTGGTGCACGGCGCCGCCGGAATCGCCAAGCCGGCCTTGATCTCGACGCTGTCGATCTGCTGCGCCTTCGTGTCGGTGACCTTCCTGACCGATGCGCCGAAATTCCTGTTCACGCCGCAGGCGCTCGCCGTCGTCTTCGGCATGCTCGCCTCCTATGTCCTGTCGCGCACACTGGTGCCGATCCTCATCGACGTGCTGGTGAAGAACGAGACCCACGGTCACGATCCCGACGCGAAGCCATCCGGCATCTTCGGCCGCATCCACGCCGGGTTCGAGCGCGGCTTCACGCGGTTCCACCGGTCCTATGTCGGGTTGCTGCACGTCGTCATCGCGCACCGCCTGGTCACCGCGAGTGTCGCCGGCGGCATCGTGGCCGGTGCCGGCGCCCTGTTCATGTTCGTCGGCACCGACTACTTCCCGCAGATCGATGCCGGGCAGATGACCCTGCACGTCCGCGCGCCACCGGGGATGCGGATTGAACAGGCGGAGAAGCTGTTCCAGCAGGTGGAGGACACCGTTCGCCAGGTTGTGCCGCGCAACGAGATCGGCACCATCATCGACAACATCGGCCTGCCCGCATCCAACTACAATTTCGCCTTCGGCAACGGGACGTTTGTCGCCTATAACGACGGCGAGGTGCTGATCACCCTGGCACCCGGCCACGGCTCGACATTCGCCTATCAGAAGCGGCTGCGCTCCCTGCTGCACGAGCGCTTTCCGGACTCGATCTTCTATTTCGAGGCCGCCGACATGATCACCCAGATCCTGGACTTCGGAGTGCCATCACAGCTCGATGTGCAGATCAGCGGCCGCCACGCCGACAAGGACCTGCGTGTCGCGCAGACGATCGCCGAGAAGCTGCGCCGCGTGCGGGGCGCCGTCGACGTCCATCTGCAGCAGATCACCAACGCGCCGGAGTTCTTCGTCCAGGTCGACCGCCAGCGTGCCGCCGAACTCGGTCTCACGGAGCAGCAGGTCGCCACCGACATGAACGTGTCGCTCAGCGGCAGCTTCCAGGTCAGCCCGAATTTCTGGTCCGACCCGCAGACCGGCATCCCGTATCAGGTCTGGGTGCAGACTCCCGAGTACCGCAACGACACCATGACGGCGATCGCCAACACGCCGCTGCTGATTGCCGCCGGTGCGGCGAACGGCTCAGCCACGCCGGCGACACCCGCCACGCCCTCCGCGCTGCAGCTGTTGTCCAACGTGGCGACGTTGAAGCGCGGCAGTGAGCAGACCGTGTCCAACCACGTCAACACCCAGCCGACCTTCGACGTCTACGCGGCGGTGCAGGATCGCGACCTCGGCGGCGTCGAGAGCGACCTGGACCAGATCGTCGCCGATCAGCAGAAGCAGCTGGAGCCGCCGGACCGCATCTCGGTGCGCGGCCAGACCCAGAGCAAGAATCAGGCGTTCCTGCACATCGGCATCGGCCTCGCGGTTGCGATGGTGGCGGTGTATCTGCTGATGGCAATCAACTTCCAGACCTGGGGCGACCCATTCGTCGTACTGGCGGCCCTGCCGCTCGCGTTCAGCGGCATCGTGGCGAGCCTTTTCATCACCCAGACCACGTTCTCCATCCCATCGCTGATGGGCGCGATCATGAGCGTGGGCGTCGCCAGCGCCAACTCGATCCTGCTGGTGACGTTCGCCCGCGAGCACCGCGAAGCCACCGGATGCAGCGCGGTCGAGGCAGCGATTGCGGCAGGTGAGACGCGGCTGCGGCCGGTGCTGATGACCGCGGGCGCGATGTTCGTCGGCCTGCTGCCGATGGCGATCGGCATTGGTGAGGGCAGTGAGCAGAACGCCGCTCTGGCCCGAGCCGTGCTGGGCGGGATCGCCGTGGGCACCTGCTCGACCCTGCTGTTCGTGCCGTTTCTCTATGCGCTGCTGCGTCGCGGCGAAGCCAAACCGCTGGAAGATTACCTATGAACGAACCCGACCGGACGCCGCCTCCGCCGCCGCGAAAGCGCCTGCTGCTGTTCGTGGCGGTGCCCGTCGCGCTGATGCTGGGTCTCGGCGGCTATCTGCACTGGCGCACCTTCGCCGACGCGGCGGAGACCCAGAAGGAGCAGGAGGATTTCGTCCCCGAGGTACGGACCGCGACGGCACAGAAGGCGGACAAGCCGGTGCAGCTGAGCCTGCCCGGCCAGACCGAGGCGTTCGACGTCGCCAGCCTGTACCCGCGCTCCACCGGCTACGTGGCGGAGCGCCGGGTTGATATCGGCAGCCGGGTTCATCATGGCGACCTGCTGCTGCGCATCTCGGCCCCCGATCTTGACCAGCAGCTTGAGCAGGCCCGCGCGCAACTCGGGCAGAACCAGGCCGCCGTGCTGCAGGCCCAGGCGCAGGTCCGGTCAGCGGAGGCCAACACGAGGCTGGCTGATGTGACGAAGTATCGGGAAACCACCCTCGCCGGCCAGGGCTGGGAGACCAAGCAGAATGCCGACAACGCCACCGCGAACTACTCGGTGCAGGCCGCCGGTATCGCCAACGCCGAGGCGGGTGTCGCGGTCGCGCTGGCCAATCTGAAGGCACAGCAGGCGACGGTGGACCGGCTGCAGGCGCTGACGGCATTCGAGCGGGTGACCGCGCCGTTCGAAGGCGTGATCACCGCGCGTAACGTCGATACCGGCGACCTGCTGACCCAGGACAACCTGACGGGAACGCCGATGTTCAGCATCGCCCGCGACGACGTGCTGCGGATCGCGGTTTATGTCCCGCAAAGCAGCGCGATCGGGATCCGCGACGGGCTCGAGGCGGAGGTGACGGTTCCCGAACTGCCCGGCCGTATCTTCAAGGGACGGGTGGCGCGCAGTGCGGTCGCGCTGCAGGCGTCCTCGCGCTCGATGCTGACGGAAGTCGATGTGGCCAACCCCGACGGGCAGCTGCGGCCAGGATTGTTCGTCAATGTAACATTCTCGGTGCCGCGCCTGGCCCCTGCGATCGTGGTGCCCGACGCCGCCCTGGTGTTCAACGCGGATGGCCTGCAGGTCGCGACCGTGACCGCCGACAGCACGGTCCGCTTCCAGAAGGTCACGATCTACCGGGACTTCGGCACCACGGCCGAACTGCGCGATGGGCTGCAAGGGGGCGAGAACCTGATCCTGAGCCCACCGGCCGAACTCGCGGACGGGTCGAAGGTGCGCGTCTCGGATGGAGTGCCTCAGCCGGAGACCGCGAGGCGCACCGCCAGCCGCTGAGCGCATCTCCCGACGGCGACCCCCGACCGGCCGCCGGTGAGCGGGACCAACTTCCGGCCGGCCGGCAGAGGCGGGACGCGTCCACGGGCAGGGCCTCGATCGCTTCTGCATCGTCTGAGCGAACTGCGATGCCGGACCGGCACGTGACACTGCACGACGGGCAAGGCGATGGTGTCCATGAGCGACGCCCGCATCTTCGGCGCCTTGCACGCGTCGCGCGCCGACAGCCGAACGCCCTGCCGCCGGCCGCGGCACCTATGAGTTCCATATGCGGCGCCCCGACGGGATGCATCGAACTCCTATGCAGGACGGACCAATCTTCCCGGTGCCTGATCGGCCCCACCCATTCCGGGCTGGCGGCCGCTTCCGGCAAAACCCACGCGCAGTGCGCCGAGGCCCTTGGCGCACGAGCCGAGAGGACCACCCCGATGAGCCAGACGTCCATCGCCATCCCCATCATCGCCACGCCGGAACCATGCCAATCGACCCCCGAAGCCCAGGACCACGACCTTCTGGATCCACTCTGTCGGCTCGCCGGGGATCTGCACGCAGCCCGGGCTCTGATCGTCGCGGAGCACGGTCTCGAGCTGATGTGCGGCCTGCTCCGCCGTGGCTGCCCGACGGCTACGGTGCTGCGGCTGGGCGACAAGCCTGATGCCGACGGCTACAGTCTGGTCTTCGTCCCACGCACGGCAGCGTTGCCGTCGTCCGACGCCGTCATCCGGCTCGCTCGCCGCGCGCTTGCCCCGAAAGGGCGGCTGATCGCCGGAGTGTCGGATACCCGCGCCGCGGCCGCACTGGCCCGGCGATTGCGGCTGAACCGCTTCAGCGCTCTGCATTCCATTCATCTGCCTGGCCTGGTGCTGCTGCGGGCCGACCTGCGGAGGCCCTCATGAGCCGCACCAATCTTGCTCTCGGTGGTTCGCTGACCGCATTGGCCACCCCGTTCAAGGATGGGCTGATCGACGAACCCGCATTCGTTCGCCTTTGCGAACGCCAGATCACGCGCGGCACCGCCGCGCTCGTCGTGTGCGGCAGCACCGGCGAGGCCGCGGCGCTGAACCCGGAGGAACAGGCGATGCTGATCCGCCTGGCCGTCAGAACCGTGAGCGCCCGGGTCCCGGTGATCGTCGGCTGTGGCGGTGCCTCGACGGAGGCCGCGGCCATGATCGCGGGAGTTGCCGCTTCGTGTGGCGCCACCGCCTTGCTGTGCGCGCCGACCCCGTATGTGAAGCCCTCGCAGGAGGGGATTATCGCCCATATGCGCGTGCTGGCGCATGTTTCGGACCTGCCGCTGATCGTCTATGACGTGCCCTCCCGGGTCGGCGTCGCGATCAAGGATGAGACGGTCGCCACGCTGTTCGAGCGGGGGCTGGCTGTCGGTATCAAGGACGCCACCGGCGACCTCGGCCGTCCGCCGCGCCTGCGCGCCTTGTGCGGGCCTACGTTCATGCAACTGAGCGGCGACGATGCGACAGCCGCCGCCTATCGCGCCGCGGGCGGCCACGGCTGCATCTCGGTCACCGCCAATGTTACGCCGTCGCTGTGTGCGTCGCTGCACTGGGCGTGGGACAGCGGCGACCTGGCGTCCTTCGCTCGCACGCGCGATCTGCTGGCGCCGCTGCACGATGCGCTGTTCAACGAAACCAATCCTGTCCCGCTGAAGGCCGCGCTGGCGCAGCTCGAGCTGGCAAGCGCTGAGGTCCGCCTGCCGCTGATGCGTGCCGGCGAGGCGACCAGGGAACGCCTGGCAGGCCTCCTGGCTCAGATCATGAGCCGAGAGGACTGGATCGAGGCGCATCGCCGCTATGCGCTCGCCAGCTGATTGCACCACGCTGGTCCGGCGGCTGGTGTGGATCGGCCTCGTCCTGGCCGTCGCCGCCTACGGTTCGATCGTCGTGCGCAACGTGACCGCGGCGCTGGTGGGCATTGCGTCCCACCAGTCCACCGTCATCGTCGCCGAGACACCCAGTCGCTGAAGCGGTCGATCATCTCCGGCGGAGGGGCGGCAACGCGCGGCGACCGCGCGGGTGTGCGTGCCGGATCCTTTCAGAACCGGCGACCCAGTGACACGCGATCCGACCATCGCGCGCCGGTGAAGCGCGATAGGCAGTTCTGATGCGAAGCATCCGGTTCACGCGGCCGCCCGTCGTCGCGTCGCGACCCACGCCCTGTTACGACTGGATATTAGAGCCGTTCCACGGTGACTGGAATCGCGCTTTGTTTGAACAAAGGGTTCCGGCACCCCCTGGATCTGTGATTCCTAAGCCTCCGGATCGATCCGGAGGCATCCATGTTGTGGTCACGCGGCAAGTCCTATCCCCCTG
>DASWON010000432.1:0-16846 GCA_036398735.1 Rhodopila sp.
ATCCGGCGGAAGCCGGACCCGGCGAAGCAGATCGCCCGTCGCCGCTTTGGTCATCCGCGCCGGAGGATGCCGGATGGACAGTGTCTTCCGCCTCCGCGCGAAGCGGTTCGGTTGACTGGTCGGACGGCGGCGCCTCGGATCCCCGAGGCTGATCCGCGGGATTTTCCGGCAGAACCTGACGGACGACCGGCTCTTCCGCGCCGGATGCCTGCTCCGCCGACGGTGGGAGCGGTGGACGAGGATCGTCGCTCATGGTCCGCGATCAGCGTCAGCGCTGCCCCGGCGCACGAGAATTGGTCCGAACGCCTCCTCCTGGCGCAACCGGACCGCCCCGCCGCGCGCCATCTCCAGACTGGCGAGCAGCGTGCTGGACAAGGCGGCACGCCGTTCGGCCGGACTGTCGAGATGGTCCGGCAGGAACTGCTCCAGCGTGGTCCAGTCCGGCAGGTTGCCGACCAGATCAGCCAGCCGTCGCAACGCGTCCTGCACCGTCCAGAGCGTCAGCGCACGCGGCGTATAGGTCGCCGACCGGGTTCCGCGCCGCACCGCTTCCAGGTAGGCGCGGACGAACGGGCCGGCTTCGATCACGATACGCGACCGGTCATACTCATAGTGGCTCTCCGGCGCACCCCGGGCAAACACGTCCTGCCCCAGCACTGGCCGCGCGGCCAGCCACGCCGCCAGGGTGCGGATCACATTCATCTCGCGCAGGCGTTCCGCGAGCGCTTCCGCCGCCATCGCCGGATCTTCGAGATCGTCGTCGATGGCGGCGGGCACCAGCAGGCGGGACTTCAGCCAGGTCAGCCAGGCGGCCATCACCAGCCAGTCGGCCGCAAGCTCCAGCCGGACGCGCCGGGCGCCCTCGATCACCGCCAGGTACTGGTCCACCAGCGACAGGATCGAGATCTTCGCCAGATCCACTTTCTGGGACCGGGCGAGATCGAGCAGCAGATCCATCGGGCCCTCGAACCCCTCCAGCCGAAGCACGAGGTTCTCCGACACGGGTTCGGCGCCGTTAGACGCAGGCCGGGCGCCATCGGAGACCGATGCGGCGCTGTCCGAGATGGGTGGGGCGCTGTCAGATGATGTTTGCATCCATCCCACCGACGTCACGGCCGGCGAGCCAGAACACGGTCCGGAACGCCCATGGCAACACCCGGTCGAGCGCCTGCCCGACCGGGTCGAACCCGATCAGCCGCGGCAGGATGAACACGACGAGCAGAACGATCAGAATGCCGGCCCTCTCCAGCCGCGCCCAGGCCCGAGCCAGGCCCAGCGGCAGCAGCCCGACCGCGATCCGGCCGCCGTCGAGCGGCGGGATCGGCAGCAGGTTGAACAGCCCGAGGACAATGTTGGAGAGCATGAAGTAGATCAGGAATTGCTGGACGATCGCCTGCGTGCCGCTGGGAAACTCGGCCATCGGCATGACCAGCGCCGCGAGCCAGGCAAGGAAGAAGTTCATCAGCGGCCCGGCGCTCGCCACCAGCGCCATGCCGCGCCGCGGATTCTTGAACTTCCAGGCTCCGATCGGCACCGGTTTCGCCCAGCCGAACATGAAGAAGACCTTGTGCGGCGGGAACAGCAACTGGGTGATCAGCAGGAAGCCCGGCAGGATGATTGTGCCGACACGGTCGATATGTCTGAGCGGATTGAGCGACAGGCGCCCGGCATCCTTCGCCGTGGTATCGCCCAGCGCGAGGGCCGCGTAGCCATGTGCGGCCTCATGCAGGGTGATCGCCAGGACCACCGGAACGACGGCCAGCGCGAGGTTGAACAGAAACTGGTTCACGTCAGCAGTCGCTCCCGCTCGTTGCTCAGCAGCTGCTCCCGCTCCTTGGCCAGCAGCGCGGGATCGAGGCTCAGACGCCGGCTCATCGCCGCGGCCCGGCCGGCGCCAAGCCGCTGTTCGGCGGCCTGTGTAAGCGGTGGACACGCGCGCAGCAGAGCCTGGGTTGGCGCGAGGTCGCCGCTGCAGTACAGCGCGACATCGCAACCGGCCGCCAGCGCTCGGACCGCGCGGTCAGCCGGGGCGCCGGAAAGTGCGTTCATCGCCAGGTCGTCGGTCACCAGGACTCCTTTGAAGCGGATCCGTCCGCGGATGATGGTCGCTATCACCGTCTCTGACAGCGTAGCCGGAAGTTGGGGATCGAGGGCGTCATAAACGATATGGGCCGTCATCATCCATGGCAGGTCGGCGTTCAGCGCGAAAGGCCGGATATCGGCCGACAAGTCGGCCTCGGGCACCCTCGGCAGCGCAAGGTGACTGTCCACATGCGCCCGGCCGTGTCCCGGCGCGTGCTTGGCGACTGGCAGGACTCCGGCGGCCAGCAGCCCATTGGCGATCGACCGGCCCAGGCGGGCGACGGCAACCGGGTGTCGCGCGAGGGCGCGATCACCGATGACATCGTGCGCTCCGGGAACCGAGATATCGAGCACCGGAGCGGCGGCGACGGTAAATCCGGCTGCCCGGCAGTCGTAGCCGATCAGCGCCCCGGTCAGCCACGCGGTCCGGAGTGCTGCCGCCGGATCGGCCTCGAACAGGCGGCCGAGCGCGGCGGCTGGCGGATGGGCGCGCCAGTGCGGCGGTTTCAGGCGAGCGACCCGGCCACCCTCCTGGTCGACCATGACATCGGCGTCGGCAGGGAGCACCTGCCGCAGCGACGCGATCAGCGCGGCCAGCTGGACCCGGTCCTGGATGTTACGGGAAAACAGGATGATCCCGGCCGGCGGGAGAGCACGAAACAGCGCGGCTTCCTCCGCCAGCAGGACCGGTCCGGCGATGCCGACGATGGCGGCGCGTGGTTTCAGCCTGTTCAACATCGATGACTGTGCCCTCTTCTGCGCGTCACGCCCGGGTGCGATGCCTCGCGCGGTCGCCGCCGGCGCGAGGCGCGCTGCTCCACTGGGTCCCACCGGCACCGGCACCGGCACCAGCATCGTGGCCGGGCCGCGCCGTGGCGCTCGCGGACCGAGCCTCCGCGCCGTTGGGCCCGGGATCGACGCGGTCATGCACGATCGGTGGCCCCTGCCGGATATCGGTCGTGACGGGTGTGGTGGTTCTTAGGTCCGCCATTCCCGGGATCCGCGCCGGAGCGGACGTCAGAACCATAAATCACACGGGAGAACAACGGTTTGCTGGTGTGCCTGTTGAACCGAAGCGGCTGGGGGCCAATCCATGGCACGACGAAGCTTCGAATTGAGAAACTGGAGCATGCCGACGATGAGCGGGGGGTCAAAGCCTATGATACCAGTCGTTGAGGCTGGCTGATATGCCCGCCGGGTTGGCGTGGCGGCTGCGCGCGGCATCAATGGGATACGAGCCATTGACGCAGGCTGATATGCGCGCGGGCTTGGCAGTTGCACGTGAAAACAAGGAGATACCGGCCAGCCGGCCATCGCCGAAGTGCCAATAATCCAGCCGGCTGGCCTGAGTCATCCGGTCGGAAAACCAGCGGCAGAGCAATTCCAGGCGGCAGAGTCAGCCGGAGATTGCTGTGTCCCCAACGCGTGGCATTCGGGCCGGACGCGGGTATCCCTGAGGGGCATGGCGGCGATTCCGGTGTCGTCCTGGCACCGGGGTGACCATGCCACCGCGATCGGCAGCCCACCCGAACGGATCGGCAATGGCGCCTAGAACTCGGCCACCGAACAGCTGGCACCCTTGGCGCGCACATGCTCACAGAAGCTGCGCGCCTGGGCCAGGTCGGCAAAACCCGACGTCCTGACCCGCCAGAACGTGTGCCCGTCCCGTTCGGTGCGGGAGAAACTCGGCTGGCGGCTGCCCAGCAGGTCCGGCATACGCTTCGATAGTTGCTGCCATTCGCTGCGCGCGGCCTCCTCCGAGGTCAGTGCGGCAAGCTGCACCATCGTCTGGCGTCCTGCCGCAGGGGCATGGGTTTCCGCTGCGGCTTGTGCCGGCGGCTTGGCGGCCGCGACCTGTGCCGGCTTGGCCGGAGCGGCGGGTACCGGTCTGGCGATCGCGACAGCGGCCGGTTTGGTGGCAGGCGCGGGCGGCGGGGCGAGGGCGACCGGCGGCTTGGCGACCGGCGCGGGCGGCGGGGCAACGGCGACAGGGGCGGGCGGTTCGGCGACGGGCGCAGGCGGCGCGGCCGTCGTGCGAAGCGCCTTGGCGTCCGGATTCTCCGGCGGGGGCGCCAGCTTGGCGTTCGCCGTGTCGGAGCCGCCGGAAAACACATCGTTCTCGGCCCCGTCGATCTTCATGCCGCCAGGGTTGTCCGGCTTGACCCTGATCGGGCGGCTGTCCGCAACGACCACCGGAACTTCGCTGCTGCGATGCCCGATCAGCGCGGAAGCACCAATGAGGGCCACCAGGACGGCACCGAGGCCGCCGGCGAACAACACCAGGCGGCGCGTATCTGGATCCATGCCCGGCCTAATCTGCCCCTGACCGGTTCCATAGCGCCCGGCTCGATTGCCCCGGTAGCCGGGATTCGGGATGCTGAGATCGTCCGACACTTTGCCTGCTCTTTCCAGTTAGCCGGTCCCCCGGCTTGTCCGGAGGATCAGCGCATTTCTTCGACTGGCGTAACGCCCATCACCGCGAGGCCGGAGCGAATGACCACGGCGGTCGCGGCGACCAGTGCGAGCCGTGCGCGCGTCTCGGCCGGCTGGTCCGCCTGCAGGAATCGCAGGGTCGAGTCGTCCTTGCCTCGGTTCCACAGCATATGAAAGTCGGCCGCCAAGTCATAGAGAAAAAATGCAATCCTGTGCGGCTCTCGTGCGGCGGCCGCAGCTTCGACGGTGCGCGGCCAGAGCGCCAGGCGCCGAATCAGGGTCAGTTCCGGCTCCCCCGTCAGCGTATCGACCGGCGCTGCCGCAAGGTCCTCTCCGTCCGGCGGCGAACCCGGAAACATCTCGGCGGCAGCACGCAGAACGGACCGGCAACGGGCATGGGCATACTGCACATAGAAGACCGGGTTCTCCCGCGTCGTCGCCAGCACCTGGTCGAGATCGAACTCCATCTGCGCGTCGGCCTTGCGGGTCAGCATAGTGAAGCGGACGGCGTCCTTGCCGACTTCCTCCAGCAGGTCGCGCAGCGTGACGTAGGTGCCGGCGCGCTTGGACATACGGACCGGCTGGCCGCCGCGCATGATGTGGACGATCTGGCACAGCACTGCCTCGAACTTGACGGAATCCTGGGAAACCGCACGGACCGCGGCCTTCATGCGGGCGACGTAGCCGCCATGGTCAGCGCCAAGCACATCGATCAGCACATCGTATCCACGCGAGATCTTGTCGGCATGGTAGGCGATGTCATTGGCGAAGTACGTGTTGCTGCCGTCGGACTTGCGCAATGGCCGGTCAACGTCGTCGCCGAACGACGTGGAGCGGAACAGGGTCTGCGGCCGAGGCTCCCAGTCTTCGGGCGTTTTTCCCTTCGGCGGTTCCAGCACCCCCTCGTAGATCAGCCCGTCGGCATGGAGCCTTTCTATGACCGCGTCAGCGGCGCCTGACGCGACCAGGGCCCGCTCGCTGGTGAAAACGTCCTGCTGCACGCCGAGCAGACGCAGGTCTTCGCGGACCTCGGTCATCATGGCGTTGATGGTGTGATCCTTCACCACGTCGAGCCAGACCTCGGGTGATTCGATGCCGAGATCGGCCGTGGCCAGCGCAGCCTGGTACTCTTTGGCCAGCGTCTGGCCTACGCCGATGAGATATTCGCCTTTGTACTGCAGACCCCCCGGGACTTCGGCGGCGAACGCCTCCTCCGTCATCGGCGAGCCGATGGCCTGCAGGTAGCGCCAGTACGCCGCCCAGGCGAGCGCGGTGACCTGCGCGCCCGCATCGTTGATGTAGTACTCTTTGGTTACCTCGAAGCCGGCCTTGCCAAGGAGATTGGCCAGCGCGTCGCCGACAACGGCACCCCGGCAATGGCCGATGTGCATCGGGCCGGTGGGGTTGGCCGACACATACTCCACGTTGACCTTGATGCCGGCGCCGGTGGCGGCGTCCCCGTAGCCCTCGCCGGCCGCCAGGATGACGGGAAGCAACGCACGCAAGGCCTCCGGGCGAAGCCGAAGGTTGACGAAGCCCGGTCCGGCCGCCTCGGCGGACGCGATCTCGGGTGCGGCGGTCAGGTGCTCCACCAGGGCCGCGGCGATCCTGGCCGGTGGCAGGCGCGCAGCCTTGGCCGAGACCATGGCCGCGTTCGTCGCCATGTCGCCGTGCGCCGGATCCCGGGGGGGAGTGATCTCGACGCGGGCGGCGACGTCCTCCGGGAGGCCAGGGACCACCTTGGTCAGAGCGACGAGCACGGTCTCGCGCAGGCGAGCGTAGAGGTCGGACGAGTTCATGGCCGCGTGTTAGCGCGGATCGGGGTTGGCGGTCGATGGTTGTGGTTGCCGGGGTTGTGGTTGCGGGCGTTGTGGTTGAGCCAGCGCCCCGATCAGGTTGACCGCCAACCCAGGCCCGCGGCGGTTTCGCGGTGTGAACGCCCGGGTGGTCACGCGAGTGAGCATGGGCACGATGCTCACCGCCACGGCGAGACCATCGCTGATCGTGAATCGCCGTTGGGCTTCGCGACCTGGCCACGGGAGCAACCGGCACGCCCAGGCGTTACGCCAGGCATCGACCGCGCGGCCGTACACGGTGCAATGCCTTCCGGCCGGCCTAGGCCGCCCGAACGGCGTTCCGCTCGGCGATCAGTTGCCTGGTCAGCGGCAGCAGATCTCGCCCGTACGCGATGTTGTCGGCCAGCGGATTGAAGCCGCGGATCAGAAATGTCGTGACCCCCAGGTCGTAATAATCGCACAGCGCCTCGGCGACCTGCCGCGGTGTGCCAACGAGGCTCGTGGAGTTGCCACTCGCGCCGGTAAGCAGCGCCGCTCCCATCCACAGGCGCTGGTCCAGGCGCTCGCCCTTCGCAGCCGCGGCGAGCAGGCGCTTCGAGCCTTCATTCGCGGGATTTCGCGGCCCCAATCCCGCGGCTGCGCGGCGCTCGATGATCCGTTGCTTGATCGATTCCGCGCGGGCCCATGCCTCATCCTCGGTCGGAGCGAGAATTGGGCGCAGTGACAGGCTAACCCGGACGGTCCGGTCGTGCTTCGCCGCCTCGGCGCGCAGCCTTGCAGTGATCTCCCGCACTTGCTCATGGGTCTCGCCCCACAGCGCATAGACATCGGCGTGCCTGGCACTGACCGCGATCGCTGCCTCGGACGCGCCGCCGAAGTAGATCGGAATGCGCGGCTGCTGCACGCAGCGCTGCGCCGTGGACGCGCCGGCGAAGCGATAGAACCGGCCCTCGTGATCGACCGTGGGACCGGGTTCGGTCCAGATGCGCTTCAGGATTGAGACATATTCGTCGGTGCGCGCGTAGCGGTCCTCCTTTCCGAGGGTGTCGCCATCACGGAACTGGTCGACGTCGTCGCCGCCGCTGATCACGTGCATCGCCGCACGGCCGCCGGTGATCTGGTCCAACGTGGCGAATTTCCGCGCCGCCAGAGTGGGAGCGACAAAGCCCGGACGGTGCGCCACGAGGAAGCCCAGCCGCTCGGTGTGCGCGGCCGCGGCGGCAGCCAGGAGAAAACTGTCCGGCCCGTCGGAGTAATAGCCGACCAGGACCTTGTCGAAGCCGCCCGCCTCCGCGGCCTGGGCGAAGTCGCGGATATAACCGCGATCCATGACCACCGGTGGAGGTGCGATAATTTCGGACGCCTCCCGATGGTGGATCATGCCGATGAATTCGACGGTCATGGCGATAGCTTCCCTCCGGCCAATGGTTGCGGAACGTTATAGGCGCAGGCGGCGAATGTGAGCCAGAACCTGCCTCGTGAGATGGTCCTGGAGCATCCGGCGATCCATACCGGTCGACGTCGCCGCAAACTGATAGGCGCCCGGGCGCCGGCATCGCGGCTGCACGCGAAATCAATGAGATGCCCCCGGCCGGCCGTCACCGAAGAGTCGAACAATGCGGCTCGCTGGAATCCGTGCCAGCGGCCGATGCCGGGTGGTCAGGCTAGCGCATCAGGCAGTGCCCGGCCGCCGGACAAACCCGTTCGTCAGGTGAGCGCGTTCCGCGGACGGCGGTGCGTCAGGTGGATGCGCAGTCGCGCGACGTCGGTCGGTCAGGCGGCGCGAAAGGAGAACCGCTTGTGCAGGATATAGCTGGTAATCACCGGGCTGAGGACGCCGATCACGTGGGCCACGGTTTCGGCACGCCAGGCGAAGCCGAGGGCGGGAAAGATCACGCGCGCCAGGCCGACGCTGATGATCCAGACCTGCGCAAAGGCGATGCCGTTGACCAGGGTGAAGCGGACGAATTCGCCCCGGGCGTCGCCTCCGACCGGTTTGAAAACGAAAATGCGCGCCAAAACGAAGGCCGTGATCATTCCCGCCAGATAAGCGAGGCCAACCGCCGCCTCATAGCTGACCGCCAGCTCCAGCAGCATGCGGGCGCCGATATTGACGCCGGCTGCGATACCTCCCGTGAGCAGGAACAGAATGAACCGGGTCTTCTCAGACATCTGTCCCGGCCACCTGAGCGCCGCCGGTTCCGCCTGCCGGTCGGGTATCCGCCGATATGGCTTCTGGCGATCCCGAGTAGTCCGGTCTGGCCGCTGTCGAGGCGACGCGGTTCGCCATCTCCCTCCCCAGCCGGACGCTTTCGGCGATGCCGCGGTCCTCCGGGTAGTACGAGCTGGTGTCGGCGATCTGCAGCCCCGCGATGCTGCTCTGGACCGGCGGCATGCGGCTCAGGAAGCCCGGCGGACATACTGGCTGTGCGTGGCGCAGGCGCCCGACGTGGGAGGCGATCAGGTCGTCATTTTTCAGCGCCGGATTGATGCGGCGCAGGATCGCCATGACTTCTGCCACGAACACGGCGTCAGGGCGGTTCCACAACGGATTGGTCACCGGCATGTAGTATGGTGTATAGACGACCGTATCGCCGCTTTCGGGGGCACGCAGGCGGGAAAATTCGATGATGCCGGGGACCGGGATCGCGGCATCGACGATGTTCACCCAGAAATGCGGCGAGACGGAACGTTTTAGTTTCAACACCACGCAGGTTACGCCGATATTCAGGATGCCGTCGAACGCGGCGCGCTCCGGCGCCGGGAGATCGGGCACAAAGCTTGAAACGAACGGCGTAGGCACCGTGCAGATCACGGCATCACACGAGTAACGATCGGAGGCGGTCCGGACGGCGACGACTCGCCCGCCGGCGGTTTCGACGCCCGTCGCGGGCTGGCCCAGGCGTATCGTGGCGCCGCCGTCGCTGATCCGCCGCATGAGTGCGTCCACCAGGGTCTGTGAGCCGCCCTCGATGTAGCCCATCTCCTCCTGCATCATGGACTTGCGTGACCGCCCCACCCGCCGGATGCGCGTCCAGATCCAGGACGCGGAAATCGGATCGGCGTACTCGTGGAATTTCAGGTTGAAGAGCGGCAGCCAAAGTTTGCGATAGACGCTCCTGCCGCACCAGCGCTCGATCCAGTCCTTGGCGGAGGTATGCTCCAGCACGGGCCAGCGGTCGCGCTTCGTGGAGACGAACATCAGCAGCCCGTAGCGCAGCTTTTCGATCAGGCTGAGATGCGGGAACCGCAGAAGCGAGATCGGATCACCCCAGGGATGCAGGACGCCGCCCATGAAATAGCCCATGGACGTCGGCCGCCAGCGCATCTTGTCCGCGATCCCAAGCTCCCGCATCAGCGCGAACGTTGGTTCGTCCGCCTTACAAACGAAATGGTAGAAGCGCTCGATCGACAACCCCGCCAGATCGAAATGAGCCGCCATCCCGCCGGCCTCGGGCGCGGCTTCCAGCAAAGTAACGTGATGTCCGAGCGTAACGGCCTGATAGGCGGCGGCCAGCCCCATGGCTCCCGCCCCAAGAACGACCACGTGCGCCATGGCTGCCTAGAACTCCAGATTGATATGGGCGTAGCGCGGATCCCGGAACGTTTCTGTCATCGCATCCCGGAGCGGCGTTGCGCGGACACCGAAGATGGCGGGCCAGTCTATCACCTCGAACACATCCGGCGTGACCAGGGCACGCAGCTGCTGCGTGGTGAACGGCGGGTTTCTGTTCACCAGCCCGTAGACACTCAGCAAGAGCCAGAACAGGCCGTAGGGAATGTTCACGATCCGCGCCCGAGCGCCCACCGCCTCCCGCACGATGCGCATGAGATCGATATAGTCCACCCGTTCCTGGCCGCTGATGTTGTGGATGCTGCCGCTCAGCCGCCGGTCCAGGCAGGCCATGATGATCTGGCACAGATCACCTGCGTACAGGGGCTGACGCAGGTAGCGCCCGTCGCCGGGGATCGGAAACACCGGGACCCGCTGCATGAAGCGGGCGAGCCAGCCCAGGTGCTTGCGGTCGAACCAGCCGAACATCAGGGTCGGGCGCAGCACCACCACCGGGTTGCCGGAGGCCAGGACCATATCTTCCTGAGCCTTCTTGCTCTCGGTGTACCAGTCCACCGCCGCCGAATTGACCACCGACGAGCTGAGATGCACCAGATGGCAGCCGCCCTGCCCCGCCACCGCATCGAGCAGACGCCGCGTTGCCGTCAGGTTGTTCCGGGTGAAGTCATCCTGCGCGAGGCTGCCGATCTGCGCATGGCCGACGACGATCGAGTCGGCGCCGCGCAGCGACTGTTCCCAGTCGCCGGGCTCCGCCATGTCGGCCTCGATGACCTGGATGTCCGGGTGCAGCTGGCGCAGCAGGCTGGTATTGGCGCGATGCTTGTCGATCGCCACGATCGAGTGACCGCCGCGCTCCTTCAGGCGAGCGATCAGGTTCTGGCCAACGAGGCCAGCCGCGCCGGTGACTGCAATTCGCATGTTACTGTGACTGGATCTCGAACGGGTTGGCTGGTGGGCGCGGAAGGGTCGATGTGGTGGACCGGACATACGCCAGAGGGCCACGATGGTCGAGCACCCAGGCGACGACGCCAGCGTATAGGAGGCTATCATGAGCGGCCCCGGCCGGCGGCGGACCGCAGCGGTCCGGAATGCTCCGACGAACATTCCACCCGGCCAGGAGGCGCCCAGAATGCCAGCCCAGTTCGCCGGGTCGATTATTTCTCTTCCAACCCTTGGCATGCCCGGCCGAGGCGGCACCGTGGTCCATCCAGGTTGAGCGGAGCGGGCCGGAGCCCATAACGACGGATATCATATCCCGGGAGGAGCACGAACAGGGGGTTTATTGCGATATCAATCTATACTGTCCGCAACGAAGTTGCGAGACGGATCCCCATGCCAACAGTCAAGCTCTCGAAGACATGGCAACCGCCTCCCCGGCCAGCGCTCTTGCGGCCGCAAACGGCATGTAGCGATTGGTGGACGTGGCGATCGGAGATGGGCGATCGGAGATGGGGCGATTGATGGGACGTGGCGATCGGGATGGGGCGATCGGGATGGGGTGATCGGCGATGGGGTGATCGGGGATGGGTGATCGGAGATGGGGCTGTGGTGACGGGGGATGCGGTGATCGGGGACGGGATCAGCGATGTGGTGACTGGCTGTGGTGAAGGTGACTGGCTGTGATGCAGGTGACTGGGGCCGACACGGCATAAGCCCCTTTCCCGGACGCGTGTCATGGGACCAGCGGCAAGCCGGGCCTGGTGGCTCGGCGACTGATTCGCGGCAGCCAGCCGGCACCACGCTCAGAGCGATGAGCGGTGAAACAGCGCTCGGGGCGTGGCACAGACGATCAGCATGATCAGCCGCCAGAAGCCGGGCGTGTAACAGACTGCCCGGTGTCTTGCGATCGCGCCGACGATATCGGTCGCCACCCGGTCCGGGCTGGCCCACAGCATCCCCTTGCGATCGAGGTGTGCCGTCATCTTGGTCGCGACGAACCCCGGCCTGATATCCACCACCGCGACGCCCACGGACCACAGTCTGTGCCGAAGTCCTTGCAACAGGCGCTGCAACCCACCTTTGGCAGCGCCGTAGACATAGTTGCTCTTGCGGCCGCGGTCGCCGGCGACCGACGTGATGGCGACGATGGTCCCGCGCCGCTGCTCCTCGAACCGCCGTCCCAGTTCGTTCAGCAGAATCGCGGGGCTGGTGAAGTTGACCGTCAGCACCGCCGCGGCAGCCGACGAATCGCGTTCGACAACGTGCTGGTCGGGAGTCACCCCATAGGCGACAAGCGCCACGCCGACGCCTCCGAACCGATCCCATGCCGCGCCCACCAGCGCCGGCAGATCCTCCAGATGCGCAAAATCCGCGCGCAGAACCGCCGTCTCGGCCGCACCGCGCACGCCAAGATCCGCGGCGAGCGCTGCCAGGCCGGCGTCGTCGCGGCCGACCAGAACCAGCCGCCGTCCCATTTCCGCGTAACGGCGGGCGACGCAAATCGCGATGTCGGAGGTTGCGCCGAAGATCGCAACCGCGCCGCTATCAGCCTGGGTTTGCTTCATAACCGACGTTCTATCCCGGCATGGGCAGCAGGGTGACCCGCCTGGCAAAGCCGGACGCGAAACCAGGATCGATGTGGGTCAGGAAGCGCCCAAGTCCGGGGTACCCCGCCTGGAACGTGGCGGGCTGCATCACCCCGTCCTTGCAAGGATACAGCCGGCCGCCGGCCTGCATCACCACCTCCTCCAAACGCCGCAGCAGTGTACCGGTGCTGGCGCCGCGGTTGGGAAAGTCGAGCGCCAGGGTGGCGCCGGACGCGGGAAACGACAGCAGGCCCGGCGACTCCCTCGGGCCGAACAGCTTCAGCACGGACAGGGTCGAGGCCTGCCCGGACGCCGCAATCATCCCGAGCAGTTCAGCCACCACATCGCGCATGCCCGCCGGCGGGATCCGGCACTGGAACTGATAGAAGCCACGCGGGCCGTAGACGCGATTCCATTCGCCGATCGCATCCAGCGGATAGAAGACCTTCTCATAGCTGCCGACATGGTGCGACCGGCCGCGCGGCCCCAGCTTGCGCCAGTAGGCGGCGTTGAAGGCCCGCACCGTGAGCGGCGTAACCAGAGAGAACGGCGGCGCGACCGGGAAGCGCACCTTTGGCAGCCGTGGCGGGGGGGGCGTGCCGCGCCTGGCCGCATGACGGGCTCGGGAGTAAATGCCGCGGCCCAAGGCGCGGCCGCCGGCGACGCAGTCGATCCATGCGGCGGTGTATTCCCATGCCTCGTCCGACTCGTCGGCCAGTGCAAAGAAATCCGACAGGCGGCCGAACCGGATGTCCTCGGCTTCCACCGCCAGACCAGGGACGCGGCGCATCTGGATGGTGGCGCTCAGGATCAGTCCGGTCAGCCCGAGGCCGCCGATTGTTGCCGCGAACAGTTCGGGGTGCGCGTCCGGCGTGCAGATCAGTCGGCTGCCATCGCTGCGGGCAAGTTCCAAAGACAGAACGTGGCAGCCGAAGGTGCCGGCCGAGTGGTGGTTCTTGCCGTGCACGTCGTTGGCGATCGCACCCCCCACGGTCACGAACCGGGTTCCGGGCGTGACCGGCAACAGCCAGCCGCTGCCGTCGGCCTCCGGGCGGCAAACGACAGCGAGGATCTCCCCCAGTGTGACACCCGCCTCGCACGACAGGATGCCGGTCTCGCGGTCGAATGCGATGAACCGGTCCAGGCCCCGGCAATCGATCAGGCGCCCATCAGGGTTCAGCCCGACATCGCCATAGGATCGTCCGCAGCCGTAACCAAGAACCGACTGGTCATGCGTCGTCAGGCAGCGCGCGGCCGCATCGCGAGTCGAGGGCCTGACGACATGGTGCGAGGCGTGGACGACACGGCCCCAGGAGAGGTAGTCGGAGCGGGCGGTCTCGGTCAAAAGCGGGCCACCAGCATGATCAGCAGGATCACGCATCCAAGCGCGAGCGAGAACCGGTCCTTCAGCGCGAAGATGACAGGATCCTCGCTCATGCGGCCATGCACGCTGAGGTGCCACAGGCGCAGGATCCAGACCAGCAGCACCGGCATGATGCCCCAGAGCACAGCCGGGTGCCGGTACACTGCCTGCGGGTACTGCTCATTGATCAGGTAGATCATGAAGATCACGATCGACGACACGCCGGTCGACACGCCGGTGGCCAGCAGGATCGGCATGTCCGGCTCGCTGTAGCCTCGGGCGCTGGCACCGTCGCCGAGGGTCCGGATCACGCGGTGCAGTTCGGCATAACGCTTGATCGCCGCAAGCCCCAGGAAGAACAGCATCGAGAAGGTCAACAGCCAGGGTGAGAGCGGCGCCGCCACCAGGGTTCCGCCGGCCAGTACGCGCAACGTGAACAGTCCGGCCAGCACGGTCACGTCGATCATCGCGAGGTGCTTCAGGGTCGCGCTGTAGAGCAGCGTGATCACCAGATAACTGGCCAGAACGAGGGTACATCCCAGCGGCATCAGCACGAAACTGGCGAGCAGGGAGCCGATGATCATGACGGCCGCCGTCAGCACGCCCTGGCGCACGGAGATCGCACCCGACGCCAGGGGGCGCAGGCACTTCCTCGGATGCGCGCGATCGGCGGCCAGGTCAGCCAGATCGTTCACGAGATAGGTCGCCGATGCGAGTACCCCCATAAGCACGAACAGCACCACGCTCATCAACACGGGCCGGTACTGGCCGGCAAGCAAAGGGGCGACAAAGACCAGTGCATTCTTGGCCCAATGCTTGAGCCGGAACGCCCGAGCCCAGACGAGGGGGCTGGGACCCGGCAACGGAAACTTCGCCTCTACGTTTGGGCTGGCGCGCAGCTTGATCAACAGGCGGGCCTTGGGACCGACAAGGATCGCACTGGCGGCGCGGGCGAAGATCGGCATGTCGACGGGACTGTCGCCGGCATAGGCAAAGACCGGGCCGAATTCGGCCTCGATCGCCGCGACCTTGGCCCTCCCGCTGAGGTTGGTCACGCCGTCTGAACCGCGGACAACGTCGAAAAACCCCAGGTGCGCGGCCACTGCGTCGGCGATCGACTGATCGGCCGCGGTGAACAGACCGATGCGCCGGCCCGCCGCGTGTTCGCTGCGCAAATAGGCCAGCAGTTCCTGATTGTACGGCAGCATCGCCGGGTCGAAGTCGATGTCCCCGGCGACGCCGCGCTTGACCGCGGCCTTGCCAGACGGCAGCGATCGCGCCAGTGGAATGATCTTCAGCGGGGACTGCTTCAGCAAGCCGATGACGCTTTCATGCAGCGTGTCGGACAGGATCAGCGTGCCGTCCAGGTCCACGGCGAGTGGTGGACGCGGGCTCATGGCGCGCTCGCACGAAGGACGGCCTCGGCGCCCACCGGCAGCCACGCCTGGCGGGCGTCGTCATCCGGCTGTGCCACGCCACAGCCGTGGAGCGTGCCATTCGCGCCGCTGGGTTGACGGTCCGCCGCCTGTGCGAGCAGCCCCAACTGTACAGGACGTCGTTCGCGCATCATAATGTTCCGCCTCGGTGCCGGTGATTGCAAGCCGATCTCATCGTATAGCGATCGCGCGGTGCGGGGCTGAATTGAAGGAAGGTACATCAGGATGTCGCGCCGCAACCCCTGTCGTGGCCACCAAGCCGACCGCACGCCTGCATCGCTTGCACCATGACGCCAGCCAGCATTCGTGTCGCCATCGGTGCAATCGACATGAACAGCGCGCCCAAGTTTACTGAGATCCCGGTATAGAACACCACGGTGATGCCGACCAGTGCGAACACCGGCGGCAGCAATGATCCGCCGCTGATGACAGCACCGTGACGATCATGCCGATGCAATATCATGATGTTTTGCGACTATGTCTCTGACGCGGAAGATCGTGGGGACGGGATGCCGGTCCCGGAGTGCCTGTCAGGCGCCCGCGGAAATCAGCCCTTGAAATATCAGCTGATGGGGTGCTGCGTGGAAGCGGCCTGATGCGGGGTCGGAACAATGCCCAAGGGCGTAACCGGCGACCAGCGATAGGCAGGCCGGGATCGGCCGTTCGCGCCAGAACAACCGGGCCTCGGCGGTCCGGCAACGTCAGCCCGAGACCCGAAAAAGGGTCCACTGTGCTCGTTCTGAAGTCCGCCGCCCTGTGGATCAGGTCGGACTTTAGAGCCATGGACCACGCTGGAAATCGACGGCTTGCTAATCTTGTTGCGAGTTTCACCCTTTGCCGGGGGCCCCGCCATGGCACGACAAGACGTCGCATCGGAATACCGGTACCCGGCATCAGTGAAGCGCGCTACGTCGTTCCTGGCAGGAAGGATCCGGTTCAATCGGCGAATCGCAGTCGCGACGCAACCCGCGTTTCTCTGCAATTGGATACGCCTCAACCGGAGCATTGGAGGCCCGCAACCCGTGACAAGCAGATGGATCCGGGCCGGATTTTCCGCCCCACGCTCGATGACCATGTTCAGTGAGGCCCGCAGCGGGCGCGATCCGGCGCACAAGCGGAAACCACGTGCGTGGCCGGGCCGGCAGCGTCCCCGGACGATCGTAGCGGCATAGTCTTCCCGCGAATCACCAGGACCTTGCTGCGGCCGAAGACCGCCGTCGTGGCGTAGGTTTGCAGAAGATAGTCGTCCAGCACGGTCACGCCACTGCTCAGACTGCTCTCGTTGGGCTCGTGCGGGAAGCCTCCCGCGTCGTCGATGATGACCAGTCTGGGCTGTACACGCCGCAGCTCATCGACCATTTCCTGCTGGATCGGGCTGCTCGTTTGCAAGCCGGGATCGAACTGATGCCATTTTGTGGGAACCGGCCGGTTCATGACGAAATACGGCGTCACGGCGTTGACAAAGATCCTGTCGTGTCGGGGCAATCCAATGAATACGGGATCAGACGGAGCAGAATGCTGCTGCACATATCGTATCGTCTCCAGTGTCTGCGGGCTCAATTTGAAGCACACCAGACGCTCTAGGCCCGGGTATTCGTGGCAATCCGGAGGCTGACGGAAATTGCGCGCGATCGTGG
>DASWON010000433.1:0-7358 GCA_036398735.1 Rhodopila sp.
CCAGTTCATCGGGCCGACCAGCCAGCATCCCCGCGTCGACGAGGCGCGACAGGACAGCCTCGCGGAACTCGAAATCGCCTTCTCGCAGGTCAGGGCGAAGCAGCCGGTGCCGCCCTGGATCACCGACCGGCTGTTCCGTAACATCCTCGCCGACATGACCGGCAACACGCATCGCACGGAATTCTCCATCGACAAGATGTATGACCCGGGCAGTGCATCGGGCCGTCGCGGCCTCGTGGAATGCCGCGCGTTCGAGATGCCGCCGCATGCACGCATGTCCGCCGCCCAGATGCTGCTGATGCGGTCCGCGGTCGCGGCGTTCTGGGAGCGGCCGTATGAGCGGACGCTGATCCACTGGGGCACGCGTGTGCACGACGACTTCATGCTGCCGCACTTCGTCGAGGAGGATTTCCGCGGCGCGCTCGAGGAGATCGGTGCACTCGGCTTTCCGCTGGACCCGGACTGGTTCTCCCCGCATCTGGCGTTCCGCTTCCCGCATGTCGGGCAGGTTGCGTTCCGTGGGATGGAGCTGGAACTGCGCAACGCCCTGGAGCCTTGGCACGTGCTGGCCGAGGAACAGGCGGTCGGCGGCACGGTGCGCTATGTCGACAGCTCGGTGGAGCGGGTCCAGGCGCGGGTGTCCGGCTGGGTGGATGAGCGCTATGTGCTGGCGGCGAATGGCGCCGCGGTGCCGCTGACCCGGACAGACAGAGAGGGCGAGTATGTCGGCGGCGTGCGCTTCAAGGCGTGGAATCCGCCGAGCGCGCTGCACCCGACGATCGGCGTGCATGTGCCGCTGGTGTTCGACGTGTTCGACCGCTGGAGCGGCCGCAGTCTGGGCGGGCTGACGTATCACGTCACCCACCCCGGCGGCCGCAACTATGAGACCTTTCCGGTCAACGCGAACGAAGCCGAGGCACGCCGTCGTTCGCGGTTCTTCCCGTTCGGGCACACGCCGGGCCCTATGCGGGAGCCGATTGTGCATCGGTCCCGCGAGCATCCCCGGACGCTGGATCTGCGGCGGGTGTGACCGGCGGGCGCGAGTGACGGAGTGCCGCGCCCGGCCGGCGGAGTCCCGCGCCCGGCGCCCAACGCGATCGGATCGGTGTCCGTGGCCTCAGCCGGACCGCACCATCCCGCCGTCGATCGCGATGACCTGCCCGGTGACGTAGTCGGACAGGTCGGTGCAGAGGAACTCGACGACCTTGGCGCAGTCCTCCACGGTCCCCAGACGGCGCAGCGCGACCTGTTCCGATGGGTCGCGGTTGGCGTTGCTGCTGCCGGGCACCACCGTCGCCATGATCCGGCCCGTGGCGATCACTCCGGGCGCGATGCAGTTGGCAGTGATGCCGAATGGCCCGACATCCTGCGCCAGATACCGCGTGTAGTGCGCGATCGCCGCCTTCGCCGCACCGTAATGGGCATAGCCGCCGTCCGGGGACGGCCCCAGCCCGGCGACCGAACTGACCGTCACGATGCGTCCCGAACGCTGCTGCTTCATGATCGGCGCGACGGCGTTGACCGCATAGACGGTGCCGAACAGGTTCATGCTGGTGACGAGATGCAGCAGCCCCGAGTCGAGCGTGCTCGCCTTGGTGTCGATCGGCCGGCCCCGCCCGCCGCCGGCATTCGCCACCAGGATATCCACGCGGCCCCAGGTCTCGTGCACCTGTCGCACCATTGCATGAACGGCGGCTTCATCGGTGACGTCGGTCGTGAAGCCGATCGCCTCCCCGCCCGCGGCGATGATCTCGTCCGTGGTGCTGTCGGCGGTCATGGCCTTCGCCTCGGCCTCGAACTCCGCATACGATTTCAGGTTCAGGTCCGTCACCGCCACCTTCGCACCCAGCCCGGCCAGTCGCAGCGCGTACGCACGTCCGAGACCGCGTGCCGCGCCGGTGACGATCGCGACCTTGCCGTCGAGTTTACCCATGATGCCGTTTCCTCCTTAACTGCGGGACGATTAGAGGGGGGTTCGGCATGGTGATCAATGTGCGGGAGATCAGCAGCTTCCACGTGGGCGGCGAACCGGTGACGCTGTCGGGGCTGCCGCCGCGGGAGATGCTTCTGGCCCAGGGCGCGGCACCGCGCTCCTTCTCATCCGACGGCGACTTCGAGACCGGGCAGATGTATGTCCAGTACGTGCGGCTGGAAGCACCGCGCGCGCGGTATCCGCTGCTGTTGTGGCACGGCGGCGGGATGACCGGCGCGACGTGGGAGACCAAGCCGGACGGTGCGCCGGGCTGGCAGTCGTGGTTCCTGCACGCGGGGCATGACGTGTTCGTCTCCGATGCCGTCGAGCGGGGACGTGCCTCCTGGTCACGCTATCCGGAGATCTTTCGCGATTCACCGCATTTCCGATCCAAGCAGGAATGCTGGGAGCTGTTCCGGTTCGGGCCGCCGGGGTCGTATGCGACGCGGACGCCATACCCGGAGACATTGTTTCCGGTGGCCCAGATCGACCAGTTCCAGAAACAGATCGTGCCGCGCTGGGCCAGTAACGACGCGCCGACCCAGGCGGCGTATGACGCGCTGGTCCGCAAGGTGGGGCCAAGCGTGATCATGACCCACAGCCAGGGCGGAGCGTTCGGCTTCCGCGCCGCTCTGCACGCGCCGGAAACGGTGCGGGCGGTCATCGCCGTCGAGCCATCCGGCGCGCCCGACCCGGACACGGTGGATGTGGCGACGCTGCGACGGGTGCCACATCTGCTGGTGCTCGGCGACTACATCGATCGCGACCCGCTCTGGCGCGACAACGTGGCGCGCGTCGGCCGATACTTTCAGGCGCTGCGTGAGGCCGGCGGGACCGCGGACGTGCTCGACCTGCCAGCGATGGGCATCCGAGGCAACTCGCACTTTCCGATGATGGACCGGAATTCGGATGCGGTCGCCGCGCTGGTGCAGGAGTGGATGGGCAAGCAGGCCCTCACCGGCGCCCGCTGACCGTGGCGCGGCTTCGCCTCCGCTTGCCCGTTCGGCGGCAGCGGCGTGTCGCGCGACGCCCCCGGGGTGCCGGGTTGGGCGCCAGCCATGCGAGCGCCGCCCGGACCGCCACGCACGACGCGCGGCATCGCGACGGCAATTCGTGGGTCACCGGGCCAAGCCCGGCGATGACACAGGCGGCGATGTGGGTCATCAGGCCGGACGCTGGTTTGCGGGCTCAACTTGCCCGGTGATGACGCAGGCCGCGAGGCGTCGGCCACCGAGCCGGACCCTCACCCGCCCGGTGATGACACAGGCCGCGCGGCATGGGTCACCGACCCGGCCCCTCAACCGCCCGGTGATGACGCAGGCGGCGAGGCGTCGGCCACGTGCCGGACCCTCACGCGACCGGTGATGACACAGGCCGCGCGGCATCGGACAACGAGCCGGCCCCTCAACCGCCCGGTGATGGCACAAGGGGCATGGGTCACCTTGCCGGACGCGCGTTTGCGGGCTCAACTTGCCCGGTGAGGACACAGGCAGCGAGGCGCAGGTCACCGAGCCGGGCCGGCTACGGCGCCACCTGGAGCACGATCTTGCCGCGGGGATGCGGCCGGGTGCCGTCCAGCATCTCGTGCGCCAGGCACGCATCGGCCAGCGGCAGAACCGTGCCGACGTCTGAGCGCAGGTCGCCCGCGTCGATCATCTCCGCGATCCGGGTCAGGTGCATCGTGGTGACATCGACCAGGAAGAACATCGCCCTCACCCCGGATCGCCGCGCGCGCTCCTGATCCGGCTGCGAAACCGCCGACACCAGCACGCCACCCGGCTTCAGGACGCCGAATGAGCGTGACTGGACCGGCTCCCCCACCAGATCGACGACGACATCGATGTCGCGAACGACATCCTCGAACCGGGTGGCGCGGTCGATGACCCGATCCGCGCCGAGAGTGCGGACACAGCCACTATCGCGGGCGGCGGCCGTGGCGATGACGTGGGCCTCCGCGAGGTGGGCGAGCTGAACGGCGAAGGCTCCGACATTGCCTGCGCCGCCATGGATCAGCACGCTCTGCCCTGGCCCGACGCGTGCCTGTTCGAACAGCGCCTGCCAGGCCGTCACGGCGGCCACCGGAACGGCCGCGGCGTGGACGTCGTCGAGGACCGCCGGCCTGCCGGCGATCATGCCGGCTGACGCCACGGCGTAGTCGGCACAGGCGCCGGTGAAGCGCGGATTGGTGACGCCGTACACCGCCTCGCCCGGCTGGAACGTCGTCACATGCGGACCGATCGCCTCGACCACGCCGGACAGGTCGGAGCCAAGCGTGAGCGGCAGCGGCTGGGGCAGCACGCTGCGGCCGGCGCGGATCCAGGCGTCCCAGGGCCCCACCCCGGCGGCCTTGACCCGAACCAGGACCTCACCCTCTCCCGGCCGCGGCGGGACAACGCTGTCCAGGGCGATGACGTCCGGCGCGCCGAAACGATGCACCCGGACGGCCCGCATCGGCGCAAGACCGGCTGACTGGGGCCGCGTCGTGATCATGGCGGCGTTCATCGGATGACCTCCCTTCCGGACGACGGGGTTCAGTGCGCCCCGCCGGCTTCGACGCTGGCGGGCTTTTTCAGCAGCAGGCTGGCGATCAGCGCGATGACCAGGCCGACACCCAGCAGATAGAACGTGTCGCTGAAGGCCATGATGTTGGCCTGCTGGCGCACCTGGCCGCCGATCGCGATGATCGCCTTGTGGGTGGCCTCGGCCTGGTCGCTGACGCCATGCGACAGGAAATACCCAGTCAGTTCGGCAATCCGCTGCCGCGTCGCCTCGGCGAACTGGGAGACCGGCTCGGTCAGCACGTTGGAGTGGAACTGCTCGCGTTTCGACTGGAAGGTCTGCAACGTGGCGATGCCGACCGCGCCCCCCAGGTTGCGCATCATGTTGAACAGGGCCGAGGCGGAACCGGCGTTCTCGCGTTCGATTCCGGCGGTGGCGACGGCGGACAGCGGCGTGAACGCCAGCGCCTGGCCCACGGCGCGGACGATGTTTGGCCAGAACAGCTGGTCGTCGGCGTAGTCGGTCGTCATATGGATGTTCATGAAGTTGCTGGTCGCGAACAGCGCGAAGCCGAAGCCGATGATCAGGCGGACGTCGAACCGCCGCATCAGGCGCGGCACCAGCGGGATCAGCACCAGTTGCGGCAGGCCGGTCCAGGCCAGCACCATCCCGATCTGCTCCGCGTTGTAGCCCTGGATGCGGGACAGATAGACCGGCAGGATGAACACCGACCCGTACAGCGCCGTGCCCAGCAGGAAGTTCGCCACGATGCCGAAGCCGAAGTTACGCCGGGCGAGCAGCCGCAGGTTGAGCAGCGGATTGGTCGTGGTCAGCTCGATCCAGAGGAACAGCGACAGGGACACCGCGGCGATCACCGACAGCCGGACGATGAAGGGCGAGCCGAACCAGTCGTCCTTGTTGCCTTCCTCCAGCACGGTCTGCAGCGCGGCGAGGCCGACCGCCATCGTGATGATGCCCAGCCAGTCGCCCTGCCGCAGCAACGACAGTTGCATCGGGCTGCTGTCCAGCGAGAACCACAGCATGCCGACCATGAGCGCGCCCGGCACGAGATTGACGTAGAAGATATACTCCCAGCCCCAGTTTTCCGTCAGGTAGCCGCCGATGGTCGGGCCGATGGCCGGGGCGAAGGTCGCCGACAGGGCGAACAGCGCGAGACCGATCGGCTGCTTCGCCTTGGGCAGGAACGTGATGATGATGGTGAACGCCATCGGTATCAGCACGCCGCCGGTGAAGCCCTGGATGGCGCGCAGGACGATCATCTGCTGGAGGTCGCGCGCGAATGCGCAGGCGACGGAGAAGGCCAGGAACAGCACGGCGTTGGTCAGCAGGTACAGGCGTACGGAGAACACCCGGGCGAGCCAGGCCGACAGCGGGATGACCACGATCTCGGCGACCAGATAGGCGGTGGAAATCCAGCCGCCGTCATCGATGCCGGCGCCGATCGCACCCTGGATGTCGGCCAGCGAGGCGTTGACGATCTGGATATTCAGCACCGCCATGAAGGCGCCGAGCGTCGAACCGACGACAGCGACCCACATTTTGGCGGGCGACGGGGAGGTTGGCATAGCGGAACTCCTTCCTGGTGCGCGAAGGCTGCGGCGTGCGTGCACCAGGGATGCGGCGCGACGGCCGCGAGGATCATGACGAAACGGCGGTAAGGGTCATCCCGCCGGGGTGGCGGACGCCGCGGTTCCGGTGCCGACCGCCTTGCCGGCCCCCGCGGTCCCGGTGCCGACCGCCTTGACGGCTCCGCCATCGGCGCTGCCGGCCTTGAAGACGGCGGCCGCGTTCGTGGCCTTGGTGTTGATGGTCGGTTCCACCGACATGCCGGCGCGCAGCAGGCCGTTCAGGCTGGAGTCGTCGAGGACGATCCTGACCGGGATGCGCTGCACGATCTTGGTGAAGTTGCCGGTGGCGTTGTCCGGCGGCAGCAGCGAGAACTCCAGCCCGCTGGCCGGCGACAGGCTGTCCACGTGGCCTTTCACGTCGGCGTCCGGAAAGCCGTCGATCGCGATCTCGACCGGTTGGCCGGGCCGCACATAGGTCAGCTGGGTTTCCTTGAAGTTGGCGACGATGTAGGCGGCGTGCAGCGGCACAACCGCCATCAGCTGGGTGCCGGCCGCGACGTATTGCCCGACCCGCAGCGTCCGCGCGCCGACCGTCCCGTCCACGGGCGCGGCGATCGTGGTGTAGGACAGATTGAGCTCCGCCTGCTGGCGCACCGCCACGCTGTGCTCACGCTGTGCGACCGCCTGGGCCCGGGCGGTCACCAGCACCCCGATCTTGTTCTGCGCGGCGACCAACCCTGCCTGATCGCGCTGCAGCTGCGCGGTGGTCTGGTCGCGGTTGGCGACGCTCTGCTGCGCGGTCTGGGTCGTGCCGGCGCCGGTCTTCATCAGATCCTGGTACCGCATCGCATCGGCCTGAGCGAACTTCAGCACCGCCGCCGTCGCGGCCACCGTGGCCTTGGCCTGCTCGATCACCGACTGCTGCAGCAGGATCTGCGCATCCAGGTTGCGCACCGCGGCGTCGGCTGCGTCCACGTCGGCGCTCGCCTGGGCCAGGGCTGCCCGGTAATCGCGATCGTCGATGCGCGCCAGCACCTCCCCGCGCCGGACCGGCTGGTTGTCCTGCACCAGCACCTCGCTGATGTTGCCCGACACCTTGGGCGCGATGGTGGTGTAGTCGGCTTTCACGTAGGCATCGTCGGTCGAGACCAGGTACCGACCGGTGGTCCAGTAGTGGTACCCGAAATCCCCCGCCGCCACGATCGCCGCCAGCAGCGCCAGACCGATCGCCACCCGCTTCAGGGTGCGGCGCGCGGTCCGCGTGGCACCGGGCCGCTGGGCGATCTCGGGAAGTTTGT
>DASWON010000434.1:0-3615 GCA_036398735.1 Rhodopila sp.
ATTGCCTCGATCAGCGCCGGGAGTTCGTCCGTCGCCAGCGGCGTGACGACGTCGCCCTGGGCATCGATGCGTTCAGTGATCTCCCACCGGTAGCGCCGGGGCACCAGGACCGCCGGCCCGTCCTGGAACAGATCATACAGGTCCGGTCGCGATGAGCGGCGCAGTTCCAGCAGGTCGCGAAAGCCGCGCGTGGCGATGAAGCCGCATCTGGCCCCTTTGTGCTCCAGCAGAGCATTGGTCACCACGGTGGTTGCGTGCGACAGCATCGCCACGTCGGCCGGGTCGATCGCATTCTCTGCCAGTCCGCGGCGGATGCCGTCGATCACGCCCTGGCCGAAATCCCGTGGCGTCGTCAGTACCTTGGCAATCCCGATCCGGCCACTGTCCTCCTCCACCATCGCCACGTCGGTGAACGTGCCGCCAATATCGATGCCGATACGCCAGGCCATACGCTGTTTCCCTCATGCTCGCGGCCCAACGTTGCCAAGCCCCCCGCTTGAGGGCAACCGCCCCCTCCCGCACAATGCCAACATGCGATCAGACCCCTCCATCCGCCGCACCATGTGGTTCTTCGCCATCGTTTACGCGGTGGAGGGCATCTGCCAGGCCAAGTCCGGGATCATCTGGCAGCCTTTGCAGCACTGGCTCAAGGAGAGCCTGCGCTGGGACCCGGTCACGATCAGCGCCTCGCTCGCAATTCTTGAACTGCCCTGGGTGATCAAGCCGCTGTGGGGCGCGATTTCTGACTTCGTGCCGCTGTTCGGCTACCGCAGGCGACCTTATCTGGTGCTGGCCAACATCGCCGCGGTTCTGGGCTTTGCCTGGGTCGCGACGCGTACCACGACATCCGCGGTGATCCCGGCGATGACGGTCACGGCGATCGCGATGGCGGTCTCCAGCACACTGTGCGGTGCGCTGCTGGTCGAGACGGGCCAGAAGAACAACGCCAGCGCCAGCCTCGTCAATCAGCAATGGCTATGGTACAATATCGCGCAGATGATCGTCGTGCCGGTCTCCGGCTACCTGATTGAAATCCTGTCCCCGCTGGACGCCCTGCACACTGCGGCCGCGATCGCCGCGGTGGCGCCCCTGGCCATTATCGGCAGCGTCGGGATGATCCACGAACCGCGCGCCCGGGTCGACCTGGCGGCGCTGCAGGAACGCCTGGGCGCCCTGCTGCGCGCGTTCCGCAGCCGCAACCTGTGGCTGGTCGCGTCCTTCCTCTTTCTGTACCACTTCAGTCCAGGGTTCGGCACACCACTGTACTTTCAGATGAGCGATCAACTGGGCTTCTCGCAGGGCTTCATCAGTATACTGTCGTCGATTTCCGCTGGCGGCTGGATCATCGGTGGCCTGCTGTTCCTGTCGGGTCTGCATCGCCTCAGCCATATCGCGCTGCTGCGGCTGAGCATTCTGAGCGGCGTGGTCAGCACCCTGGCGTATCTCGGGCTCAGCACGCCGGCCACCGCCGTGGTGATCTGGCTGGCGGGCGGCATCGTCGGGATGTTCGTGATGATCGCGACGATGTCCCTGGCCGCCGAAGCCTGCCCGGAGGGCGCCGAAGGTTTCGCCTTCGCCGGCATGATGTCGATCGTCAACCTGACCGGCCCGCTCGCGGACACTCTTGGTTCCGTGCTCTACTAGCACGTTTTCAACGAGACGCTGGCGCCGCTGATCATCGTGTCGGCGGTGACGACGGCGATGGTGTTCTTCCTCATCCCGCTGATGGTTCTGCGCAAGCCGATCATCGCCTGACGGCGGCCAGCTCCTCCCCTGACGGCAGCTCTGTCCCGGTGCGATGGCTGCGCAGTCCGCCATAGCATGGATCCGTGCCACAGCGGGCCTCGGACTGATGACCCGCACCGGGAACTTCGGCCCGGAGTGTCCCCATTGACCCCCAGGCTCGCTGCGCGCTGATCCGCGGCACGGCGAACCTTTGCGCGGCGACAACCGAAACAGCTCTCGTCTGCAACCATCGGCGGTTTGCCGCCGACCCGCCGCAGCACGCCGTCGCTTCGTGGATGCCGCATCGGATGCCGGTGGTTACATGGGACAGGCATCGCCTCGCGGTACGCGTCGCACACTTGTAATGATTTGTCTCCAGAATACATATATTGTTATATCATAACGAGTTTGTGATCACGGCTTCGTGAGATTTTTGTTGTCTGACGGAACGATAGCCGCTATGTAATGGTCGTCGACTTGAAAGGAGACCTTGATGACGACTTTCAGTTCTGTTGCCAACACAGCGATGATCGCCGACAGCGCCGACCTTCCTCCTCCGGACGGCGCTTCACCTTTGGTTTCGTCTCCAAATACAGCAAATGCTGCTCCGGCGCGTCCTCTCCCCAGCATCAACGACAGCGGCCGCATCAGCTTCGGTGCCGCCTGCCGGCTTCCATTACGGAAGTAGACCGTGATCATGTCGTTTCGGGGCGTCACTCGCTCCGAAACGACATACTCATATTTCGTTCGATATGAAATTATCCGTTCGATGCGAGGACCGCCTTATGCTGGACAACCAACCTCGGCTGTGGTTGCATCGCCTCATCGAGCAAGCTCGTCCGCCGGAACGCGCCGACCGCGCCGCCGCGGGAACATTGCCCACACGCGCCTATCGTTACTGTGACGCGGTGACCAGCGCCGCCGGGTACGGATGGTGGATCTTCTCTCCCATGGATCTGCAGGTGATCTGGGACGGACACGATATCTTCTGGCACTTCGAAGGTGCGCATGACTGGATGCCGTTGTCGCCGGCCGCGCAGTTTCCGGACTTCTCCCAGGCCTTCGACGGCGTCGCTCCGAAGACCCTGGAAGGCTGTGCTCCGCCATTTCTGACCGCGCTGCCCGAACCGGGCGTCCTGCAGATCTGGACCGGCCTGATGGCGCGTACCGCGCCGGGCTGGAGCCTGCTGGTGCGTCCGCCGGTCAACCTGCCCAACCCCGGCGGCTACAGCCTGTACGAAGGCATCGTCGAAACCGATCGCTGGTTCGGACCGCTGTTCACCAACCTGCGCCTGACGCGTACCCACAAGCCGGTGCATCTCAGAGCAAACTTCCCGCTGCTTCAGGTCCAGCCACTGCCCCGGGAAGCCTATGCTGAACACACGATCAACGCCACCGCGATTGTTCCTGACATGGTCAGCATGAGCGACCTCGACTGGGACGCGTATCATCAGACCATCGTGGTGCCGAGCGCTGATCCCGACCGGGCGTTTGGTGCCTATGCCGTGGCCGCCAGGAAGCGCCGGCAGGGGATCTGTCCGTTCTCCGGGGTCCAGACGGTCAGTGCGGAGCCAGCACTGGCCTAGCCCGGTCGGGAATGCCTGCCAGACGCAGGCCATCCAGATAGCAGTCGAGGTCCTTCTGGCGCGTCAGCGGCGAACGCAGTGCCGCGGCGCGCAGGGAGAAGTTCGGCTCCAGCGCCAGCAACGCCCTGCGCACGGCGGCAGCCTCACCGGTCGCGCCCATATGCCCCAGCGCCGCCAGCAGCAGCTTGTGCGTCGATGACAAGCCGGGGTGATGGTCGCGCGCCTGCCGGCTCATCTGCGCCGCGGCCTCGTAGTCCCCGACCAGCAATAGCGGCAGCGCCAGGGCGGTGTCGAAAAAGAAGCC
>DASWON010000435.1:0-19357 GCA_036398735.1 Rhodopila sp.
GTGAACGGTCGCAGCACCCGCGTGGTCACCACCGTCGCAATGGAATTGGCGCTGTCGTGCAACCCGTTCAGGAAGTCGAACAGCAATGCCACGGAAATCAGCCCGATGAGCATCGGCGTGGCGACCGAGGACGGACCCATATCGGTGGCCTACACCTGCTCGACGACGATGCCGTCGATCACATCGACAACGTCCTCGCAGCGATCGACCACCGCTTCGATCAGGTCATAGACCTTCTCCACCGTCAGCTTGTGGCCGGGCGATGTGTCACCTGCGAACAACACCCGCAACCCGCGATCGAGAAGTTCATCAGCTTCGCCCTCGATCTGCCGCACATGCACGGACATGGCACTCAACCGGTCGGCGTTGCGGTCAATCGACCCCAGCAGGGGCATTCCGTCGCGCAGTTCGATCGTCGCCTTCACGACGCAGTCGCCCATGGCGAGCATCTCGGGCGTGAACGCGACGCCGTAGCGGACCATGCGGCGTCCGGTCTCCTTCATCAGGTCGATCGTATCATCCAGAGCGGTGATAAGATCCAGGATTTGCGAACGGTCGAACGGCGTCACGAACGTCCGATGGATCGCGAGCACCGTGTCGCGGGTGATCCGGTCGGCCGCCTCCTCCAGGCGCGCGATCTCTTTTGCATGCTGCTCGGCTCGGCCGTCCCCGGACATCAGCGAGCGGAATTCCGCGGCGGCGGGGACGATGAGCGCGGCATGTTCGCAGAAACGTCCGACGAAGCGGTCATCGTGGGGCATCAGCGCGCGAAAGGCACGCAGGAAGACGTTCGGCGTGCCCCTGGTCATGTCAGACGGTCCCGTAGATCGCGACGGTTCTCGATTGCAGCCTCCGACGGATCGACCCAGGCGGGGAGAGGGGGCACGATGGAGTTGGTTTGCCGCCGAACCGTACTGGACATTCTATCAGGGGCCCCGTCCGTTTGCTCCTAAACAATGGCCCGATCGACGGTCGCCGGCATCAGCCGGCCGAAAGATGGATCTCTCGGCGGCCAGCCTGCTGGAACACATTGATTTCGTGCAACCACTGGCGCAATGCTCGACGCAGCGTTCCGGGCTCGACGCGGCGACCCGGGCTTGACGCAGCGATCCGGGCTCGACGCAGCGATCCGGCGCGGGGCCGCCACGCCAATCCCGCCGGCATCAGCAGCGACTGGCCAGGACGATTAGCAGTTCTCAGGATATCCGGCGCTCGGCGCCTTGGAGGGCCGGCCAGCAAGACATCGGGCCGGCCGCCTGACAGCGACGGGGCGAATTAACACCGAACGAGCCACCGCCCCGGTGATGCGGTGGGCGATCGATCGCGCGCCGCCGTACGAGGCGGGCAGGGCAGAGACGGGGAACTGCCCGTTGCACCCTCAGCCGCGGCTCAACACCTCATCCTCGTCGGCGACGTCGCTCTCGGCTGCCTCCAGAAGATCGATCAATCTCGCGACGCGGCCACTGGCCAGTGGCGCGCCCGCATTCATCGGGGCCTCGTCGTTCGCCAGCCAGGCGCGGGCCGCGGCGAATTCTTCCGAACTGGCCTCGGTCGCCAGAAACTCGGTGATCAGATGGTCATCAATCGGACCGAGCACGGCCACGATTTCATCGCGCGTCAGGTAAGACATCGGCACCTCCAGTTGCCAGAGTGGAGGAGAACGGATGGAACGCCTTTTCGTTCACTCGCCCGAAGCGGACGTCTGCTCGGCGGGAGACCCGGGCGGGGCCACCTCCGCCGTCGTGGCGTGAAGCCGGCGCGGATCGGCCTCGATGAAAACGCGCTGGACGTTCGGGTGCAAGCAACGGATGCGGTGCTCGATGACGCGGACCGCTCTCTCGATTTCTGGCGCTGTCAGTCCGTCCGAGAACTCAAGGCTGAGCGCCACGAGCACCGCGTCGGGGCCCAGATGCAAGGTCGCCATCTCGGTGATGGCCAGCACCCCGGGTTCGGCAGTTGCTGCGCCGGCCACCTCGCGCCGAAGCTCTGGCAACGCGGCCTCCCCAGTCAGCAGGCTCTGGCACTCCCGAGCGAGCAGCCATGCGACCGACGCAAGCAGTGCGGCGATTAGCAGGGATGCGACGCCATCGAGTTGGGGAAGGTTGAGGATCTGGCTGAGCCAGATGCCCAGCGCCGCAGCGACGAGGCCAAGGAGCGCTGCGGTATCTTCGAACAATACGGCAAAAACGGTCGGGTCCTTGCTGCGGCGGGCCTCCTCCAGCCAGCCACGACCGCCGCGGCCGCGGTTGAGCTTGCGCAAGGAGATCACCCAGGATGCGGCCTCCAGCGGAAAAGCGATGCCAAGCGCGACGTAGTTCGCCAGGACATGATCCACCGCACGCGGACGCAAGATCTTCTCGATGCCCTCGAACAGCGAAAATCCCGCGCCGGCGCCGAAGATCAGGACCGCCACGATGAAGGACCAGAAATAGACCTCCATGCCGTAGCCAAAGGGATGCGAGGCATCCGGCGGTCGTGCCCCACGGCGGAGCCCGATCATGAGAAGCAGCCCGTTGCCGCAGTCAACCGTCGAATGGACCGCTTCGCTGAGCATCGCGGAACTGCCGGTCAGCCAGGCAGCCCCGTATTTGCTGAGGGCAATGAGAATATTGCCAGTGAGCGCGGCAGCGACGACGAATCCCGCCGAGGTTTCTTGCATGTTGCTCATGTCAGCGCTGGGATCCTCAACGCGCGCGCTGCAGACTATTCTCCCGCGCCGATAGTAGCCCTGCGGCCGCCCGGACAGGCACGGTTGGCGGGGAGGCCCCGGTCGTCAACGGAGGACCCGTTCGCTCACGATGACATGCGGGCGCGGCTGTGAACCGGTGCCTCGTTGTCGTCCCAGCAGCCGATAGTTGCCTCATCGTTATTACATGAGCCGCCGGTTCCAGGCGGCCGTGCCGGCATCGGACTGTCGGACATCGGACTGTCGGACATCGGACCGTCGGAGGCGGCACGACGACCCGTAGCACCGGTTCGAGCGGGTCTGCCGCTGATCAGCCGATCGATTGTATCGACCGCGGCAGTGATATCGATCGGCTTGATCAGAAAGGCGCTCGGCCAGGTGAGCCGATCGGAACTCGCCAGACCGTCGAGGCTGCCGCTCAGAAAGATGACCGGCAGATCCGGCTTCTTCTCCCGCATCCGTCCCGCCAGCGCCACCCCGTCGAGGCAGCCTGGCATTTTGATATCCGTAATCAGGAGATCGATGTCATGACACTTGAAGATCGCCAAGGCGATGTCGCTTGTCGTCGCCCGGCTGATCGTGAAACCGGCGTCAGACAACAGGCTCTCAAGCGCGTCGAGGACCATGTGCTCGTCATCGACGAGAAGGATGTGAGGATGGGTCATTCGGGCGAGTCTCCCTCCGGATCGCCGCGGCAAGCTCCGCTGAAGGTGATTCACGACGCGATCATGCAGGTCGGCGAGGGCGGTATGTTTCGTATTCGCCCTGTACCTGAGCGCATACAAACGCTCGCGCGCGTCGTTGGTTCCCGCTGCAGCGCGGGCGTATCCGCAGGATCCCGTGCCTCGCGTCCGGACGGGGCAGCGGGGAAACCCGCCTTGTAGTGGACTGACATTCCGCCTGCCGCAGCACTGCGGGCGGTTCCGGTAGCCCGATCCCGACGCTCGTTACCCTCGCCTTCCGGCCGATACGCTCACACAATCACAGAGCTGTCGGCAGATCCGATGGTTCTCTGCCTCCGGTGTCGACTATCGGCGTGTTCAAGAGCCGCCGCAGCCGCGTGCTTCCCGGTGATCCCCATGTTCGCCCTCGCGCTGCCGTCCGCGACCGAAGGTGGATCGCGCAGCCAGGCCGTTGTGTTCCCGGGCGGGGGTTTATCAGGTATCTATCCTCACAATCAGGGACCTTGGTCTGGTCGTCCGCTCTCGCGGCGACATGGTGGGTAATGCTGCTGCCGCTCGCTGCGGCCGGCGACACCGGTTGACCAATTAACGTGGAGCCGGGCCATTGAAATTTGGAATCGTGTCGGACCTGCATTGCAACGTCCGGGGGCTCGACCTGGCGCTCGAGGCGATGGGGGACGTCGACGAGTTGCTGTGCCTCGGCGACAGTATCTTTGAATACCAATTCTCCAACGAGGTCATCGCGAGGCTGCGGGAGCGCGACGCCCATATTATCCAGGGCAACCATGAGGAGGTATTCATGTCTGCGGCCGGCTCGCGGGCCCGCGAGCGCGCATCGATCGATCCGGCGCTGATGCGATTTCTCGGGGAACAGCCGTCGCGGCGCTATCTGGAAGTCGCCGGGAAGCGGTTGCTGCTGGTCCATTCGACTCCATGGGAGCCTCGCGGCGAATACGTGCATCCGCATAGCGCCAAGCTCGATCGATTTGCCGAAGCCGATGCCGACATCGTTATGTACGGTCACACCCACTGCCAGGTGGTGAAGCGCATTGGCAACGTGCTGGTGATCAACCCCGGCTCGGCCGGGGACGCGCGCGACAGCCGGAACAATCGGCAGTTGAGTTGCGCGGTGCTGGATCTTGTGTCGGAGGAAGTGCGGGTGATCGACTACCCGGATCCGCGATATGGCACACAGCCAAGTCGTTCCTGACACGGAAAACCACGCTCAAGGCGGAAGCAGATGCGTACTCCGCGCGCAACCGGCCTACATGCCGCACGGCGAGGCAGCCCCCACACAGCACGCGACCGGTTTACGCGCCGCACGTAACGCGGCACGCTACGACCGCCGCGGCTGCCTCCCGACGGCTGGTTGAGGCCGGAACGGTTGCGCTCGATCGTTGCGATGTATGGCTGCCCTGGCAGCGGCGCCCTGGGTCACGCCGCCGACGTTTCGCTGCCGGCCGGCACGAATGCCGGCCTTGTCACCCGCCGCGCCGGCAATGCCGGCCCTTTGGTCCGCCTCAGGCCAGTTTCCACTGCACCAGCGTGTACGGCGTCTTGGCGTCGTCGTGCGGCTCGAACACCGCCGTTACCGGCGCGCCGATCGTTACCGGTTGTTGTGGGTCACCCAGCAGATTGCCCAGCATGCGGATGTTCCCGGCATCGGGTAGTTCAACCAGCACCGCGATGTAGGGACCGAACCCCTTCAAAGCCGAATGCACCGGATGCCAGCAGCGCGTCCAGGTCCAGATCTTGCCCTCTCCCTTGACCTCGACCCACTTCATGTCCCAGGAGCGGCACTCGTGGCAGATCCACTCCGGTCCCCACTGCCACGTGTTGCACGCGCCGCAGCGCTGTACCATCAGCTTTCCCGCTCGGGTGCCTTCCCAGTATGGCAGGTCCAGCTTGTCGGTTTCGGTCACGGGCTCCGGCAGCCCCTTCGGCAGATACGACATCACAGGGTCTCCTCGGAACCAAAGATCATTGTCGATACAGGCGTCACCATCGGGCCGGCGATCACCCCCGCCACCTTCGCGTTCGGGACCTGGGCCGTGGACGTGCCGCGCAACTGCCGCACCGCTTCGATCTGCAGTTCCAGGCCGTGCATGTAGCACTCCGCAAGGTTGCCGCCGCTGGTGTTCAGCGGCAGCTTGCCCGATGGCGCGATGAGGTTCTCGAGCTTGAGGAACTCGTTACACTCCTCGGGATGAACGAAACCGTGTTCGGTCAGGCTCATCAGCACACCACCGGTGAAGTTCTCATAGCTTTGCAGAACGTCCACGTCCTTCGGCCCGAGCTTGGCCATTTCCCACAGGTGCGGGGCCACCGGGCCGAAGCTCGCGGAATGGAAGTCGGGCGCGTTGAACGATCGCGCAGCGTTACGATGATCCGAACCCTGCGCTACCGAGAGCACATAGGCGGGCTTGTTCTTGAAGTCCTTCGCGCGTTCGGCCGAGACCAGTACCACGGCCGCGGCGCCGTCGTTCTCCATGCAGCAGTCAAACAGATGATACGGCTCGCTGATCCAGCGCGACGCCTCATAGGCTTCCTCGGTCAGCGGGCGTCCATACATGATCGCGCGCGGGTTGGACTGGGCATGGTGATAGGAGGCCAGCGCCAGCGCCCGCAGTGCCTCCTGCCTGATGCCGTACTGGTGCATATAGCGCATGATCTTCAGCGCGAACCGCTGCGCCGGAACGAAAATCCCATACGGATTGATCAGCGCGTTGTCGCCCGCGACGGTGCCCCCGGCCTGAGCCTGGCCATAGCGTTGGAATTGCCCCTGCGCGAGGGATCGGTAGACCACCGCGGTCTCTGCCTGCCCCGTAATGATCGCCGCTGCCGCGTTGCCGATGGCCGCGGCGCCACCACCCCCGCCACCGCCCCACTGCATGTTCGACAGACGCAGTTCCTTGCACCCGAGCGCGGCGGAGAGCCGGGACGGGTCGTTACGGTCGTTCGCGTAGGAGGCGAAGCTGTCGATGTCCGCGGGATTGATCCCGGCGTCGTCGCAGGCGGCCATGATCGCCTTCAGCGCCAGGACAAACTCCGGGTCGGGCGACTGGCTGTGCTTGTAGTAAGTGGTTTCGCCGATTCCGACCACGGCCACCTTGCCGCGTAGTGTGTGTTCCGCCATCAGTTTCTCTCCCAAAGTCCGGTCCTGGACTGCCTGCACGCCCATCGAGGGGACAACCGTCGCGCGCCACGCCGCATCATGATCGGAATGCCCGGACTCCGACAGAGCCGATAGCCCGCCCAGCCAGGATCCGGCCCGCAAGGCTCGCTACCGCCGGATTCTCATCGTTCGGGGTCGCGCGTGCTGACGCGGTGCTGCATCCTTCTTGTCATCGGCGGACGACACACCATCGGGTAACGTGCGTCCGCATCGTTGCTTCCTTGTCACCCCGCGCGGCATAAGCCGCAGCGAAGGCAAACTCCCCATCCGGACACAACAGGATTTATGACACCCATGCGTCTCAATCGCTGATACCGTGGGTGCCGGGTGGCGTCAAGGCCCTCGCCCGGCTAGAAAGGCGCATGGGAAATACCGCAGCAGTCGAGACTTCGCGGCTCAGGCCATTGCCGCTCAAGCGCGCGGGGCGTCCGCCCAGGGCGATCGCGGCACTACTCAGCGAGCAGATTCTGGCGGCGGCGGAGGCCTTGTTTCTCGAGCACGGCTATGGTGCGACCACCATCGAACAGGTCGCCGGGCGCATCGGGGCGACCAAGCGCACCGTCTACGTGAGGTTCACCGACAAGGCCGGGCTTTTCCATGCCGTTGCGAAACGGGTTCTGGATGCACGCCGGCCGGATCTCAGAACCATCGGCACCGACCGCAGCGTCGATGAGCGGCTCTGTGACATGGGCATGCGCGTTCTGGGCTACGTTCTCGATCCGGACGTGGTACGGCTGTTCCGGGTCGTAACCGCCGAGGCATACCGTTTTCCGGAGCTGAACCGGATGATCGAGGAGCAAGCGGCGCGCGGCATCGCCTGGGCGGTCGGCCAGATGCTGGAGGAGGAAGTCCGGCTGGGGCGGCTGGTGCTGGATGACCTCGAACTGACGACGAAGCTGCTGTTGAGCCTGATCACCGGATCGCCGACGAAAGAGGCCGGCCGTGGCCTGCGTCCGCTTGACCAGGCGGGGCGCCAGCGCTGGGTCCACGGGGCGGTGGCACTGTTTCTCAATGGTGCGCGGGCGGCAAAGCCCGGGACGCCCGTTCCGTAGGTGCGGCGACGATCGTCTCGGCACGACGCCATCAAGCGGCAGGCCGGTTGGCGCTGCCGGGCAAACCAGCCAAGGCGGGCGGGCCGCGCGTGGTGGCGGCCTTAACCACTTATTAGCCAAGCGCCGCTAAGGTCGAGCGTTGTCCGGTGCGACAGCGAAAGGTCTTGGAATTCCGTGCATGCAACTTTGGCGGCGCGCAGCAGGCTGTCGCGAATCCAACTGGCCGAGGTGCTTCGGTACCACGCGTGGTTCCTCGCGTCGCGTCCGGGCGGACGACGCGCCGTCGTGGTCGACCATGACCTGAACGGTCTGGCTCTGACCGGGCACGATCTGTCGCACGCCAACCTCACTGGGTCCACATTCTACGGCAGCAATCTGCGCGGATGTCGTTTCGACTCGGCGACCGCGTTCGGCTGCGACTTTCGCTATGCGGATATGCAGAACGCCAGCCTGATCCGCGCCGACCTGCGCGGCTGTAATTTCGCCGGCGCCATGCTCGAGGGCGCCAATCTGTTCGAGGCTGATCTGCGTGAGGGCGGCCAGATCACGCGCGACCGCAAAGGTGAGTTCCATGGCCACGGCGTGGCCGATCCATCCATCGGCGCCTCGGGCGGCGCAGCCTTCTCCGGCGCGAATCTGACCAATGCCAGTCTGGCGGGGGTTTTCGCAGTCCGGGCAGATTTTTCGGACGCAACCATGCGCGGCTGCCGTTTGACCCGCGCTCGTGTCCGGGGTGCCAATTTCGCCCGGTGCGATCTTGACGGAGCCGACTTCGGCCAGGCCGATACGCGAGACGCCTGTTTCCGCGGCGCTGTGCTGATGGGGGTAAACTTCGACCTCGCGAATGTCGCCGGCTCCGACATGGAGGACACGCTTTCCGACAAATCGCATGGCCGGTTGCTGGCCGACCAGGACCTCAGCTTGGATGACCTGCTGCGGAAGCATTCCGCATTCATCGAGAGCGGCGGTGCCGCCGGCGCGTTGCTCGACTTGAGCGGCTATGATCTGCGTCGATCGAAGGGGGCGTGGGCGAACGCGTGTCTGACCATGGCACGCGCGTCCGGGGCGGTGTTCTACGGCCTCGACCTGACGCATGCGGCGTTGCAGGCGGCCAAATGCGAGGCGGCGGATTTCCGTAACTGCCGTCTCGATGACGCCGACATGCGAGGTGTCTTCCTGTCGGGTGCCAAACTGAACAACACGTCGATGCGCAACGTCGACTTCAGGCCGTTGCGGACCGGTCGGGGCATTCTGATTCCCGCCAATCTATCCAATGCCATGCTGCGACACGCTGATCTGAGGGGCGCCAATCTCGCCCATGCGGAACTGCAGCACGCCGATCTGTCTTTTGCGAATTTGGAGGGTGCCAATCTCGCCGATGCGGACTGTGTCGGTGCCCGGCTGGAGGGGTGCGAACTATCGGAACAGCAACGAACCATGGCAAGAGGAGGCCTCCGTATTGACCTCACCCGGGGGCGTGATTGACACATCCAGGGCCACGATCCGAGGCGCGGCCCTTGCCCGCTGAGTAACGCGCCGCCTAATGATCTGGCGGTCAGGCCGGTCGCGTGCAAAGCCTGATCCACACGCGACACAGTCCCTCGTAGCGCGCTTCGGTGCAGGCCGTTGCACCATCATGTATTCGTTACAGTAGCTACAGTTTCTAGAACGTCTGATTGACGCGACGAATTCTGAGCCGCAAGGCGAATCACGCGTCTCCGGCACCGGATCCGGTGTCGTGGTTCTGAAGTCGGTCGTACTGTGGATTCGCGCGAACGCCGACCTCAAGCCATGAGCCACATTGGAAAATAACGATTACGGGTAGCGTTGCTGATCCGAAAGTTCGTCAGGGACTGATCCGGGCCAGGACGAGCGTTCGAATCGGGACAACAGGGAACAATGGTCGGCGAGTGTCGTTGCCGCCCCGAGAGTTGATCTGGAGGTAACTCATGAAAAGTCGAACTTCTGGTCGGGGTGTTAATGGCCTTGTCGATCTGGAGGTTTAGGCGTTGATCCGTGGCACGACGAGCCTTCGAACCGGGACATGAGCGCGCGCTGCTGATGCGCTGCTGGATCGGGGCCATTGTCGGCATCGCTCGACAAAGCAGATCGTGGCGATGCCGCCGCCTCTTCCGCCGCCTCATCTTCCGCTGCCTCATCTTCGGAGGCATCCGCGTCCCGCACACCGTAGAGTTCGACCCGCAGCCCCGTCAGTCGGTATCCCAGTTCGCGGGCGATGCGTTGATTGAGCGCCTCGACTTCCTGGGATCTGAACTCGAGGACGCGACCGGACGCGATGTCGATCAGATGATGGTGTTCAATCCTCGCTTCCTCGTAGCGCGCCCGCCTCTCGCCAAACCACCGCTGCGAGAGCAAGCCGGCCTGTTGCAGCGTGTTCATCGTCCGGTACACGGTGCCCCGGCTGATTTTCGGGTCGAGGGCCAGGGCCCGTTCGAATATCTGTTCGACATCCGGATGGTCGCCGCTTGCCGCGAAGGCACGGCAAATGATCCGGCGCTTTTCGGTCAGACGAACCCCGCGCTGCTGGCACAATGCCTCGAATTCAGTCATGGCGCCTGCTCCCCTCCCTGTCACGTTGAAAGCCATGGACGCCGATCGGGCCGGCGGGTCTGCGTCGCCTGACGAAAGTCATCCGGCTACAGGCATATAGACGGCGAACCCGGTGAGTTTTTCAGGGTCATCCCGAGAAGAACTGCGTCCGTCGTCCGGGGAAGCAGACGCGTCTGGCCGACGGAGAATTCTTGCACTTGATATTGCGAATGAGTCGCAATACCGTTCCGGCTTACGAGGTGGCCGACTCTAGCCGTCGGGCAAGTACAAGTCCCGCAGCGGCAACACGGCCCTCCTGTCCGCAGCGACCTTGTGCGTCTCGCGGGCGCGGGAAGCTGGGATGGAGAGGCAGGCCGAGTCATGATGCATATCGACCAGAGGCTTCGTCTGTTCCTGCGTTATCAGGCGGCTCTGATCGATCTGGCAGCGCCGATCGTTGGCTGTCGCGCAAGTGCGGAAGACATCGTCCAGGAGGCTTATCTGCGCTTCCTGGCGGTGGGGCCGGATCGGCCTGAAATCCTCAGGCCGGTGCCCTACCTGTATCAGATCGTCCGTCGCCTCTCGTTCGACTGGGTGCGATCGCACTCCCGGGAGCGTCCCGGCGTCCTGGACAACGAATTCCTGGAGCAGGCCGCCTCGCCTGCACCGTCGCCGGAGCATACGGCGCTCTATCGGCAGGAACTGGCTCTCATCGTCGACGCCCTCGGCGAGCTGCCCGAGCGGACTCGAATTGCGTTTGAAATGCATCGGCTGGGTGGCTACAAGTTACAGGATATTGCCAAGGAGCTTGGTATTTCGGTGACGCTCGCGCATCAACTGATCCATAGGGCTCTCGCGCACTGCGCCGCACGGTTGGCGATCGACTGACAATTTCGTGCTCCCGCCGATTGATCCTGAAAAACGAGCCTACCAGACCGTCTACTGGGAAGACCCCGAGGCAGGAATCGCCTATCCTCGCGGTCTCAATGACCCGTTCCCCGTGGGGATGATGACGGACGGACCCCAAAGCGCGCACGACCCGGTCATGGCGGAGGCGTTGGACTGGGTCCTGAAGGTCAAGGCGCGCCCGGATGATCCTAGTCTGCGGACGGACTTGATCAGCTGGCTGGCTACCAGCGAGGCCAATGCCAAGGCGTTCCGTAAGGCCGAACGGGTCTGGCAACTCACCGGCGATGCTCCGCCGGCCCATGCGGAAATCTGGGCCCCGGGTGCCCCCGCCTTGCGACAGGGCCGAGACCGGCCACAGGCCCATCACGGGCCGCCGAAGGGCCCGCCGATCCTGGCGGTTCGGGCCCGTGCAAGCCGGCGAAAGGTGTGGCTCGGTCTCGCCAGCGCAGCTTGCGCCGCCGGTATCGCAGTGCTCCTGCTGCCGGGCTTGCGCCTGGCGGCACTGGCTGATTACAGCACTGGCTCCGCTGAGAGCCGCGTCGTCAGACTGGCGGACGGAAGCGTCGTCACGTTGGCGGCCCGCAGTGCGCTCGCCGTGCGATTTACCCCGGACCAGCGGAACGTCGAGCTGCTGAGCGGGGAAGCCTTCTTCGAAGTCGCCCACGACGCGACGCGTCCTTTTCAGGTGCAGGCAGCGGGTCTGCGAGCGCGTGACATCGGTACCGCGTTCGACATCGACATCGAACCGGGCGACCTCCAGGTGGCCGTGCAGTCCGGTATGATAGGCGTGTCTTATCGCGACGGAGATTTCCCCGTCGATGAGACCCTGACGGCGGGCGAGCGCCTCCGCATCGACCGCTCGACCGGACGGGCCGACCGCGGCAAGGAGCCGCCCGGCGGGGTCGCGCCATGGCGAACGGGAAATCTGGTTGTCGAGGACGTTTCGGTCAGCGATGTCGTGCAACGGCTGCGACGCTATTTCCCGGGCTACATCTGGCTTCGCGACGGTAACCTCGGGCAGCGTCGGATCTCCGGTGTCTACGACCTGAACGATCCCGTTTCCGCGTTGAAGGCGGCGGTGGAGCCGCACGCCGGCGTTGTCACGGAAGTGACGCCGTTCCTGCTGGTTATTTCGGCCCGCTGAGCGCGGTCAGAGCGCCTCCCCGGAAATAATCATCGGCCATCCCTGAAAATCCAACCTCGAACTCTGTCTTGTTCCATGACAGCTAATGCGAGGCATTCGCACTTGGTGTGAACCTCGGCTGCGTGGGAGATCGGCGATGACGCTGCCGAAAAGATCATAGGGGATGCCGGCGGGATACCGCCGCCGGTGATGTTTGCCACCCGTCACAGCGGGGGGCCGATCAGCAAGCAAATTCTGCCGGGACCGCCGCTTCGGAGGATCGGCCGCCGATCTGCGCGCGGCCGTTCCCGGTCACAACGGAGCCAAATGTTTTGCGAGGAGCCAACACATGAGCTGGGGCGATGACGACACGGTCTTCGACGTGGTGATGAACGACGAGGAGCAATACTCGATCTGGCCGAGCTACAAGACGATGCCAGCCGGGTGGCGCGCGGTCGGCAAGCAGGGCAAGAAGGCGGACTGCCTCGCCTATATCGATGAGGTCTGGACGGACATGCGTCCGCTCAGCCTGCGCAAGGCGATGGCGGCTGACGCTCAAGCCGCCGGCACCGAAGCGTAGCGGGCTGATCGATGAGCGAGGGTCGGCTCAACCTGCTGCTTCTGCCGTACGCGGGCGCCGGTGCGGGTGTATTCCGTGACTGGCCGGGCCGGTGTCCGGCGTGGATCAACCCGATCCCGCTCACTCTCCCGGGCCGCGGCGTTCGTCATGGCGAGCCGCTGCTCCATGAATGGCCTGCGTTGCTGGACCTGCTGGTGCGGGAGGTCACACCCCATCTCGAAAGTCCCTTTGCGCTGTTCGGCCACAGCCTTGGCGCTCTGATTGCTGCAGAACTGGCCAACGCGATCCGCGCACGCTTCGCCAGAACACCCGTGTGGCTTGGCGTGTCGGGCTGCGTCGCACCCTCCAGGCGGAGGCTGGAACTCAAGTGGCTCAATTGCCCCGAAGAAGAATTTCTGTCCGAACTGCGCGCGCTCCGCGGTACCCCGCCGGAGCTGCTCGGGAACCGCGAATTACTTGATCTGGTCATGCCGGTGCTTCGGGCGGACTTTCATCTTGCCGGCAGTTACCGGCCTTCGCCGAGACCTCCGTTGCCGGTGCCGTTGCTGGTACTTGCCGGCACGCTGGACCGGGACGTCAGCGCGGACCCCGAAAACCTCTCGGCATGGTCCCGCGAGACGACTGGACCCATGCGGATCAAGACGATCGACGCGGGTCACTTCTTCCTCGACACGCACCGCGACGTGGTGATCCGACACGTGCTCCAGGGGCTGTGGGATGCCAGGCGCGCTTTGGAGCGGGCCGATGCCTGAGAGATCTGCAGAGGCCGTCGTCGATATCTGGTCCTTCCATGAGGACGAAGCCTGTCCGATCGATGTCGCGCGTCGGCACGTCTCGGACGGCGAGTGGTTGAGAGCACAGCGCTTCCGCGCCGCTCCGGATCGTGCGGCGTTTGCGCGCGGCCGGGCGACGATCAGACGCATTCTGGCGGGTTATCTCGACCAGCCGCCCAGCGAGATCCGGCTCGGAACGGGCCGATATGGCAAGCCGGATCTGGCCGCCGACGTGGGTCTCCACGTCAACTGGAGCCACAGTCGTGGCCAATGGCTGATGGCCGTGACCTCGGCCGGACCGGTCGGGGCCGACATCGAGTGCGTCTTGCCGGACCTCGACTGGCACGGTCCCGCCGCGATCGCTTTCCATCCCGACGAGCGCCATTTCGTGACTCGGCAGGCCAGCGGTCGCGTCGAACGCTTCTGCAAGCTTTGGGTGTGCAAGGAAGCCGCGTTCAAAGCGGCGGGCTATGGCCTGCACGACGATATGGCACGCGTGACCATGGTCGATCCAAAGGGTGCGATAGCCGTGCCTGTGGCGATGCTTGATGGCACGCGATGGCATGTGCATGACGTACCGGCGCCGGCCGCACCGTTCGCGGCAGCCATTGCCGTGGGTTCTCCAAAGGTTCGGCTGCGCTTTTGCGACCTCGCCCAGCTTCCGGTCCGCAGCGAAGAGGACCGGGGCCGCCATCTTCCGACAACACCGCCACGTGCCGTTACAGGGAAGGTATGTTGATGGATCCGACGCAGACGTCGTCGCTCGATGCGGGCCATGCTGCCTGGCGCACTGAAATGCTGGATCATGCGGGGACGACGCTCCTGATCGCCTCACCGCCATATCCGGGGAGCGGCGACGATCATCGGGCGGGCGTGCGCGATCTCGCTGGCCGCAGCCTGCATCAATGCGGGGCAATGCTGCTGCGCGGCCTTCGAAAGGGCACGGTCAGCGACTTCAATGATTTTGCGGCGAGTTTCGGTCATGAACTGCTGTCCTATGAATTTGGCTCGACGCCGCGCAGCCGGATCGAAAAGGGCGTCTATTCCTCTACCGAGTACCCGGCCCACCAATGGATCCCGCAGCACAACGAGCAATCCTACACGCTCAAGTGGCCGCTGAAGATCTGGTTTTTCTGCGATAATCCGCCCGATGTGGGCGGCGAGACGCCAATCGCCGACAGCCGCCAGGTGTATCGGCGGCTGGACCCCGCCTTGCGCGCCACGTTCAAGCGCAAGGGACTGATGTATGTGCGCAATTACGGAAACGGTCTCGACGTGCCCTGGCAGCGGGTTTTTCACACCTCGGACAAGGTGGTCGTCGAAGCCTATTGCCGCGCTCAATCCATCCAATGGGAATGGCGCGACGACGGTGAATTGCGGACCCGGCAGCTTTGCCAGTCTGAGGCCTGCCACCCGACGACCGGCGAGAGGGTCTGGTTCAACCAGGCGCATCTGTTTCATGTGTCGGGCCTCGAGCCCGCGACCCGGGACGCCCTGCTGGCCGCTGTCGGTGAGGCCGATCTTCCGCGTAACGTGTATTACGGCGACGGTACGCCGATCGAGGTGGCGGCTCTCGACGAGATCCGCGGCGTCTATCGCGAGTTGAGCCTGACGTTCCGCTGGCACGACGGCGACATCCTTCTGCTCGACAACATGCTGACCTCGCATGGTCGCGCGCCCTTCAAAGGCAAACGGCGGATCCTGGTCGCTATGACCGAACCCTACCCAACCCCTTGATCGAACAGCACGCGGGTCTTCGTGCCAACCGCGCGCGACGGCTCCATACGGGAGACTGTGACCATGGCTGACATCGCAAGCCCGCTTTTTGACTTTGCGGCCGAGGCGGGATGTTACACCGATACTGTCGGGCAGATCCGGGAATTTGCCTCTCATGCGGCGTTCCGCAGCGCCATGGTGGAAGAGCTGGTGCTGGATGAGGACTTCCATCGGCGCCCGGTTCGGCCGGAAGATCTGTCGTTTATCGATTTCAGGCAGCCCGCCGCGGCGGAGACGGTCACGCGCCTGCCTTTCCTGGCGGCGCAGCGCTTGCTGTTGTCGATCAATGAGTTGAAGATCGCCCGATTGCCCCGCAGCCCCGACCCGGCGGCATTCGCCGCGTGCTCGGCCTTCTACGGCAGCCGAAACCAGAGGCTCGGCGCGGCGATACGGCCGTTCCTCGAAGCGTTCTCCTTCGACTTTCTGGATCGCGATGTCGCCGTTACTGGTGTGGCAGCCGAAATGACCGCGCATATCGCCAACGTCGTGCGAACCGAGGCGTCGCGGTGGGGACGCATCGTCGCCAGTCTGGACCATGCGGACTATCTGGTGGACGGACTGCGCTTCATCCTCATTCAGAACTGGAGCCTCGCACCGTCGAAGCGCATCGCGCTGAGCGGCGCCCAAGCGCTCGGGTTCTTCGACGTCCTGCCGACCGACAGCCGGCCCAGCCTGACCCACGACGCATATCCGGACGGCGGGGCGGCGCAGCTCGCACAGGCTTGTGGCATCACCAGGCGGGAGCACTCCTACTGGCAGTTCTATCTGTCGACCAGCCTCGCGTCCTGCAACCTGCTTCACTGCTTCGCCGGTCGCCCCGACCGGGCACTCCAGCTCTGCGGCGCGGCCTTCGCGGCCGAGGCGGAGTGGCTGGCTTTCGGCTGCCTGGTCGGTCAGGGTGCCGCGCGTCTTGGCCTGGCGGCGGCGGACCTGGGTGGCCTTGATGTCGATGCCGCCATGCAGGATCTCGCCGGACGGTTCGGCCGCGCGGTGACGGCGGTCGCGGGCCACTACGGCAGCCACGGCCTGCGACAGGTAGCTCAGGGGCTGAATGCCACGGAGGTGCTCGGCAGGAGCGCGCGTCAGAATCTCGACGCGCAGCTGCGCTGGCTTGCCTCCGTTGAGCGCTACCGCTCGATCGCTCAGGCGATCGACGCCCGCATCCAGGCGGAGCGACCTGACATCGACCGGGAAACCTTCGTGGAACCGCGAGAGATGTGCTCGACTACCCATGTGCATGACGATCATCGGCTCGTCGTGATCGAGTCCGGAGATATGGTGTTCTGGGGCAATCTCGGCATGACGCTGCGGCTGAGGCAGGGTGAAATGGTGCTCGTCCCACAGGGACGGCTGCACGGCTCATCGATCGAATCCGCCGAATGCACCTACCACCAGCCGATCATCCCCGATGAGTGGATTGAACCCCTCCTCAATGACGCACACCGCCCGTTCGCGGCACCCTGATCGGCGCCTGGTCCAAGCAATCGCCGACGATGCGGCGCAAGAGGTCTTCTGCCATGATGGACGGAATTGAGGGGGCGCGCGGTCGCGCCGCCACCCCCTGGACAAGCAGGCTTATTTTCGGTGGAGAAATGGGTGTGTGCGAGCCGCCGGGCTGGCTCGTCCACTGCTATGACGAATTCCGGCGCACCGTGACCGATCCGGCGTTTCCGTGCTTCTTCGGCACACAGGCCGAAACCCGCGGTGAGATGTTCTACAGCTTCGTCAATGCACGCGACCTTTCGCATTTGCCGGCGACAATGGCGAAATTCGCTGAACTCTCTGCCGCTCTTGAAAATCAGCGGAATAACTTCGCGGTCTTCTTCGAGCCTTCATCGCAGCAATTCACCCACGACGAGTTCCGCCGCGCGTGCTGGAACGCCCTGCAATACCTGCACGACCACGACAACCACCCAACCGTCATGGAACAGCCTGATCCGACCGATGCTGCCTGGGAATTCTCCTTCGCCGGCATGCAGATGTTCGTGGTTGGCTGCAGCCCGAGCTATTGCCGGCGCCGCAGCCGGAACATCGGGCCGGGCATCGTCATGCTGTTCCAACCGAGAAGCGTGTTCATCGATACGGTGACCAAGCGGGAGATCGGCATCGAGGCCCGGGCCTCCGTCCGGCGGCGCCTGCTGGCATGGGATGGGGTGGCGGCGCATCCGGACCTCGGGGTCTATGGCGATCCCGACAACCGGGAGTGGAAGCAGTATTTTCTCCCCGACACCGATGCCCCCGAGGCCGGCACCTGTCCGTTTCTGTCGCGTCGCAGGCAGGCGGCAATCGCGGGCCAGGATGGGCGAGCCGTGGGCGCCGGTGCCATCGCGGGTGAGACCGCCGTCAGCCTTGCGTCAATTCTGCGGCAACGAGCCCGGGACGTGCCCGACCGGCTGGCAATACGGTTTCTGGTCGATGGCGAGACCGTCGAGGAGACACTGACCTACGGTGAGCTGGATGTCCGCGTGCGGTCCTGCGCGGAATTCCTGCTCCAGTCCGCGAACCCCGGCGAGCGCGCCCTTCTGCTGCTGCCGTCCGGTCTCGACTACGTGGTTTCGTTTCTTGCGTGCCTCTATGCCGGGATCGTGGCGGTTCCCGCCTATCCGGCGGAGGCGCAGAACGCGCAACATTTCGACCGGCTGCGCGCCATGCTGCGCGATTGCGCGCCGAGCCTGCTGCTGACCGATGAGGCCCATCTGTCGACGCTGGACAATTTCGCGCTCGCCGACCTTCCCGCCGGGGCCAGGCGACTGATTGTGCGCCGGTCCGGCGAGGCGCCCTGCGCGTGGCAGCCGGGTTTGATCCGGCCGGAACAGATCGCTTTTCTGCAATACACCTCCGGCTCGACGAGCTCGCCCAAGGGCGTCGTTGTGACGCACGGCAACATCCTCGCCAACGAGGCGTTGATCGGCGACGCCATGGAATTCAGCACTGCCGATGGTATGGTCAGCTGGCTGCCGCTGTATCATGACATGGGGCTGATCGGCGGGCTGTTGGCGCCGCTGTTCAACGGTTTCCCCGTCACCCTCATGGCACCTCAGCACTTCCTGGAAAGCCCGGTGCGATGGCTACGCGCCGTGTCGCGCTACCGGGCAACCGTCAGCGGCGGTCCGGATTTCGCCTATCAGCTCTGCCTCGACCGCATCCATGACCGGCAACTCGATGGGGTCGATCTGTCGAGCTGGCGGGTCGCATTCTGCGGCGCTGAGCCGATCCAGCAACGAACCATGCAATCCTTCCGGGACCGCTTCGGGAAGCAGGGCCTGAAGCCTGGTGCGCTTTACCCGTGCTACGGCCTCGCCGAGACGACTTTGCTGGCCTCCGGCGGCCGCCCCGGCAGCGGGGCGATGAGCGGCCGTTTCAGCGTCCGGCGGCTGGCGGCAGGACAGGCGGTTCCCGACCCCGACGGCCGCGCCGTCATAGATTGCGGGTCGGTCCAGGCGCGTCACCAAATTCGCATCGTCGATCCCGGCTCGGGCAGACCATGCGACGACGGAACGATCGGCGAGATCTGGCTGTCGGGCCCGAGCATCGCGGCCGGGTATTGGGAAAAGCCACAGGCGACTGAAGCGACCTTCCGGGCGACGCTGGAAGGGCACCCGGACACGCAATTCCTGCGCACCGGCGACCTCGGCTTCATGCACGGGGGCAGGCTGTTCGTCAGCGGCCGCCTGAAAGACCTCATCATTCTGCGTGGCCAGAACATCTACCCGCAGGATATCGAGCAGCGCGTTGCGGAGCAGGTTAAAGATCTGCGCAAAGGGCGCGTCGCCACGTTCGCTCTGTCCGACCACGACCCGACGGGGTTCGGCATCGCCGCCGAAATCTCGCGCGTCAAGCTGCGCCAGATCGGCGAGCAGGAGGTCTTTCGCCGGATCTGCCACGCCGTCGCGGCCTCCCATCAGGAGCCGGTGCAGACGATACTGCTGCTGCAGCCAGGCGATCTGCCGCGCACGTCGAGCGGCAAGCTGCGCCGTTCGGCCTGTGTGCCGGGTTGGCAAAACCGGGAATTCGTTCCGGCCGCCGTGTATCAGCGCGGCGGCGCCAGGA
>DASWON010000436.1:0-12529 GCA_036398735.1 Rhodopila sp.
TAAGGCGCGGGGCTGTGTCGCCCGCCGGGCGCGGGGCTGTGTAGCCCGCCGGGCGCGGGGCTGTGTCGCCCGCCGGGCGCGGGGCTGTGTCGCCCGCCGGGCGCGGGGCTGTGTCGCCCGCCGGGGGGTAAGCCGCACTGGAGCCCCGCGGCAGGGTGCTGCCGTCCGCAGCCCCTGGTAGACCTGGAGCGATGATGCCGCATTTGTAGAGGTGGAGGCGGTGGTTGCCCGGGTCGCGGGAGCATGCGAGCGGAAGCTTCGGACAGGCAGCGGCTTCGGCAGCGGGCGACCCGACCCGTCGACCGGCCGACGCCAAATCGATGTGGGCATGCGCTCGGGCCTGCCGCCTCGGCGGCCGCTGCCGAGGGTGGTTGTCCGGCTCAGCCGCACCGTCTCGGTGTGGCGCCCGGGGGACACGCCGAGCCCCGGTTCGCTCGGCGGGTTGCAATCGACCTCCGTTCGGCAAATATGAAGGTTGATGCGCACCCGAACGAGAGCAACCCAATGACATCGCCCGCCCGACCCGGCCTCGTGCAATGTACTGTCGGGTCATGCGATGTCCGGTAGCAACCTGTTCGGCGAGATTCGCCGCTTCGCCCGCACGTCGGGCGCCGTGGGCGGGATTGCCGCCAGGGTCGCGGGGGAGCGGGTGTTCGGCATCAAGACCGACCGTGCCTCGCACGCGGAGGATCTGAAGGTCATTCTCGGCGGCCTGAAAGGACCGCTGATGAAGGTGGCACAGTTTCTGTCCACCGTGCCTGATGCGCTGCCCGCGGAATACGCAGCGGAATTGGCGCATCTTCAGGCCAACGCTCCGGCCATGGGCTGGAGCTTCGTGCGCCGGCGCATGGCGAGCGAGTTGGGTCCGGACTGGCAATCGAAATTCGCGTCGTTCAACCATGAGGCCTCGGCCGCGGCCAGTCTCGGGCAGGTGCATCGGGCGCGTCTGCATGACGGGACGGATGTGGCGTGCAAGCTGCAGTACCCGGACATGCCGAGCACCGTGGAAGCGGACCTGCGACAGCTGAAGCTGGCGATGGCGGTGTACCACCGCATGGATAGCGCCATCCAGCACGACGAGATCTATAAGGAACTGCGCGAACGCCTGCGCGAGGAACTCGACTATCTGCGAGAGGCGGCGCAGATGCGGCTGTATGGTCTGATGCTGAAGGACCAGCCCGGCGTGCACGTGCCGGTGCCGCTGCCGGAATACAGCACGCAGCGGTTGCTGACCATGACGTGGCTGGACGGACGGCCGCTGATGCAGCGGCTCGCGGAGGACCCGCCGCAGGAGGAGCGCAACCGGATCGCCGAGGCCCTGTTCCACGCCTGGTATGTCCCGTTTTACCGCTACGGCGTGATCCACGGCGATCCGCATCTGGGGAACTACCAGGTGCGGCCGGACGGATCGGTCAACCTGCTCGACTTCGGCGCTATCCGCGTGTTCGATTCCAGGTTCGTCACCGGGGTGATCGAACTGTTCGAGGCCGTGCGTGACCATGACGACGACAAGGCGCACCAGGCCTACGAGACCTGGGGCTTCACCGACCTGTCACGCGAGAAGATGGAGGTGCTGAACCTGTGGGCTCGGTTCCTCTACGAGCCACTGACCCAGGACCGCGTCCGCCGCATCCAGGAGACGGACGATGCGACGTTTGGCCGGGAGGTGGCCGAACGGGTGCACGCGGGTCTCAAGCGGACCGGGGGGGTGATGCCGCCGCGTGAGTTCGTCCTGATGGACCGTTCGGCGATCGGCCTCGGCGGCGTGTTTCTGCGTCTGAAGGCGGAGCTGAACTGGAGCCGCCTGTTCCATCGGCTGATCGCCGACTTCAATGCGGACGCGTTGGCCGCGCGTCAGGCCGCGGCACTGGCGGAGGCCGGCGTTCCGTTGGCGCGCTAGCGCACCCAGCCGAGTCGCGTCGCCAGCCACCCGCGGGTGCCCTAATGTTCGTTCGGCAGCCCCCTCGGAAATGCTACCTGGCGCAGGAAGTCGGCAGAGTAATCAACTTCCTCGGGCCATGTCAGGCCGGCCCCGGCCGGCAGAACGATCATGGTCGCGACGAAGTAGTCGCCGTCCCGCAGCGGCGTGAACTAGCCGCCGCGGTCGATGATGGGCAGAAAATCAACCACCGCCCGCACACCGTCCGACCACATGATCGCAACGGTGTGGTCGGGATGGGCGATCGCCTCACTGATCTCGAACAGCGTCACTGCGTCAGGCGGGTAATCCGCCCGGCCGTCATGCCGCCGTCGATGACGAGTTCGGACCCCGTCACGTGACTCGACATGTCCGCGGCCAGGAACAGGATGCCGTCGGCAATCTCGGACGCCTCGCCGGCCTTGCCCAGCGGCACCGCGTTCTCGGCGACGGCGTAGGGATCGATCGGCCGGTTCTGGCCCACCGGGAGCTTGGTCCAGATTGGCGTCGCGATGATCCCGGGATGCACCGAGTTGACACGGATGCCGTCGCCCGCCTGGGCGCATTCCAGCGCCATCGATTTGGCGAACAGCCGGACCGCCCCCTTGGTGGCGCTGTAGCCGGCAAGTCCGGCTGATCCGCGCAGCCCGGCAACCGACGACAGCATCACGATCGAACCGCCGTTGCCGGCGCGCCGCATCGCCGGGATGCAGTATTTGACTGACAGAAACACGCCGTCGACATTGATTGCCATCTGCCGGCGCCAGTCCTTCAGCGACATGTCGATCGCGCTGCCCATGATGCCGATGCCGGCGTTGGCCACCATGATATCGAGCCGGCCAAACCGCTCCGCCGCGGCGATGACCGCCTGCCAGCCTTCCTCCTCGGACACGTCGAGATGCAGATAGACGCCACCGATTTCCTCGGCGAGCGCCGAACCCGCGGCATCGTCGATATCGGTCAGCACCAGCCGTGCACCTTCGCGCGCCAATACCTTGGCCGTTGCCGCGCCGATGCCCGACGCCGCGCCCGTGATGATCCCTACCTTGCCATCCAGCAGTGCCACCGTTTCCTCCGTTCTGATTTGGTGCTGCGTTATCTCATCGCCGGACGGGACTTCCAAGAGCGGCAATGGCCGGCCCCAAGGAACGGTTTCACGGAACGGCCCCGAGAACGGTCCCAAGGCACGACCCCAAGGAACGGTCTCAAGGCACGACCCCACGGAATGGCCCCAGGGAATGGCCCCACGGAGTGGCCCCACGGAATGGTCAGGGAGATTGGCATGGTCCGGAGCATTGGATATCCTGCGGCGCCGCGGCGTGCCGCGCCGGAAACCGCACGATCCCGGCGTTGCCCGACAGCGAAGGCAATGAGGAGCGCCGCGACCTCAGGCCTGGTGGAGCCCCGGACGATGCGGCGATGTGCGGATATGCTGGCCGGTCTGACCGGATGATTCTGACGTGCCGCCTCATGCCCCGTTATACAACCACAGGCATCTCGTACCGCTCGGCCGTAAGCTATACTTGGCTTCTGCCCAGAAGATCCATGATGGCCACTCGGCTGCGGCACCAAGACCTTCGCAGGAGTAGAGCACACCGTCTATCATACCGAGGCCCTTGCCATCATTGGCGCAGCGAGGACATTGCCCATGCAGTTCACCCGAATCTACGCTGATGTCCAAGGAGAGTCCCATTTCGACGATGTAGAGATGCCGTTGCAACTCATCATTCCGGCAGCGGGGTTACGCCCCATCAAGGCATCGCCGCCAATCATCGCGAGACATGCTCAGTTCCTCATCGCTCCAACCGCCGCGATCGACAAAGATTGGCATCCTGCGCCTGCGAGACAGTTCGCCCTGTTCCTGAAAGGAGCTTTGGACGTCGATGTGAGCGACGGGCAGACGCGGACATTTGCCCAAGGCTCGTTCCTGTTCCTCGAGGACACCTGGGGCAAGGGGCACAGAAATCGTGCTGTGGACAACGAGGATATCCTTTGGGTATTTATCCCGGTTCCTGACGATCTTTCGATCCACAATATTCCGCAATGATCTGCCTGTCCAGGTCAAGTCTTTTTTCAAACTTTGCTGGAGTGTTCTGAATGAGCGGGACAGGGTTTCTCTGATGGTCCCATCCGAACGCTGGATCTTAACCGTTGGGCGAATCGGGAGCCAGATCAACGGTCCTGGGACCGAGGGCGGGACTTGGCGTCAGATCTTGCCGAACGGGATTTAACCAAAACGACATGCATCTGCTGACACGGGCAGGACAGTTTCGCTCGTTGCCGGACTTGCGGCCCCGAAAGCTTTACCAGCACCGTCATCCCGGACTGGATCTTAAAGCGGACGCGGTCGGTTCAGCCTGCGGTGCCACCAGATAGCCGACAATCGCTTCGACGATCGACTGCTCTATCGCGTCGATCCCGAACCGGGCTGGCGGATCGATCACGGCCGCATGCACCAACGACTCCATGATCCGCAGCACGGTCCATGTCGCGAGATCGAGATTGGCCTGGCTGATCTGCTCGCGGTGCGCCCCGAGCAGGGCGCTAATTCTGCTGAATATGACATTGTCCGCCGGGCTTTGGTCCTTCGGCGGCTCGAAGAAAGGCAGTTCCTTCTCGAGCACCTTGTGCAGCGCGGGCTCCAGCCGATGCGCCGCGACCAGCGCCCGGACGATCGCGTCGATGTGCCCACGCAGCCCGCGCGGGTGCGCCTCGCACAGGACCTGCTCGATGATCTGACCCATTTGCGCGGCATGGCGCTCATGCAGCGCCGTCACGAGAGCGTCCTTGTTGGGGAAATACTGGTAGAGCGATCCGACGCTCACGCCCGCGCGATCCGCGATGAGATTGGTGCTGATCCCGGCATAGCCGCGTTCGGCGAGCACCAGCGCCGTGGCCTCGAGCACGCGTTCGACCATCTGCTGGGACCGCGCCTGGGTCGGGACTTTTCTGCCTGGAGGCGGGCTTGCCATCGGACGGTCCGGGTACAAATGATCAACGCGAGTCATAGCTCGTGTTTCGTTTACCGTCGAGCCGCGGCCCCGTCGAAGCCGAGCGATGATTCGGATTGAACGCGCTTTGGCTCGAAGTCCATCGTCATGTCGCGGCTCGCGCTTCAACGTCGAGCCTGGGCTCGTATCCACCATCGGGCGGCCGCCCGTATCCCCCATTCGGGCCACCGCCCGCGTTCAGGAACACGCATGACCGCCTCGCCAGCCACTCAGGCGCCGACCGTGGTGCCACCGCCCGCCAATGTGTTTCTCGTGCTGCTGCCGATCACGCTGGTGGTGTTCGGGGGCTTCCTCAACATCGGAGTTCCGCTGCCCGTCCTATCGCTGCATGTGCATAACACGCTCGGCATGAGTACGTTGGTGGTCGGTGCGGTGATCGGCGCCCACTACGCCGCGGCCCTGCTGACACGGGCCTGGGCCGGTGGCCAGTCGGACATCCACGGCCCCAAGCGAGCCGTGGTGACCGGCGGACTGAGCGCGATGCTGTCCGGCGTCGCCTACCTCGCATCGCTGGCGTTCCGCGATGCGCCGGCGATTTCGGTCGCCGTGCTGGTCGTCGGTCGCCTGCTGGCTGGCTGCGGCGAGAGCCTGATCGTGACCGGAGCCTTGAGCTGGGGGGTGATGCTGGTCGGCCCCCGGAACGCAGGCAAGGTCATGGTGTGGGTCGGGATCGCGATGTACGGGGCCTATGCGGTCGGAGCTCCGGCTGGCATGGCGATCTACGGTCGGACCGGCTTTATCGGGATCGCGGTCGCCGCCATCCTGCTCCCTCTGCTGGTCCTCGGCCTCGTCGCCTTCGTTCGGCCCGTGGCGCCGCTCGCGGCGCGGCGCGTACCATTCTACAAGGTGCTTTCGACGGTCTGGGTGCCCGGGCTGGGGCTGGCCTTTTGCAGCTCCGGCTTCGGCGCCATCAACGCCTTCATCGCGCTGCTGTTCGCGGCCCGGAACTGGGGCAGCGCCTCGCTCGCATTCACTGCCTTCGGCCTGGCGTTCATCGTCGCGCGGCTGCTGTTCGGGCATCTGCCGGACAAGATCGGCGGGGCCAAGGTGGCGCTGGCCAGTGTGGCGGTCGAGGTGGTGGGCCAGTTGCTGATCTGGGGCGCGGGCGGCGTCTGGGTCGCCTACCTGGGGGCGGCCTTTACCGGCTTCGGCTACTCGCTGGCGTTTCCGGGCTTCGGTGTCGAGGCCGTGCGACGGGCGCCGCCGCAGAGCCGGGGGGTTGCAATGGGCGCCTTCGTGGCATTCCTCGATGTCTCACTGGGCATCACCGGACCGGGTGCCGGAGCGATCGCCGGGGCGGCCGGCTTCGGCGCGGTCTATCTCGCCGGCACGGTCACGGTGGCGCTTTCGGGAATGGTCGCGGCCTATCTGCTGGTCAACCCTCCACGCGAGGCCGCGCCCCCGGCGAACGTTCAGCCGGCGGGGCGTTCTGGCTGACGCCGACGGGCGGCGCGTCGTCAGACCAGGCGGCGAAATTGTTGACCCTTCCGGCGATGGACGGCCGGCTGGCATCTCACTCCTGTCGCTCGCAGCCGCCACACCAGCCCTGCGCGCATACCGGTCAGCGGTAACCCTGGCTGGCATTGCATCCGGCCTCTCGACGTCCGGACGCACGCGCAGGCCAACGCGTCCGTCCGGCTCGCCGCCCGGTCAGAACACCGGGAGGTTGGGCAGCGGCTTGTGGAACCACTTCTCATACAGCGCATTCAGTTCGCCGTTGTTCTTGGTGAAGTAGACGAACGTGTTGACCCACTGATGCAGGTTCCACTGGTCCTTGCGCATGGTAATGCCGTTCGGCTGCTGCAACAGGATGAACTTGCGCTCGATGTTGCCCTCGGGGTGGTTCTTGTAGAAGTCGTCCCCGGTCAGCCCGGTCTCGGCGATCGCATCGACCTGGCCGGTCAGCAACGCCTGATAGGTGCTGGGATCATCGTCGAAGCGCGCCAGCTTGACTGCGGAGCCCAGCGTCTTGTTCAGGATCACGTCCTGTACGGTGCCGCGCGGCACACCGACGCGCAGCCCCTTCAGATCATCCAGGCTGGCGACTTTCTTGTCCTTGCCGGCAAAGACGACATTCTCGATCGCACTGTAGGGGATCGAGAACATCACCTGCTTGGCGCGTTCCGGGGTGATGCCGAACGTCGCGACGATCAGGTCGACCTTGTTGGTCAGCAGGAACGGAATCCGGTTGGGGCTGGTCAGCGGCACCAGGTTTACCTTGACCCCGAGGTAGGTCCCCATCAGCCTGGCGACGTCGATATCGTATCCGTCCGGCTCCTGTTTGTCGTTCAGAATGCCATACGGCGGCAGATCGACGAGCACCCCGATGTTGATCGTCCCGCGGCTCAGTATCTCATCGATTGTCTGCGCTTTCGCCGGCCGTATCGTCGCGAGGCAGGCCAGCAGCACGAGTGCCGCCAGCATTCGGGTAAGCCATTTCATTGGATGTTTTCCTCTTGGGGTCTGGTGGAATCAGCGTCTGGTGGAAAGCGCCAGTCGCCGTTCGAGCCGGCGGCTGGTGACGGTCAACGGCCAGCACAGCACGAAGTAGATCGCTGAAACGATGCCGAAGATGACGAACGGGCGGAACGTGGCGTTGTTGAGCATCTGCCCCGCGCGGGTCAGCTCGACGAAGCCGATGATCGCCGCCAGCGAGGTGCTCTTGATCAGGTTCACGAGGAACCCGACGGTGGGCGGAATGGCGATGCGCGATGCCTGTGGCAGAACCACCCGCAGCATGCGCGGCGCATAGTGCAGTCCGAGCGCCTTGGCCGCCTCGATCTGTCCGTTCGGCACCGCCTGGATGGATCCGCGCCAGATCTCGCCCAGAAAGGCGCCGGCATTCAGGCTGAACCCGAGAATCGCCGACAGCCAGGCGCCGAGCGGGATTCCCAGCATGTCGCCGCCGAAGAACACCAGGAACAGCTGCAGCAGAAGCGGGGTTCCCTGGAACACGCGGATATAGCCGATGGCGATCCAGCGCAGTGCGGCGCTGGCGGAGGTCCGCATCAGCGCGATCGCCAGTCCGACGATGCCGCCGCCGATCGCCGCGTACAGCGACAGCAGGATGGTCCAGCGCGTGGCCAGGAGCAGGAACTCGAAATCGCCGGCATTGAGCTGCCTCACCCGCGTCTCTCCCGCGGCGACCCGAAGGCGAAGCGCTCGACGGCGGCGAATGTGCCGGAGAACAGCAGCGACAGGCACAAATAGATACCGGTCGCGACGATGAAAGCCTCGAACGGGCGGAAGGTGCGGGACTGGATGTCCTGTGTCGCGGCGGTCAGCTCATCGGCGGAGATGACCGAGCAGATCGAGGAGTTCAGCATCAGCAGGATGAACTGGCTGCCGAGCGGCGGCACGACGGCGCGCAGGGCCTGCGGCAGGATGACCAGGCGGAAGGTGCGAAAACGGCCGAGGCCGAGGGCGTAGGCGGCCTCCGTCTGCCCATGGCTGACGCTTTCGATGCCGGCGCGGACGATCTCGATCGTATAGGCGCTGCCGTTCAGCACCATGGCGATCAGCGCGCCGGTGTTGGCGTCCAGGCGCACGCCCACGGTCGGCAGGCCAAAGAAGATCATGAAGATCTGCACCAGAAACGGCGTATTCCGGATCAGTTCGACATACGCCGCGACCATGCCGCGCAGCCATCGGGGACCCGAGGTTCGTGCGAATGCACCAATAATCGCGACGATGAGGCTGAGGATCATGGCGAGCGCGGACAGACGCAGCGTCAGCAGTGTGCCGTCGATCAGCTCGTCCCGCGCCGCCCATATGTCGCCGAAATGAAAGACGTAGTCCACTGATCTTGGTCGCTCCCCGGTCAGGAACACTACGGGGTTTACTGGGGCCGCGCCAGATCGGCCGGGTGTGCCGGATCGCCGCGGTGACATGTGTCATCCCATCGTCATCGCCGCCGCTCAATGAGCAAGCGGTCCGCGCCGCGATCTCGCGCGGGCGCGCCGGTGACATAAGCAACTCTCTGACCGGCTTCATATTTTGGGCGAATTTGCCGGTTGACAGCGCGGCGCGTGTGGCTATAACGCGCGCTTCCGGCCGCCGGAGTGCTCGTTCGCTCCTGGCGGCTCGCGTACTTAGATTGTAGTGTCTGGAAAGTTTGGTCCCATGTTCGCTGTCATCCGCACTGGCGGAAAACAGTACCGCGTTTCTCCCAATGCGGTCCTGAAAGTTGAGAAGCTGGACGCCGAGGCCGGCGGTACGGTCACATTCACCGACGTGCTGGCCGTGGGCGTTGGCGGCAACCTCACCGTCGGATCGCCTATCGTAGCCGACGCGTTCGTCACCGCGACCGTGATCGCGCAGGATCGTCTCGACAAGGTCATCATCTTCAAGAAGCGGCGCCGGCAGAACAGCCGCCGCCGCAATGGTCACCGCCAGCACGTCACCGTGTTGCGCATTGGTGGCATCAACGCCAACGGCCAGACCTACAGCGGCGACACCGAGGCGGCACCGGTGGAAACCCAGGCGGACAGCGTTCCCCCGGCCGCCCTGGATGCCGCTGAATCCCTCGCCGTCGTGTCCGGAGAGGCCCCCGAAGCCGTCGAAGAGACCAAGGAGTAATCCGCCATGGCACACAAAAAGGCAGGTGGCTCGTCCCGCAACGGGCGCGATACGGAAGGCCGGCGTCTCGGCATCAAGAAGTTCGGCGGCGAATCGGTCGTCGCCGGCAACATCCTGGTGCGTCAGCGCGGCACCAAGTGGTATCCTGGCCAGAACGTCGGCCTCGGGCGCGACCACACCATCTTCGCTCTGATCGACGGCCGCGTGAAGTTCGCCCGCAAGTCCGAGGGCAAGGTGCATATCTCCGTTGAGCCGCTGCCGCAGGACGCGCCCCTGGCCGCCGAGTAGCACCGCCCCCATTTGATGCCTGCACGGGGGTCGGTGCCATGCCGGCCCCCGTTCCATTTTGGTGATCCGTTATGAAATTCCTCGACCAGGCCAAGATCTACCTGCGCTCCGGCGACGGCGGCGACGGCGTGGTGGCATTCCGGCGGGAGAAGTTCATTGAATTCGGCGGCCCCGATGGCGGCGACGGCGGCAAGGGCGGCGATATCGTCTTCGTCGCCGAACACAACCTCAATACGCTGATCGACTTCCGCTATTCGCAGCATTTCCGGGCGCCGAAGGGCGGCAACGGGGCGGGTTCGGACAAGACCGGCGCGGGCGCCAAAGACGTTGTGATCACGGTCCCCGTCGGCACGCAGATCTTCGCCGACGACCAGGAGACGATGCTCGCCGACCTCGACACCGCGGGCAAGCGCATCACCCTGCTGCGTGGCGGCGACGGCGGCTTCGGCAATGCCCACTACAAGACATCGACCAATCGGGCGCCGCGCCAGGTGACGAAAGGCTGGCCGGGCGAGGAGCGCTGGGTGTGGCTGCGCCTGAAGCTGATCGCCGACGCCGGCCTGGTCGGTCTGCCGAACGCGGGCAAATCGACGTTCCTGTCGGTGGTGTCCGCGGCACGCCCGAAGATCGCCGACTATCCGTTCACCACACTGCACCCGCAGCTTGGCGTCATCCGCCTGTCCGCGTCCGAAGAGTTTGTGCTCGCCGACATTCCCGGGCTGATCGAAGGCGCGCATGAGGGCGCCGGTCTCGGCGACCGCTTCCTCGGGCATGTCGAACGCTGCGCCGTGCTGCTGCACCTGATCGATGGCGCCGCCGGCGATGTGGTCAAGGCCTGGCGCACCGTCCGCGGCGAGATGGCGGCCTATGGCGGAGGACTGGCTGATAAGCCCGAGATCATCGGACTGAACAAGTCCGACGCCATGACCCCACGGGAGACCTCCTCCCGCATGACCGCCTTGCGGAAGGCGTCGGGTTGCCCGGTCTACCTGCTGTCCGGCGCGACCGGCCAGGGCGTGCCCGAAATCCTGCGGGTCCTGCAGAATACCATTCATGCCGCGAGGCAGGAGCAGGCGGCGTGATTCGAGCGGCTGCGGCGGTCGGGGACCATGGCATGATCATGCGCTGCCGGGTTGCCACAGCAGTCTGGCCGGGAGCTGTTCGGCGGCTAGCGGCGCCGTCGTCGTGACCGCGCTTCCGGACATCGCCGCCTGCCACCGGCTTGTCGTCAAGATCGGTAGTGCCCTGGTGGTGGATCAGGATCAGGCCGCCCCGCGCACCGCCTGGCTGGAAAGCGTCGCCGCCGATATCGCGACGCTGCGCGCCCGGGGCACCGACGTCATCGTGGTGTCCTCCGGTGCCATCGCGCTGGCCCGCCGGACCCTGCGTCTGACGCAGAAGCGCCTGCGGCTGGAGGAAAAGCAGGCCGCCGCCGCGGTCGGACAGATCCGGCTGGCACAGGCCTGGAGCCAAGCCTTGTCGGCCCGCGAGCTGACGGCGGCGCAACTGCTTCTGACACTGGACGACACCGAGGACCGCCGCCGCTACCTGAACGCCAGGGAGACCCTGAACACCCTGCTGGGCCTGCGCTGCATCCCGGTCATCAATGAGAACGATACTGTCGCAACAGCCGAAATCCGCTTCGGCGACAATGACCGGCTGGCCGCCCGGGTCGCCGAAATGGTGCAGGCGGATCAGTTGATCCTGTTGTCCGACATCGATGGCCTCTACACCGCGGACCCGCGTCGGGACCCACATGCCGCTCACATCCCAGTCGTCGAGACTCTGACCCCTGAGATCGAGGCGATGGGCGGCGAGCCCCCGCCGGGCTACTCGTCAGGCGGCATGCGCACCAAGCTGGTCGCCGCCCGGATCGCGACGCAGGCCGGCTGCGCCATGGCCATCGCGGTCGGCAACGTCGAGCACCCGTTGCAGTCGCTGGAGCGCGGCGCCCGCTGCACCTGGTTCCTGCCGGCCCCCGAGGGTCGCACCGCCCGCAAGCGCTGGATCGCCGGATCGCTGACGGCGCTGGGGGTCCTGACCGTGGATGCCGGCGCGGCGCGTGCCCTGGCGAATGGCCGGTCGCTGCTGCCGGCCGGCGTCTCCGCCGTCGCGGGGGTTTTCGATCGTGGTGATCCGGTCAGCATCGTGGGGCAGGACGGCAGCGTGATCGGTCGTGGCCTGTCGGCATACGCCAGCACCGACGCGGCACGCATCGCCGGCCACCGCTCCGACCAGATCGAGGCCATTCTGGGCTGGCACGGCCGCGATGAAATGATCCACCGGGACGATCTGGTGCTCGGGTAACGGCTCGTTGGCCGGCGCCCGGTCGTCCCCCGACTGCCACTGCCCCGACTGCCACTGCCCGAGGCTGCCACTGCCCCGATTGCCACTGCCCGAGGCTGCCCGACCCTCGGATGCCATTGATCCCCGGCTGCCACTGCCCTGATTGCCACTGCATTGAGCGCCGCATGCTTCCCGTCGCGCCGAAAGCGCTTTAGTGTCCTGCTCCGGGGTTCGCCGATGATACGGCGGACGCAGGGGATCGGAAGGCCACTGAACGCCAGGGGCCGGCCTCCCCGGCGAGCAGCAGAAGGGGAAACGGCGATGGCGCTCAGCTTCCAGCATGTGCACATCAAGACGCGCGACGTGGCGAAAACGGTGCAGTACTACATCGATAATTTCGGTGCCACGAAGAAGGCGGAAATCGTCGGACGCGGATGGCAGGTCGATC
>DASWON010000437.1:0-21889 GCA_036398735.1 Rhodopila sp.
CTGGTGGCTGGCGCGGCGCTGCCGCTCGCCGGTGCCCGCCTGCTCGCTCCGATCCTTCCGGTGCCCCCGGTGCTCGGGCTCTATCCGGGCCCGTTGCTGCTCGCCGCAACGTACGGCCTGCTGATTGCGCTTTGCTTCGCGCTCTGGCCGCTCGGCCGGGCGACACGGATCCCCGGCGGAGCCCTGTTCCGTGACGGTCTGATACCGGAGGAGACGCGGCCCTCCGCCCCGCTGATCGCGCTCAATGCCGCGCTGGCGGCCGCGCTGATCGGGCTGACCGTCGCGGCTGCCACCGATCGTGCCTTCGCGCTGTATTTCTGCATCGGAGCGGGGCTCACGCTCGCGCTGTTCCGTGCCGGGGGCTCCGCCGTGATGCGGCTGGCCCGCTGGGCTCCTCCGGTGCGCTGGCCGGCGGTGCGGCTTGGTATCGGGAACCTCTACCGGCCCGGCGCGCCCACGCCGCTGCTGTTGCTCTCCGCCGGTCTCGGGCTCTCGACCCTCGCCGCCGTGGCGCTGATCCAGGGCAACATGCAGCATGAAATCGAGGAGCAGCTGCCGGCCAATGCGCCGAGTTTTTTCTTCGTGGATATTCAGAACGACCAGCTGCCGCGGTTCGAGGCGATTGTCCGGGCACAACCTGGCGTTGAAGAGATGCACCAGGTCCCTTCGCTGCGCGCGCGGGTGGTGGCGGTCAACGGCGTCCCGGCCGAGCAGACTGTCACGACTCCCGAGACGGCGTGGGCGCTGCGCGGCGATCGCGGCCTGACCTACGCCGCGACGCCGCCCGATGGCACGCGAGTAGTCGCGGGCAAGTGGTGGCCGCCCGACTACGACGGGCCGACGCTGGTTTCCTTTGACGCGGAACTGGCGAAAGGGTGGCATGTCGGCGTCGGCGACGTCATCCGCGTCAACGTGCTGGGACGCGACATCGATCTGAAGATCGCCAATCTGCGCAGCATCGCCTGGCAGTCGCTGTCGATCAATTTCTTCATGGTGGCGAGCCCGGGTCTGCTGTCGCACGCGCCGCACACCCATATCGCCACTGTCCGGATTGCCGATGCCGGGCAAGGAGGCCTGTTGCGTGCCGTTACCGACGCGCTGCCCAACGTGACCGGCATCCGGGTCGAGGACGTGCTGTCGGCGATCGCGGCGTTGTTGAACCAGATCGCCGCCGCACTGACGGCCACCGGGGCGCTGACCCTGCTGGCGGGTACCTTTGTACTGATGGGTGCCATAGCGGCGGGTCAGCGGCGGCGCACCCGAGAGGCGGTGATCCTGAAGACACTCGGCGCCACGCGGGCGCAGATCCGTGCGGCCTGGCTGACGGAGTTCGGTATCCTGGGCCTTGTCGCGGGCGTAATCGCTGCGGTCGTCGGGTCGGCGGCGAGCTTCGGAGTGGCGCATTACATAATGCACACGGACTGGATTTTTCTGCCTGTAACACTTATTTGCACACTTGCGGGAGCACTCGCACTCATGCTGCTGTTCGGTTACGCTGGGACGGCAGCGGCTGTGCGGGCCAGGCCGGCGCCACTCCTGAGACATGAGTAGCGCGTCTGATTGGTCTCCGTCCGGCACCGCTGACGGACCACGCTTTGAGCCTATCCGGTTGGGCTCCGTTGGGCCTGTTACCGGTGGGGCCAATTGGATATAACCAACGCGAGCTTGCGCTCGAAAGGAACCAGGGAACCATGGCTTACAGTCCGCAATTCGGGGCCTATCCACAGGCATCCGCCGCTACCACGGCTGTCTTCGACGCCGGGCTACGGGCCTATATGCTGCGGGTTTACAACTGGATGGCATCCGGTCTGCTGCTGACCGGTGTGGTCGCCTACGTGATCGCCAATACCAGCCTGATCGACGCCTTCTATCCGGTGGTGCAGACACCGTTCGGGTTTGCCCATCATCCGACCGCGCTGGCGATGATCGCGATCTTCGCGCCACTGGCATTCGTGCTGGTACTGTCGCTGGGCGTCAACAAGCTGTCCACGCCGGCCGCACAGACCCTGTTCTGGGTGTTCTGCGCCGCGATGGGCGCAAGTCTGGTGAACATCTTCCTGGTCTATACGCAGGAGTCGATCGTGCGGGTGTTCTTCATCACCGCCGCGACCTTCGGTGCCACCAGCCTGTACGGATACACCACGAAGACTGACCTGACGCGGATGGGCAGCTTCCTGATGATGGGGCTGTTCGGGATCATCATCGCCAGCCTGGCGAACATGTTCTTCCACAGCAGCGCCTTGCAGTTCGCCGTCAGCATCATCGGTGTCGTCGTGTTCACCGGCCTGACCGCTTATGACACGCAGCGGATCAAGGCCAGCTATCTGCAGTTCGCCTACGCGGAAGGCGTTGATGGAGCGGCCAAGCGCAGCGTCTATGACGCGCTGAGCCTTTACCTGAACTTCATCAACCTGTTCATGCTGCTGTTGCAACTGCTGGGTAATCGCAACAACAACTGAGTACGCGTTCGCCCCTGTTTCTCGACTGCGCCGCCGGATCCGACAAACGGGGCCGGCGGCGTTCTGTTATCTGCAATCCTCGACCGGCCAGAGCGCAGGTAGACGGCGCTGGGCCATCGCTCCTCTGCCGAGGAGGCTTGGGGGGAGCCGGGCGGCTTCACGGGCGGTGCGGGGAAGAGGCGGCGCGGGCCGGACGGGCAGACTGAGAAGGGGTTGGGGCGCCGATTGGATTGGCGTGCAAGCCGCAGGCCGCGCGGTGGCCGATGTCGGTTGCTCAACACCGCCCTTTGCATTGGCGCCGGCAGTCCGACGCCTGCGTGATCACGTTGTGGTTGTTACGACGCGTCTTGATCCAAGCCCGCGCGAGCGGGCCCGCGGCGCCGAACCCCGGTGGCACGCTTCGCCCGCAGCGACGAAGAGAGGCCGTGCCACCGGTCGGCGAAAAGGCCGCTGCTACTTCTTCTTTGCGACGACGAGAGCCTTGCGGGTGGCGACCGCGGTGGCTGGCATCGGCTTGCAGATCTCCACCGTTCCGGGGACCAGATCCTTGCCCGCGACGTAATCAGTCAGTTCGGCGGCGGACTGCAGCGCCAGGACCTCGTTGAAGATCAGGCCGTTGCGCGAGCAAAAATCGCCGCCGAGGTCGCTGCCCTGGCGCGAGATGGCATTGGCGAGGTCGGTGACGAACCGGTCGTGCTCCACCTGGGCGGATTTGCCATAACGATGCTGGAAATACGCGTTGATCGACCGTTCGTTCGCCTGCAGATCGGCCTGATAGCGCCGGATGAACGCGTTGTAGCGCTGGTCCTCGTGGCACCCCGTCGCCAGCACCATCAGTTCGCTGCGCAGGGCCTGCACCTCGAACGCCGACTGGTCTGACAGGGAGGAGCACTGGCGCTGCGCCAGTACGGGCTGAGTGGACAGCATGGTTAATGCCGCAACGGCACACATCGCTCGACGCATACGCTTCTCCTCTACCGCGTTTCCGGTCGCTGAATAGCGCGGCTGGACGCGCGGCGCCACGGCAAAAATCGCGAGGTGTCAACCGCGTGCGATGAATTCTTGCGGATCCGGGTGAACGTCGTTGCGGCGCCGCTTTTTTCATGCGGCGAAAACGCTTATGCTGGTTCCGCCGGTCCAGTGCCAGCGGGTCGGGCCGGCTGGGGTGAGCGTCACATCAACGAATGCCAAAATGGCATCATGGGAGTGATCCGGGTGTCGCAGAACGTACCGCTCGCACCGGATGTTGCCGGGCGCTGGATCCAGTTGTGGCTCGGCGTGCTCTGTATGGCGCTGATTGCCAACCTGCAATACGCCTGGACCCTTTTTGTCGATCCGATCCATGTCGCACGCGGCTGGAACCTGGCGGAAATCCAGTGGGCCTTCAGCATCTTCATCGCCACCTAGACTTGGCTGACCCCCGCGGCGGGTGCGATCGTCGATCGCCTTGGACCGGATGCCGGCCCGAGCCGCACGATCGCTGTCGGGGGCCTGCTGGTCGGCATCGGATGGGTCGTCAACGCCTACGCTCACTCGCTGATGCTGCTGTATGTCGGGGCCGCGGTCTCAGGCACCGGGGCGGGCGCCGTCTACGCGACCTGCGTCGGCAACGCCGTGAAGTGGTTCCCGGATCGCCGCGGGCTCGCGGTTGGCCTGACTGCCGCAGGCTTCGGCGCCGGCGCGGCTCTGACCGTCATCCCGGTCCGGCTCACCATCGAGGCGGCCGGGTACGCGCAGGCGTTCCTGTGGTTCGGTCTCGGTCAGGCCGCGGTTCTGATCCTCGTGGCCCGCGCTCTGCGGGGGCCACCGCGTCCGATCGCGCTTGCCAACAAGACCAGTGGCGGCCTGCAGCAAGACGCCGGCAGCTTCACCAGTTCGGAGATGCTGCGTTCACCCGTGTTCTGGTTGCTGTACGTGATGTTCGTCAGCGTTTCGGCCAGCGGACTGATGGCGACCGCGCAACTGGGGCCGATCGCCAAGGACTACGGCATCGGCCATACCACGATCCTGTTTGGCGCCAGCACGCTCAGCGTCGCTCTCGTGGTCGATAATGTGCTGAACGGGTTGGCGCGGCCGGTGTTCGGCGGGCTGTCTGACCGTATCGGGCGTGAGAAGACGATGGCCCTGGCATTCAGCCTCGGCGCACTCAGCTATTGGCTGCTCGCCGTCGCCGGCCACACGCCCTGGGCCTTTGTGCTGTGCGCGGGGATGATTTTTTTCACCTGGGGGGAGATTTTCTCGCTGTTCCCTTCCACCTGCACGGATACGTTCGGGTCCGGATACGCCACCGCGAACGCCAGCCTGCTGTACACCGCGAAGGGGGCGTCGGCATTCCTGGTGCCGCTGGCGAACGTGCTGAAAACCGCGACCGGAAGCTGGGTGTCGGTGTTCCTGGTTGCGGCCTTGACCAATGTGGCCGTGGTCCTGCTGTCCTTGTTCGTGCTACAGCCATTGCGGCAGAGCCAGATCCGGCAGGCACAATTGGCGGCGGCACATCGCTGACCGACCCGCGTGCGTCGCGGCGGCTTGTCATCCGCCAGGCGCCGCTTTGGCTGACGGGCCGATAGCGATGTGCTACGCGCGGTCGCCACGATGGATGGTGCCCCGATAATCGGGTCCCGACGAGCGGAGCCAAACGGGCCAAGCCATGACGAGAGCGGAACGCTTTGCCCTGGGCAGCATGGTTGCCGGCTGCCTGGTGCTTGGTCTGAAAGCCGCGGCCTGGTGGATCACCGGGAGTGCCGCTCTGTATTCGGATGCGCTTGAGAGCATCGTCAACGTCGCGGCGAGTCTGATCGCCCTGCTCGCGCTGCGCTTCGCTGCCCGCCCGGCCGACGCAAATCACCCCTATGGCCATGATAAGGTGGAGTTCTTCGCGGCCGTCATTGAAGGTGTCCTGATCACCGTCGCCGCCCTGCTGATTTTCGACGAGGCCTGGCAAAGCTGGTGGCGGGCGCCGGCGCTGGACACGCCGTTCCGGGGCCTGGCTCTGAATGGCGCGGCGACGGTGATCAATGCAGCCTGGTCGTCGGTGCTGCTGACGGTGGGCCGGCGCCTGCGCTCGCCGGCACTGACCGCCGACGGGCGGCACCTGTTGGCCGACGTGGTGACCTCGATCGGCATCACCATCGGAGTGTCCCTGGCGGTGTTCACCGGCCAGCTGATCCTCGATCCGCTGCTGGCCGCGGCCACCGGGGTCTATGTCCTTTGGTCCGGAATCAAGATGATCTCATCATCGGTCAGCGGACTCATGGACACCGCGCCCGAACCCGCCGTGGTGAACCGGATCAGGGAACTTGTCGCCACCAGCGCGGCCGGCGCGATCGAGGCACATGACCTGCGCACCCGCCACGCCGGGCGGCTGACGTTCCTGGAATTCCACCTCGTCGTGCCCGGCAGCATGACCGTCGCGGCGGCACACAAGATCTGCGACCGGATCGAGGATACGCTGCGGGCGGAGATGGATCATCTGATGATCACCATCCACGTCGAACCTGAGGAAAAGGCCAAGCGAGGCGGAGTGCCGGTCCTTTGACGCACCGGGGCTGGGGGGACCCGATGCAGATGGGGACAGGGTCTGACGCCGGACGGAGGCTTCATGACGTGGCCAATAACCTTGACTCGGTAGGGGGCGGTGCGTAGAACCCGCGTCTTCCGCCAGATCAGCCCAGGTTCGCGGACCTGGCCTGACCTGGCATCTCAATGTTGTGATCGAAGAACGCATGGCCAATACCGCATCTGCGCGAAAGCGCATCCGTCAGACAGCCACCCGCACCGCACGTAACCAGGCGCGGAAATCGCGTATGCGAACCTTTGTGAAGAAGGTCGAGACCGCAATCGCTGGTGGCGACAAGTCGGCGGCATCTGTCGCATTGCGGGAGGCCCAGCCGGAGATGCAGCGCGCTTCGGGCAAGGGTGTCATCCACGCCAATACCGTCGCGCGCAAGCTGGCGCGTCTGTCCGCTCGGATCAAGGCGCTGCCAAGCACCTGAACGCCGACGGCCGCTCGGTCTGAGCGCCTTGACCGGTTCGTTCCAGCGGCGCATGCTTCCAAACCAGTCCGCCGATAGTCGTTACTGCGGCAGCCTTATGTGGCTTTGGAAGCGTTTGCCGATTCTCTTGCCAAGAGCGTCCATGCATTGACGCGACTAGTGTCGCGCCAATGCAAGCTTATTTCTTTTATTTCGGTTCGATTGTCGGGTGCCAATTTTTGATTGCCTCTGTGCCCAACCCTGGCATACTCACATTCGTCAGCCGGACATCAGTGATAGCGAAAAAGAGCCCGCCCGCGGGGAAGCGAAGCTGTGCTTGCGGTGGACCAACATCAGGGGTGACGACTGGCCGAAAACGCACGGCCGGGTAACCAGATCGATTTAGCCGCGGAATGCCAACGCAGGGGAGTTTGGGATGACCACGACTGAGCCTGAGATCGTGGAAATGCCACAACTGGCGGTCCAGTGGACCCGGATAAGAGGACGGTTGCAGGCCGAAGTCGGTGAAGTTGAATATCGAACGTGGCTGCGGCAAATGAGCTTTGCCGGGATCGACGGCGATGAGATCACCGTCACCCTGCCGACACGATTTTTGCGAGACTGGGTCTCGACCCGCTATGGTGACCGCCTGCGCGCGATGTGGCAGTCCGAGAATCCGGCCGTGCGTCGTGTCGACATCCGGGTGGGCGGTGCCGTCACCGTGCAACCCGCGCCGTTAGCCGAAAACCTGGCGGTAGCGGGGGAGATGACGCGCGAATCGGTGCGTGAGCCGGCCGCCGCCGCCCGTTCGGTTGCACCTGCAACCACGCCAGGCTGGCAGGATGAACGTGGCGAATCCCGATCGGACCTGGCTGCGCCGCTCGATCAGCGGTTCACGTTTGAAGGTTTCGTCGTCGGCAAGCCGAACGAATTTGCATACGCCTGCGCGCGCCGAGTCGCGGAGCGGCCTTCGAGTCCAGGATTCAATCCCCTGTTCCTCTATGGTGGCGTCGGACTGGGCAAAACCCATCTGATGCACGCAATCGCCTGGGAACTGACCGATCGGACCGCTAGCCCGGTCTCCGTGGCGTATATGTCGGCCGAAAAGTTCATGTACCGGTTCATCGCGGCGATCCGCAGCCAGTCCACGATGGAATTCAAGGAGAACCTTCGCAGCGTCGACGTTCTGATGATCGACGACCTGCAGTTCCTCATCGGCAAGGACAACACGCAGGAAGAATTCTTCCATACATTCAACTACCTGGTCGAGCAGGGGAAACAGATCGTCGTTTCGGCGGACAAGTCGCCCTCCGACCTGAACGGGCTCGAGCATCGACTGCGCACCCGCCTGGGCTGTGGCATGGTCGCCGATCTGCACTCGACGACCTATGAACTGCGCATCTCGATCCTGGAAGCGAAGGCGGCGCGGGCCGGCGTCGACGTGCCGGTCAAGGTGCTGGAGTTCCTGGCGCACAAGATCACCTCCAACGTCCGGGAACTTGAAGGCGCGCTGAACCGGCTGGTGGCCCACGCCAATCTGTTCAGTCGGCCCGTCACTCTGGAAACGACCCACGAAGTACTGCATGATATTCTCAAGGCACACGACCGTCGGGTGACGATTGAAGAAATTCAGAAGAAGGTCGCCGAACATTACAGCATCAGGCTGACCGACATGTCCTCGGCCAGGCGGGCGCGGGCGGTGGCGCGGCCGCGCCAGGTGGCGATGTATCTGGCCAAGCAGCTCACCAGCCGCAGCCTGCCGGAAATCGGCCTCAAGTTCGGCAACCGTGACCACACGACCGTCATGCATGCGGTCTCGCGTGTCACCGAACTGATGGAGCGCGACGGCACATTCGCCGAAGACGTGGAGTTGCTGCGCCGGCTGCTGGAGTCCTAGCCGCGGCCGTCCCGCCGCGGCGACCCACCAGCGCCGGCGCGCGGTTCAAGGGCAGCAACTGTGGCGGGGGCCTCGGCGCAGCGCTCGAGGGTGCGGGCCGTATCGGCCGGCCGGATGACCCAGCCATGCATCGTCGAGTCGGGTCCGCTCGCGGCGCGTCACCGTCGGGTGCGCCTTCGCCCGGAAACGCGGTCGCCGGCGGCCAAAGACCTGGGGATATGCGACAACGCGGCGATAAACTTACTTCTGCGCTTGCATTCCGCGCCGCGGCATCCAAACATCAGTGGCATGTCCGGCTTCGACTCTGGTTTCGCCGCTCGCGTCAAGGCCGTCCTGGGCCCGACGAACACCGGCAAGACGCATCTCGCGATCGAGCGGCTCCTCGCCCACGCATCCGGCATCATCGGCTTTCCGCTGCGGCTGCTGGCGCGTGAGAATTACGACCGCATGGTGGCGATCAAGGGTGCGCGTCACGTCGCCCTGATCACCGGCGAGGAGAAGATCATCCCGCCCGAGGCGCGGTGGTTCTCCTGCACTGTCGAGGCCATGCCGCTGGATCGGCACACCGAGTTTGTCGCGGTTGACGAGATTCAGCTCTGCGCCGATCCCGATCGCGGCCACGTGTTCACCGATCGGCTACTGCATGCGCGCGGGATGGTCGAGACCATGTTCCTGGGCGCGGAGACGATCGCGCCGCTGATCCGTCACCTGGTCCCGTCGGCGCAGATCGAGACGCGGCCGCGTCTGTCGCAGCTGTCCTACGCCGGACCGGCCAAACTGGTGCGGCTGCCCCCCCGCACCGCGGTGGTGGCGTTCAGCGCGGCCGAGATCTATGCGTTGGCGGAGCTGATCCGGCGCCGAAAGGGCGGCTGCGCGGTGGTCATGGGCCGGTTGTCGCCACGCACCCGCAACGCCCAGGTCGCGCTGTATCAGGAGCGGGAGGTTGATTTCCTGGTTGCGACCGACGCGATCGGGATGGGCCTCAACATGAACGTCGATCACGTCGCGTTCGCGGGCCTCGGCAAGTTCGACGGTCATCGCCCGCGCCGCCTGACAGCATCCGAGGTCGCGCAGATCGCCGGCCGAGCGGGGCGTGGCATGAAGGACGGGACGTTCGGGACGACGACCGAGTGTCCGCCCATCCCCGATGAGGTCGTCGCGGCGGTGGAAGCGCATAGTTTCGATGCGCTGGAGACGCTGTGCTGGCGCAACAGCGACCTGGATTTCTCCGGCCTGGATGGGCTGATCGACAGCCTGAATGCCCCGCCGCCGCGTCCGGGTCTCATGCGTGGCAACGAAGCCTCGGATCTTGAGACGCTGACCGCCCTGTCCCGTGACCCGGCAATTCGCAAGCTGGCGCAGGGCCGGCGGCGGATCCGGCTGCTTTGGGATGCCTGCCAGATTCCGGATTTCCGCAAGCTGGCTGACGATACCCACGCCAAACTGTGCGCCCGGGTGTACAGTCATGTCGCGACTGACACGACATTGCCCACCGACTGGCTGGCGGCCCAGATTGCCAGCCTGGATCGCGCGGACGGGGATATCGACACGCTCATGCAGCGGCTGTCCGGGGTGCGGGTCTGGTCCTACATCGCCGCCCGCTCCGACTGGGTGAAGGACACTCTTCATTGGCAGGCCCGTGCCAGGGAGGTCGAGGACAAGCTGTCCGACGCGCTGCACGAAAGCCTCACCAGCCGCTTCGTCGATCGCCGTTCCGCGCACCTGATGCGGCGGCTGGACGCGGCGGCCGATGGCCAGGATCTGCTGTCCGCTGTGACCGCGCGGGGCGAGGTCGTCGTCGAGGGCCATCCGGTCGGCAACATCGAGGGGTTTGGCTTTGTACCCGACCCGCTCGCGGTCGGTGACGAGAAGAAACTGGTGCTGCGCGCGGCAAGGCGGGCCTTGCGGGCGGAAATGCCGCGACGCGTCGGTGTGCTGGAGGCCGCGGGCGATGGGGCCTTCGCTCTGACCGCCGATCATCTCGTCACCTGGAACGGCGCCTCGGTCGCTCGGCTGATGCGCGGCGTGGCGCCGCTGCGGCCACGGGTGCAGGTTCTGGACAGCGAATTTCTCGACGGCGCGGCGCGGGAGCGGGTCAGGATCCGGCTGCAGACCTGGCTGGAAGGCCAGGTCCGGACCGATCTGGCGCCGCTGTTCATCGCCGAGGTCAGGACGCGCGATGATGCCTCGCTGCGTGGCACGCTGCATCGGCTGACGGAGGCGCTGGGGCTGATTCCCGATGCAGACCCTGAGATCCTGTCGCCGGAACTGCGGCCGCGGCTGCGGGCGCTGGGCGTTCGATCCGGGCGCTTCGCACTGTTCATGCCGGCGCTGATGAAGTCGCGTCCGGCCACCATGCGGGTGCAGTTGTGGTCGCTGTACAATGGCGTTCCGACGCCCTCGCTTCCGGCTCCGGCGCTGGTGTCGCTGCCGGCGCATCAGCCTGGCTGGCCGCCCGGATTTGCCGTGATGGCGGGGTGGGTCGAAGCCGGGCCGATCCTGCTGCGCCTTGATATCGCAGAGAAGGCCGCCGGCGAACTCAGCTACCGCTGCCGCCGCGGTCCGGCCGCGCTGCCGTTCGGGCTGGCCTCGCGCTTTGCCATCAAACCGGACATGCTGCCGGCGGTGCTGCGTCAGCTCGGTTTCCGGGTTTTACCCGCCGCCGGGCTGGAACCCGGCCAGCACGGGCCGCCATCACCGCCGATGCTCATGCCGCTGCGCCGGCGGCGGCCACTGATCGCGCCGGCAAGGCCGGTCGCGCGTGCCGGGGGACCATTCGCCGCCTTGGCGGTATTAAGACGAGGAGGCGCACGATAGCGGGCGACACAAGTCACGATCTGGAAGATCGGAACTGGCAGCGTCTGGACAAGTGGCTCTGGTGTGCCCGGGTCATGCGGGCTCGCACCGACTGTGCCGACCTGGTGGCACAGGGCTCGATCCGGATCAACCGCCAGCCGACCGGCAAGCCGCATGCAAAGCTGCGCGTCGGTGACGTGCTGACGATACCAGTTCACGGCTCGGTTCGTGTCTTGCGCGTTGCGCGTCTGGCGGTGCGCCGCGGACCGTCGGCGGAGGCCAGGCTTTTGTATATCGACGTCACCACCGCGGAGATCAGTGATGTGTCATCAACACCTTGCGTCACGGCGGATTCGTCGGCATATCGCGCGCCATGATCGTCGGCCCCAAGCCGCGCTTTTCCTACACCCAGGGGTTCCCCAATGACCTATGTGGTCACCGAAAACTGCATTCGCTGCAAATTCATGGACTGTGTCGAAGTCTGCCCGGTGGATTGCTTCTACGTCGGCGAGAACATGCTCGTCATCCATCCTGATGAATGCATCGACTGTGGTGTCTGTGAACCGGAATGCCCGGCCGAGGCTATCCTGCCCGACAGCGATGACAAGGTAGCGGCCTGGGCGGAGACCAATCGCAAGTTCGCGACGCTGTGGCCGAATATCACCCGCAAGGGCACCCCGCCGGCCGACGCCGACGACTGGAAGGACAAGCCCGGAAAGGCTGCCTTGTTCTCGGAAGAGCCTGGGAAACCGTGACCGTCTGCCGCCGTCGGGCGGAATGGATTTGGCCTGGACGCTGACGTCGTGCACATTTCGTGCTATATATGTGGTTTGTTTCGCCGGTCGGGGCGGCGGAGTTGTAGATTGAACGATCGGCGATAGACGGCGTTTCTGCTCACGGTCGCGCGCGGTCGTGAATGATAACGGCAGGCGCCGCCAGATGAGGATGCCACATGATGACATCTGCCGGCGCGTGGATCGTGACAAAGACAACAATCAGGCCGGAGATGACCTGAAACCGCCCACCGAGGGTGGCCAGCGAGGGCGAGTGAGACGACAGGGACATTGATGAGCGAGCAGCAGGCAGTGGAAGACATTTCGAACCAGGTGACGGAACAACCGGTTGGCGAGACCCCGGCGCCGGCATCCGAAGCGCGCCCCAACATCCGGCCGCAGCACAACGGCCCGAACCTGACCCCTCGGGCCATTGCGAAGGCGGAGATCTTCGTCGAGGGCGATTATGTCGTCTATCCGACACATGGCGTCGGCAAGGTCGAACGCATCGCGGTGGAGGAAATTGCCGGCCACAAGCTGGAATTGATCCATATCACGTTCGAGGAAAACCGCATGACGTTGCGGGTGCCGGTGGCGAAGGCCCGCACCGCGGGATTGCGCAAGCTGGCGACGCGCAAGCTGTTCGACGATGCCCTGAACGTTCTGCGGGGCAAGGCGCGCGTGAAGCGGACCATGTGGTCGCGCCGAGCGCAGGAGTATGAGGCGAAGATCAACTCGGGCGATCCGCTGGCGATCGCGGAGGTTGTGCGCGACCTGCACCGCAATGCGGGCCAGCCGGACCAGAGTTTCTCCGAACGGCAAATCTATGAGGCGGCGATGGACCGGCTGGCAGCGGAGCTTGGCGCGCTGGAAAAGACCGACAAGCAGACTGCGATCACCAAGCTGACGGAGTTCCTGAAGACCGTCTGACCCGGAACACCGGGGCTTTATCCGGTGTTCGTGCTGACTGTAACTGTGGTGCTTGTCCGGTGCGTCATGGCCGGTCGCTTGGGCGTGACCTTGGGCCGGCGCAAGGGCACCGATGTTCCGGCACGGGGGCGCTCTCAGGCGATCCCTGGCCGCCGCAGGGGCATCCACGCTTCTCCGGCACGGCACACCATGGTCTCAGACGTGATCCTGGGGCGGCGCCGGAGCACCCACGATCCCCGGCACGGCAGCGCGCTCTCGGGCGGGATCTCTGGCCGGCGCAAGGGCGTCCTATCCCCGACAACTCCCGGGATTCCGAAGTGCAAGCCGTGGGTCGCCGGGCCGGTCGCCCGCTCGTCTGCTGACGACTTGTAGGTTGCAGACCCAAGGCTGCTTAAACTGGGTCCCGGTCAGTGTGAAGACGACGGGGTTTCGGCTGCCGTACCTGCAGCCCGCCCGCCGTCGGGTGCGCCTGGTCGCACCCCAGTGGCTGAGAGTTCGGGGCGCCGGCATGCGCAGCTTGAGACCCCCCGCCGCAGACCCCCCGTCGCCGGCACGCGGAGACCCGCCCGGTCCGCCGGTATCCGGAGCCTCAGCCGGCGGCGGCCAGTCGCGATGCCTGCGCCGACGTCGCGTGCCCCGTTCCCGCCACCACCCCATAGACGCCGCGCTCATTCGCCATGGGGGCAAAGCGCGTCGTGATGCCAAGAACAGTTTCGGCTCCGCCGAGATACAGCAGGCCGTCGGGCGGCATCAGGCCGGCAATCGCCTCAAGCACCCGGGTCTTTGTCGGCTGATCGAAATAGATCAGCACATTGCGGCAGAACACGATATCGAACCGCCCGAGTGAGCGCAGGTCGGACAGCAGATTGTATTCGCGAAACTGCACCATGGCGCGGATTGTCTCGGCGATGCGCCAGGCGGTATCCTCCTTGCGGAAGTAGCGCATCAGCATCTGCACCGGCAGGCCACGCTGAACCTCGAATTGCGAGTAGACCCCGTCCCGGGCGCGGCCCAGCTGGTCGCGGGCGATGTCGGTGCCGACGATCTCAACCTTGTGCCCGCCCAGCGCGGCGCTCGATTCAGCCACGATCATCGCGAGCGAGTAGGCCTCCTGTCCGGATGAGGAGGCGGCCGACCAGACGCGAAGCGGGGTACCGGAAGGACGCGCGGCAGCCAGCCGTGGCAGTGCCTGCCCCCGGAAATGCGTGAACGGCTTGTCGTCGCGAAAGAAGAAGCTTTCGTTGGTGGTCATCGCCTCGACCACGTCGCGGGAGAGGGTATCGCTGCCGGGCCGCCGCAGACGTTCCGCCAGCCCGTTCAGATCCGCCAGTTTCTCCCGTTTGACGATGCCGGCGAGCCGGGTTTCGAGCAGGTAGAGTTTGTCCGTGCCGATGATCAGTCCGGACCGTGTTTTCAGCAGGTTCGCAAGCGTCTCGAATGCGAGCGGAGACAGGGGCGCGGTCATGGGCGTGCTCCTTTCAGCATTTCCAGGAGCTTCGGTGCAATCCTGGGCAGTGGCAGTACGGCGTGACACAGCCCGGCCTGGGCGACGGCGCCCGGCATGCCCCAGACGACGCTGCTGGCCTCATCCTGCCCGATCGCGGCGCCGCCGGCTTCGATGACCTTCGTGGTCCCGGCCAGCCCGTCATGGCCCATCCCGGTCAGCATGGCGACCAGGACGCGACCGTCGCAGGCGGTGGTGGCGCTGCGCAGCATCGGATCGACGGAAGGGCGGCAGAAGTTCTCCGGCGGATCAACCGTGAGCCGGGCACGCAGGCCACCTCTGCCGCCTTCGACCATCAGGTGCCGATCACCCGGGGCAAGATAGATCCGGTTGGCGACAAGGGCCTCGCCGTCGCGGGCCTCGGTGCATGGCATGGCGCCGAGGCGGTTGAGGTGATCGGCGAGGATTGGCGTAAATGTCGCTGGCATATGCTGGGTCATCACCACCGGCACACCAACGGTGCGTCCCAGGCCCTGGACCAGAGTGAACAGGGCCTGCGGCCCGCCGGTGGAACTGCCCACCGCAAGCAGGCGAGGCGGAAGCTTCGGCGCGGGACGCAGGACGATGGGGGTTCGAGCCGCGCTTTGCAGCGGAGTACGGCGGCGCATGAGACCAAGGCCCTTAACCTTCTCCAGAAGCTCGCGTTGGAAGCCGGCGTCATTGACCGTGCCGATGCTTGAGGGCTTTGGGACATAATCAGCCGCCCCCATCCGCAGCGCACGCAGCGCGATGTCCGCGCCGCGTGTTGTCAACGTGGAGGCCATGATGACCCGGACGCCCGGGTCGGCGCGCAGCAGCAGCGGCAGGGCGGTCAGGCCGTCCATCACCGGCATTTCGATGTCCAGCACGACGACGTCGACCCGGGCCGACCTGATCTGATCGACCGCAAGCTTGCCGTTCTCGACCTTGGCCACCACGGCGATGTCAGGGTCGATGGTCAGAATGCGTGCCAGAGCGGCGCGAATTACCGACGAATCGTCGCAGATCATCACCCTTACGGCTGCTGCGGTAGATCGCGCCGGGGCCGATGGGCGTGCCAGTCCCGTTGCGCGTGCCGTCACAACAGGCCCACCTGGGCGAATTTGCACGTCAGGATGTCTTCATCGAACGGCTTCATGATGTACTCCTGAGCGCCGCTCGAGATGGCCTGTTCGATATGTCCGAGGTCGTTTTCGGTGGTGCAGAACACCACCGGGGGATTGTCGGGGCCGAACTCCTTGCGCAATTCCCGCAGAAAGGTGAGGCCGTCCATGATCGGCATGTTCCAGTCCAGCAGGACGCAATCGGGCAAACTCTCGCGGCAGGCATCCAGTGCTTTCTGACCGTCGGCCGCTTCGGTCACGCTGAAGCCGTTGGACTCGAGAATGCGACGGGCCACTTTGCGGACGACCCGGCTGTCGTCCACGACCAGGCAGGTGCGTGTCATGGCGGGTTATTCCCCACCGGACAGCGCAAGCAGCCTGGAGACATCGAGCACCACGAGCAGCCGTCCGTCCAACCGAAAGATGCCTGTGCTGTATTCGGCCCAGCACTTTTCGAGGGTCGGAGGGTTCCGCTCGAACAGCGATACGTTCAGGCTGAGCACCTCCGACACCTGATCAACCAGCAGCGCATAGAGTTCACCGCCCTGTTCGGCGACCACCGACATCCGGGCCTGTCCGGGCGCGGCGGCCGGCAGCCGAAGCCGCCGGCGCAGGTCGATCGCAGTCACGATACGGCCTCGCAGATTGAGGCTGCCGGCGATTTCCGGCGGGGCGAGGGGGATGCGGGTGATCACCTGCTCGCCCAGAATGTCGCGCACCGCGAGCACCGGAACGCCGCAGAGCTGGTCGGCCACCGTCAACGTGACCAGGACCTGGGTTTCCTCCCCGGATGCCGTGTTCGAGGCGGCCGTTTCCGGCCGGTCGAGAAGATCAGAGGCCATGGCTGGTCCTTTCATCGATCAGGCGGAGACGTCTCCACCCGGCTTGGGTCAGGCGGGAACCATTTCAGCGAGGCTGGCACGCAGGCCGGCGATGAGCGCTTCCCGTTCGAACTTGGCGACGTAATCGGTGAAGCCCGCCTCGCGGCCGAGGCGGGCCGACTCCATGTCGGAGTGCGCCGTCATCGCCAGCAGCGGCAGGTTGCTCCAGGGACCGCCGGCACGGATGGCGCGAGCCAGCTGGATCCCGTCCATGTCCGGCATCTCGATATCGGAGACGATGGCGTCGAACATGATCCCGGTGTCGCGAAGCCGCAGTGCCTCGGCGCCGCTGCTTATGGCGGTGACGCGGAAGCCGGCCGCACCCAGGGTGGGCACCATCAGCTGGCGGAAGAACTCGCTGTCGTCGACCAGGAGGATGTGCTTCTGACCGGCGGCTGAACCGTGGCGGGGGACGCCGCGGAACCAGTCCTGCCACGCCTGCATCAGCCAGTACCCGGTATCCAGCACATCGGTCGCCTGACCGCCGATCACCGCCGATCCCAGCAGGCCGGCGCGCGCACCGGCCAGTTCGATATCCAGATGGTCCTCGATCACGTCGATGATCTCATCGACCATCAGGCCCATGATGCGGTCTCCCTCGGCGAAGACGAGCAGCGGTTGCGTCGGTTTTTCCTGGTCGAAGGCGCCGTCCATGGCGATCAGCGGCATCAGTTTGCCGCGGTACTGGGTGACCGGCGCGCCGCAGGACAGCTCGATCTTGTCGCGCGGGATGTCTTCCAGTCGAGCGACGAGTCCGAGCGGGACGCCCATGCGGCGGTTTTCGCCGGCGCGGAACAACAGCATCGCCGTCTTGTCGGACGAAGACTGGCCTTCGACCGCGCTCGAGCGCAGCAACCGGCTCTCGGATCCCGCGCCGACGCCGCTGGCCCGGGCGATGCCGTTTGGATCCAGGATCATGATGACGGAGCCGTCGCCCAGGATGGTGTTGCCGCTGAACATCGTGACATGGCGCAGGATCGGCGCCACGGGTTTGACGACGATTTCCTCGGTGTCGAAGACCCGGTCCACGATGATGCCCATCATGTGCTGGCCGACCTGCGCGACTACGACGTGAGCCGCGGATTCGGCCGTGTCCGCGACGCCGAGTGCCAGGAGTTCGGTCAAGCTGACCAGTGGCAGCAGCCGGTTGCGCAGACGCAGCACCGGGGTGTCGTTGATCCGCTCGATGACGCTGGTGCCGCTGCCGTCCTTGGCGGATTTGTCGGCGCCGCGCTGGGCCCGCACCAGTTCCACCACACTGAGCTGCGGGATGGCGAAGCGCTCCTTCCCGGATTCGACGATCAGCGCGGACACGATGGCCAGCGTCAGGGGGATCCTGACGGTGAACTTGGTGCCCTGGCCGGCCGTGCTCTTGAGCTCGATCGTCCCACCGATCCGTTCGATGTTGGTCTTGACCACGTCCATGCCGACGCCGCGGCCGGACACCGCGGTGACCGTCGTGGCGGTGGACAGGCCGGCGCGGAAGATGAACCGCTGGATTTGCGTGTCGGACATCCCGGCGAGTTCGGATTCCGTGGCGAGCCCGTTCGCGAGGGCCTTGGCGCGGATCTTGTCCACGGGCAGGCCGCGTCCGTCGTCAGACACTTCCAGGATGATATAGCCGCCTTCGTGGAACGCATTGAGCACGATGTTGCCGGTTTCCGGCTTGCCCAGGGCACGACGCTCCGCCGGCGTTTCCAGGCCGTGATCGCCACTGTTGCGGATCATATGGGTCAGCGGATCCTTGATCAGCTCCAGCACCTGGCGGTCGAGTTCCGTCTCGGCCCCGATCATCGTGAGTTCGATCTTCTTGCCCATGTCATGGGAGAGATCGCGCACCAGCCGGGGCAGCTTGTTCCAGGCATGACCGATCGGCTGCATGCGCGTCTTCATCACCCCTTCCTGCAGATCGGAGGTGATGTGTGACAGGCGCTGCAACGGGACGGTGAAGGCGCTGTTTTCCTGGGTCCGGGCGAGCTGGAGCAGCTGGTTGCGGGTCAGCACGAGCTCACTGACCAGGGTCATCAGGTCTTCGAGGACGTCGACGGTGACGCGAATGGTCTGGGCGGCCGCTGCCTGAGCCATGGTGGGTGGCTGACCCGGCGCGGCCGGCTGCGGCTGTGCGCCCGCCACGCCGGGCTGGGTGGCTGCGACGCTGCCCGTTGCTGCCGGTGTGACCGCCGGCGCCGAAACCGCGGCTGCCTGCGCGGCGGCCGCCGGCGGGGCGGGCGGGGATGACGCTGTGACGACCGGCGCGGCCGTGTCTGACGCCACAAAGCCTGGCGCCGTGACCGGCGCGGGGGCGGTCGACACCGGGGCAGCCGCCGCGGCAACGGGCGCCGAAGCGGCGTCGGGCGCCGTCCCGCCCTGCACTGCCGCTGCCGACTGGGCCGGACTCGCCGCCGCTGCAGGCGCAGCCGAAGACGCAGGCTCAGCCGCGGCCGAAGACGTGGCGGTCGCGGGCGCCGGCTTCGCCGTCGGCGGTTCATTCGCCGCGACCTTGTTCAACGCTGCGATTAGGGCCGTGTCGTCGCCAGGCGGCTCCGCGCCGGTCGCACTGAGAGCGGCAACGATCGCCTTGATCTGGTCGATCCCGGCGAGAACCTGAGTGACGATGTCGGGGGTCACGATCAAGGTACGGTCGCGCAGCTTTCCCAGCACGTTTTCGCCGGCGTGGGCAACGCGCTCCAGCCTTGGGAGGCCTAGAAACCCGCAGGTTCCCTTGATCGTATGCACCAGCCGGAAAATGAAGCCCAGCGTTTCCGCATCGTCCGGTGTGCGCTCAAGCGTGAGCAGCGCGCCATCAAGCTCGGCCAGACTCTCGTTCGTCTCGGTGAGGAAATCGGAAAGCAGATCGTCCACGGTAGCCCCCTGGCAAGCCCGTCGGCCGGGCGGGAGCTGTTCTTGTCACTACTTCGCAAACAAAAGGTAAATGCCGGCGAATATTTTTGCATCTATCCGCCGAGGCGGATGATTGCGGGTCTGTTTTGTGCGTTCGGCGGGATCAAGACAGACAATCGTATGCCGGCTGCGTGCGCGAGCAATGCCGCCAACGCCATCTGCAGGTTGCGCCCCTCTGCCAGGGCGGATCGCAATGCCGCCTCGTCGGTGAGGCAGGCGACCATGCCGCGCGGCCAGGCCGCGTCCGGGCCGGCGATCTGGACGAACAGGTCGTCCGGTGTGCCTGCGACGATGATGCTCCCGCCCGCGGGCAGGCTGTCGGCGGCGAGCAGCAGCAGGTTCAGAACGATCCTGCTGGTGGCCGCGGGAAACGCCGTGTCCGGGGACAGCGCCGCAGTATCGAGGTTGACCCGTCGCGGCAGCCCGTCCCCGAGCTCCCGCAGCCGAACCAGCGGCATGGGCTCCGTGCCCGGCGTCCATGCCGCGTGGCGCAATGCCTGCAGCGGCGTTGCCGCCGCCCGCGGTGCGCTGGCCCCTGCCGTGCCGCGCCCTGTGAGGTCGCCCGTCGTGGCGTCGCCGCTTGGCACATCGGCCATCGGCGCATGGCCGGGTAGCGCATGGCCAGTCGGCGCATGGCCCGTCGGCGCATGGCCCGGCGGCGCATGGCCAGCCGGCGCATCGCCTCTTGCCGGGCGCATTCCTGCGGAGCCGGCCTCCGGCGCATCGCCATCGGTCGCATACGGCCTTGCCGCACCAGCTGGCGCCCCGGGACCGGCCGGTTCGCCCGGATCCGGATCAACGAGGGCCTGCGCCAGCGAACCTGCCGGATCCGTGGCATCCGGGCCGATCACGTCGTGATACAGACGCGCCGATGTCAGTTCGATCAAGCGCAAGCCACCGAGCGTGCCGGACATGGGATCTCCGCTGTCTGGATCAGTGCCAAAATCAGGATGACGTGGTTGTCATGGCGAGTCGAGCCGATACCGGGGTTTGGATGTCCGCGCCGGTTGGGGGGTTGAACGCGCGGCCTTGGTGGCTCAAGTCATAGGATCGCGCTATAGCTCGGTGCCCGGCGAAAGCTGCGCCAGGGAGGAGGCGTCCCCATACTATGCTGTTCACTCGCTCATGATCGATCCCTTCGGCAGACCCATCTCCTATCTTCGCGTTTCGGTGACCGATCGCTGTGACCTGCGCTGCGTCTACTGCATGTCGGAGGACATGAACTTCCTGCCGAAGCGGGACTTGCTGACGCTGGAGGAACTCGACCGGCTGTGCGGCGCGTTCATCCGACTGGGGACGACGAAGATCCGCATCACCGGCGGGGAACCACTGGTGCGGCGTGACGTGATGCAGCTGTTCGGCAACCTCGGCGCCCGCCTGGGCCGTGGGCTGGATGAGCTGACGGTGACGACGAACGGCTCGCAGCTGACGAAACACGCCGGGACGCTGGTGGCTGCGGGGGTGCGGCGCATCAACGTGTCGCTGGATACGCTCGATCCGCAGCGATTCACCGAGATTACCCGCTGGGGCCGGATTGAACAGACGCTGGACGGGATCTTTGCCGCCAAGGCCGCCGGCCTGGCGATCAAGATCAACGCCGTGGCGATGAAGGGTGTGAACGAGGCTGAGTTCGACGCGATGCTGGCCTGGTGCGGCGAGCACGGCTTCGACCTGTGCCTGATCGAGACCATGCCGATGGGCGACATCACCGGCGACCGGACCGACCAGTATCTGCCGCTGTCGGTGGTGCGGGCGCGGTTGCGCCGGACCTGGACCCTGGAGGACACGGATTACAAGACCGGTGGCCCTGCGCGCTATTTCAATGTCAAGGAAACCGGCCGGCGGATCGGGTTCATCACCCCGATGACGCATAATTTCTGTGAAAGTTGCAATCGCGTGCGGCTGACCTGCACAGGGACGCTGTTCATGTGCCTGGGGCAGGACGATTCCGCGGAATTCCGTTCCCTGCTCCGGCAGGGCGTCTCGGATGATCACCTCGACGACGCGATCCGCGAGGCGATCTCCCGCAAGCCGAAGGGTCACGACTTCATCATCGACCGGCGGCATGACAAGCCGTCGGTGGCACGCCACATGAGCGTGACGGGCGGTTGAGCGACCGCCACCCATACCCGGGGTCGACGCCAGCGTGCGACGGGACCGCCGGCCCGGGCGCGGGCGAACCGCAGTTTGTCCGATAGGTCGCGACACGCCGTTCAGTGACACCCGGATATTGCACCGACCGCCAACATCATTGTCCGGTGACCCGGGCCAACCGCTCTGTGTCATGGCCGGGCCTGGTCCGCTCATACGTCTTGCCAGGAAGCCGGGACCGGTGCGGTCCGCGACTGCGGCGCGTCAATCGGAACGCGAGGCTCGGTCAGCGGAAACTGCGACAGCAGACGCGCGTTCGAACGCCGCTGGAACCTGCGACACGTCGTTGCGGATCGCACGGCAGGGCTGAGACGAAGCGAAGCCGCGAACGGCTCCGCGGCCCGCAGCATCCGGCGGGGCAAGACGGGCGGGGCAAGACGGGCGGGGCAAGACGGGCGGGGCGAACTGCATGCTCGGCTCATGTTCGACCCCAGGCTTCCGGATCGGGGCGCGGAAGGCAGCCAGAATTCTGCCCTGACGTCGAACCGGCGGCTGCCACACGACCATTCCCATGGGCATCGTGATTCCTACCAGTATTCCCCCC
>DASWON010000438.1:0-1708 GCA_036398735.1 Rhodopila sp.
CGGCCATCCGGAACAGTCATCGGTTTCGCACCCGCCTCGTGGCGACAGTCACGGACACAACGCCACCCTGCGGCAATGGTCGCCGCGCCCCGGCATCACGGTTGCCTCGTGGCTTTGTTAAACCGGGCAGGTGCCGGAGGCCCGCCCGGCGATCCCCCTACGCGGCCCGACCGGCGTGCGCCGTGGAACGGGCGACCAGCCTCCCCTCCTCCGTCCGCACCCTGATCGCGAAATCGTAGCGGTCGACGTCCAGCGCGATTTCGACATCCTCCGGGTACAGGTACGGCCGAGCCGGATCGTTGAACCGGGCGATCTCGCCGCCGGCCAGGATCAGCCGGCGTACCGCATCCGGATCGCCTCGCCTCCCCTGCAGCAGATTGCGCAGATGAAGCGCGCAGAGCTCGTCCTCATCGGTGCGTTCGATGCCGCTGTCGCCCATGGCCACCAGTGTGATACGGGCCGACCCCGCAGCTTCCAGCGCCCGCGCCGTCGCGCGCGCGGTCACCAGCGACGCGGCAAACAACCGGTCCGCCCCCGCCGCCGCAGTGATGCCCTGGGTGCCGGCGCTGGTTCGCTGGATGATCGTTTGTCCAGCGAATGCCACCCGCGAAACCTCGAAGGGCGAATTGCCGAAGTCAAAGCCGTCCGGTGGCCTGCCGCCGACCTCGCCGACGCAGACCTGCCCGATGCCGCCGTCGCGCAGGGCGAACGCCTCCTCGATCGTGCTCACCATGACGATCTTCGCGGCACCGTTGGCCAGCGCCACGGCGGCGCAGGTGAAGGCGCGAAAAACGTCGATGATCGCGACGGCGCCGGCGGCTTGCCTGGCCCCTTCGAGAAGACTGCCGATGACGATGTCCATGCCTGGCTCCGCATTCTGCTGTCCGCACCATGCCCGAAACCGGACCGCGGCGTCAGGCCTTTGCCGCCTGCCCGCCACCGGCCGCGCCGCCGCCCGGACGGGGTGGACGATAAGCAATGCCACACACGCTTATGTGCCGATACCGTTCGGCGACCCCCACCCACATGCAGCCGCACGGTAAGCAAAGGCCTGGTGGCCTGCTCTCCCAACTCCGGCGCAACGTGCGGCGAATGCGGAAGTGCGCGGACCACCGGAACAAAGGTCAAGGTCTCGGATCCCGGTTCACCGACAGTCGCGGACTGCCGAACGCGGGCCCTGGCAGGGCTTATCGAAGCAAAGGCAACCGTATCATGTTATCAACCACCATCGCATTGCTCGTCGCCGTCTCCGGTGCGCTGCCTGCCGGCCCCGGCCGCTCCGACAACAGTCAGGTCCTCCGCGTGCGGCTCGACAGCGCACACACGCTGTTCTCTCCGAATGCGCCCGATCCCGGCCGTGCCGGGCAGTTGTTCGAGCTTCCGCAGGGCGGTGTGGGTGTCACCACCGGCGGCACCGCGCAGTATCAGACGTTCGGCACGCCAGGCGGCGGCGGGGTTGCGGTGCCGAACGGCAACGGCACCGCCAGTGTCATCGGTTCGGGCGGCCGCGCCGGCATCGCCCGGACCACCGACTGACGCGCGGCGCCCGGAATACCGCCCGGCATCCCGGGACGCCGATCCGCGATCCGGAGGCAACCCATCGGTCGGTTGGACGCGGTGGGTCACCGCCTGTGCTGTTCGCGGCCCGCGGCGGCGAAACGCGCCGGGCGCCCGCTCAAGGGCAACGCGCGGAAGAGGCAACCCGCCT
>DASWON010000439.1:0-11293 GCA_036398735.1 Rhodopila sp.
GTCGACGTTGATCCCGTCGTCCGACACGGTCAGCGCCGCGCGCAACTCGACCTTGTCGTCGTCCTGGCCATCGAGCGTCAGGCTGGCGGACCAGCGGCCGCGCGGCAACTCACGGATCTTCTCCAGCATCGCGGCCCGGGAGGTGTCGATGATGTGGTCCGACAGTTCATCGAGGTCATCGAGACCGAACTCGTCCATCATCTGCGTCAGGCGCTCGCAGCCGATCTCGTTGCAGGAGATCAGGGCGTAGGTATCGCCCTCGGTCTCGACCGGCAGGCGCGTGTTGGCTCGGATGACGGACATCAGTGTCTCGTTCACCACGCCTTCCTCGACGATGCGGAGGATGGGCAGGAACAGCCCCTCCATGAACACGTCCAGCGAGCCGGTCATGTTGCGCGCGCCGCCGATGTCCAGCAGGTGGCAGTTGCAGGCCAGCAGGCCGACGAACACACCGTTGCGGAAGCACGGCGTGGTCACCGAGAAGTCGTTGGTGTGGCCGGTGCCGATCCAGGGGTCGTTGTGGATGAACACGTCGCCGGGCCGCATCGTCTGCGTCGGATGCTTGGCGATGACGTGGCCGACCGCCAGCGCCATCGAGTTGATATGCCCCGGCGTTCCCGTGACGGCCTGCGCCAGCATCCGCCCCTGCCGGTCGAACACGCCGGCCGCCAGGTCTCCGGATTCACGCACGATCGTGCTGAACGCGGTGCGCTGCAGCACCTGCGCCTGCTCCTCGACCAGGGCGAGCAGCCGGTTCCACATGATCTGCTTTTCGATCAGGCCAATGCTCATGCGGTCAGTTCCTTGCGTTCCATGACGATGGAGCCGATGCCGTCGATCCATGCGTCGAAGGCCGCGGTGACAAAGGTGGCGGTTTCGTCCTCGGCGATGATCGCCGGTCCGGCGAAGCGGGCCCCGGGGGCAAGCTGCTCGCGCCGGTAGCGGGGCACCTCGATGACCTTCCCGGAGCGGCCGTCGAATACCGCCGTGGTCTCCCGGGCGGCCGGCGCGATCGAGGCCGCCGGAGCGGCAACCGGCTCCGGCAGTATGGTCTCGGTCGAAATCAGCACCGACCAGGCCATGATCTCGATCGCGGCGTTGGGGATCACGCGCTTGAACAATGCCTCATATGATCGCTCGTATTGCCCCCGCAGGACGGCGCCGTCTCCCGGCCCGAGTTCACGCAGCGGCAGTTCGACGGCGATTTCGTGCCCCTGGCCGATGTAGCGCATGTAGGCCACGCGCCGTTCCAGCAGCGGCGCGCCGTAGGCCGCGGGCTCCACCCAGCCGCGCACCTCGCGCGCCATGTCGCGCAGCAGTTCGCTGGCGATGACATCGTCGAAGCCGTCGAGGCGCATGTAGGTGGTGCGGACCATTTCGTAGGAAATCGGGGCGGCCAGGAAGCCGATCGCCGATCCGACGCCGGCGTTGGGCGGCACGACGACCCTCGGCACACCGATTTTCTCGGCCACGCGGGCGACATGCAGCGGCGCCGCGCCGCCGAACGCGATCATCGTGTGCTGGCTCGCCGTCACCCCGCGCTCAACGGTGTGCACCCGCGCGGCGCTGGCCATGTTCTCGCACACCATTTCGTACACGGCATAGGCCGCCATGTCGGCGCCGAACCCCAGCGCGTCGCCGACGTCGGCGGTCAGGGCCGAACGCGCCTGATCCGGATGCAGCTTGATGGAGCCGCCGGCGAAATCGTCGGGGTCGATCAGACCCAGCACGAGGTCGGCGTCGGTCACCGCCGGATGGGTGCCGCCAAGCCCATAGCAGGCGGGGCCGGGAACCGATGACGCGCTCTCGGGCCCGACCGTGACGCGTTTCAGCCCGTCCAGCCTGGCCAGCGATCCGCCGCCGGCGCCGATTTCAACCATCTCCACGACCGGGATGCGCACCGGCAGGCCGCTGCCGCGCAGGAAGCGGGCGGCGCGATCAACCTCGAACAGCCGGACCGTCTCGGATTGGTAGTCCTCGATGAGGCTGATCTTCGCGGTGGTGCCGCCCATGTCGAACGACAACACCTTGCGCTCGCCCAGACGCGCCGCGATCCCCGCGGCAAACACCGCACCGCCGGCCGGGCCGGATTCCACCAGGCGCACCGGGAAGCGGCGCGCCACGTCAACCGAGGTCAGGCCACCGCCCGAGGTCATCAGGCACAGCACGCCACGGAAGCCGTCCGCATGCAGCCGCCGCTCCATGCGCAGCAGATAGCTCTCCATCAGCGGCTGCACGTAGGCGTTGGTGACGGTGGTGGAGGTTCGTTCATACTCCCGGATTTCGGGGCAGACCGCACTGGACAGGGAGATCCGCAGGTCTGGCGCGATCTCCCGCAGGATCGCTTCGCAGCGCCGTTCATGCACGTCGTTGGCATAGCCGTGCAGGAAGGCGATGGCCACGCTTTGCACGCCGGCGTCCACCAGCGCCGCCGCCGCCGCCCGCACGTCCGCCTCGTGCAGCGGCAGCAGGATCTTGCCCCTGGCATCGATGCGTTCGCGCACCGTGAAGCGCAACGGCCGCTGCACCAGCGGTTTCGGCCGGATCAGCGCCAGTTCATACTGATCATAGCGGCTCTCGGTGCCGATCTCGAGCGTGTCGCGGAAACCGTCGGTGGCGATCAGGGCCGTTTTGGCGCCGCGCCGTTCGATGATCGCGTTGGTGGCCAGGGTCGTGCCGTGGACAAAGGTGTCGACCGCCGAGAGCGCGATCCCGGCGAGTTCGAGAGCGGTGTGCATGCCGGTCAGCACACCTTCCTCCGGAGCCGCCGGCGTCGTCAGCACCTTGGTGGTCCAGCGCGTACCGCCGCGTTCCAGCACGATGTCGGTGAAGGTGCCGCCGACATCGGCGGACAGTTTGGTGCGAATGCTCATGGGTCAGCTCTCGATGTAGGCATAGGCAAGATTGCCCTCGATACCGTCGGCGGTGCGGCTATGGCCCTGGGCCCGCTTGTTGTGGATCGTGATCCAGTGCGGAACGCCGAAATTGATGTCCGGAGCGTCGCGCATCACGATCTGCTGGAATTCCAGGAATTCCGCTCGGCGTTTCGCCGGGTCGGGCTCGATCGCCGCCTGTTCGAGCAGGGCATCGACCTTGGGGTTCCGGTAGTATGACGTGTTGCCGAACGGCACGCCCTTGACGATGTTTTTCGACCAGTAGACGCGCTGCACGCCGACCGTCGGATCGAACAGGTTGCTGAAGCCGGTGCAGCACATCTCGAAATCGCGATCGGTGTAGACGCGCTTGACGTAGGTGCCGAAGTCGGTGGCCCGCACCTCCACCGCTATCCCGACCCGGGCCAGCGAGGCGCGGATGAAATCGCCCAGACGGCGGCTCTCCTCCAGCGCCGGGCTGGCCTCGAACCGCAGACGGAACCGGGTGCGGTCGGCGCCGCGCGGATAGCCGGCGGCATCCAGCAGTTGCTCCGCCTTGGCGACATCGAACGGATAGGGCGTTGGCTCTGGATCGTGGTATTCGGCCAGCAAGGGCGCGATCGGCGCGGAGCAGGGCACCACGGTGCCGTAGTAGATGGTCTTGCAGATCGCCACCGTGTTCAACGCGTGGGTGACCGCCTGGCGCACCGGCAGCTTGGACAGGTACTCGTTGTCCATATTGAATTCGATGGCGTTCACGTTGTTGTTGTATTCATACCCCTTGGTCTCGAACTGCAGCTTGCCGGCGGCGCGCAGCCGGTCGAGGTCGCTGTAGGCAACCGGCGTGCGGTATCCCAGGTCGACCTCCCCTGACTCCAGCGCGGCCGAACGCGACGCGGCGTCAGGGATGAACTTGACGACAAGCTGATCGAGATACGGGCGCGGGCTGTCCCAGTAGTCAGGGTTGCGTTCGTAGATGACGTGATCGCCTCGCGCCCATTCCTTGAAGCGGAAGGGCCCGGTTCCGATCGGGGCACTGTTGTTGCGGTTGGTGAAGGGGTCGGTGCCGTCATAGATGTGCTTCGGGATGATCGGCGATTCCGCGGCGGCGAAGGCCTTGATCAGGTACGGGATCGGCGCGTCCAGCTGCAGCACCACGGTATGGTCGTCCGGGGTCAGCACCTGCTTCACGTGGGCGAAGGTGCCGCGCCCGCGCGGGTGCTGCGTCTTCAGGATGGCAAGCGAGGCGGCCACGTCGGCGGACGTGAAATCATGCCCGTCGTGCCACTTGACGCCTTGCCGCAGGGTGAACGTGTAGGTCAGCTGGTCCGGCGAGATCGTCCAGGCGGTGGCAAGCTGTGGGTGCGGCTGCATGTCGTGGTCGTACCAGAGCAGCCCCTCGGTCACCTTGGCGCTGCAGGTCAGGCTGTTGGTGCTGACCAGCGACACCAGAGACGGCGGTTCGGTGAAGAACATGATGGTCATCGTGCCGCCCCGCTTCGGCGCCGGCTCCGCGCTCTGGGCGCCAGCGAGCCGGGAGCCGAGGAGCAAGCCACTCGTCGCCCCCAGCAAGGTACGCCGGGTGGGTGGAAGGTAGTCGTGGCTCATGCGGTTCCCCATGCTGATGCTGTCGGGTGCGGGTGCGGGTGCGGGTGCGGGTGCGGGTGCGGGTGCGGGTGCGGGGCGGTGCGGTGCGGATGGACGAAAATCCGTCATGCCAGGTGGCAGGCGGCCAGATGCCCGTCCGCGACCTTGCGCAGCGGCGGGTCTTCGGACGTGCAGCGGTCGAAGGCCTGCGGACAGCGGGCGCGGAAGCGGCAGCCGCCGGCCGCGGCGGAGCTCAGTTCGCCGCGCAACGCGATCGGGCCGCGCGGGCGGTCAGGGTCGGGCTGCGGCACTGCCGCCAGCAGCGCCCGTGTGTAGGGATGCCGCGGCTCGCGCCACAGCGCGGCGTATCCGGCGCTCTCGACGATGCGGCCGAGATACATGACCAGCACGCGATCGGCGAAATAGCGCACCACCGACAGATCATGCGAGATGAACAGGTAACTCAGACCCAGGCTGCGCTTGAGGTCGACCAGCAGGTTGAGGATCTGCGCCTGGATCGACAGGTCCAGCGCCGACACCGGCTCGTCGCAGACGATCAGGTCGGGCTCCAGCACCAGGGCGCGGGCGATGCCGATGCGTTGCCGCTGCCCGCCGGAGAATTCGTGCGGATAGCGGTCCAGTGCCTCGGCCGGCAGCCCGACGCGGGATACGATGTCGAGCACGCGCCGGCGCCGTTCGGCGCGATTGCCGCGCCGGTGCACCTTCAGCGGGGTCGCCAGCAGCGTCCCGATCGTCTGGCGCGGGTTCAGCGAACCGAACGGGTCCTGAAACACCATCTGCATCTGCCGCCGGAACGGCAGCAGCGCGTGCTGGCCGAGGTCGGCGATGTCGTGGCCGCGCAAACGGATGCTGCCCTCGACCGGATCCAGAAGGCGCAGGATCGTCTTGCCCAGCGTGGACTTGCCGCAGCCGCTTTCGCCGACCAGACCGACGGTTTCGCCGGACTGCACCTCCAGCGACACGCCGTCCACCGCGTTGACGACACGCCCGTGGGTCACATAGCGGGTCCGCAGCCCGTCAACCGACAGCAGCGACATGCCTCACCTCTTCGCGGGTGGCGACGATGCACGCGACCTCCCAGCCATCCGCCACGGTCTCCAGTCCGGGCGGCGCGGCGCGGCAGGCGGGGATCATGTCGGGGCATCGCGGGGCGAACGGACAGCCGGGTTCACCCGCCGCGGAGGCGACGGAGCCGGGAATTTCGGTCAGCCGCTGTGTCGTGTAGTGGCCACCCTCCGCCGCGGTGCCTGCCTCGCTGACCGCGGCACCCAGCAGGCCGCGGGCGTACGGGTGGCGCGGATGGCGGAAAAACGGCCGCACCGAGGCCTGCTCGACGATGCGGCCCGCATACATCACCGCCGCCCGATCGGCCCACTGCGCGACCACGCCGAGATCATGGGTGATCAGCAGCACCGCCATGCCGAACTGCCGGCGCAGACTGTCCAGCAGGTCCAGCACCTGTGCCTGGATCGTCACATCCAGCGCCGTGGTGGGCTCGTCCGCGATGATCAGCCGCGGCTGGCAGGCGACCGCCATGGCGATCATCACCCGCTGGCGCATGCCGCCGGAGAAATTATGCGGGAATTCGCCGGCGCGTCGCTGCGGTTCGGGGATGCCAACCAGGTCCAGCAACTCCAGAACACGGCGGCTGGTGGCCGAACGGGACAGCGTTTCGTGCTGGCGTATCACCTCGGCGATCTGCGCGCCGACCGTCAGCACCGGGTTCAGCGAGGTCATTGGCTCCTGCAGGATCAGCGAGATCCGCTTGCCCCGCACGGCCCGCATCTGCCGCGGCGAAGCGCTGAGCAGGTCGGCACCCTCGAACAGAACCTGGCCGCGCAGGATCCGGGCGGCGGGCGGCAGCAGGCGCATCAGCGCGAACGCGGTGATCGACTTGCCGCAGCCGCTTTCCCCGACCAGCGCGAGGGTCTCGCCGGCATCGATATGGAAGCTGATGCCATGCACGACGTCCTGGCCTGGGAAGCCGATGGCGAGATCGTGCACGTCGAGCAGCGGCGGCATCATGCGAGACCTGAGCGCGGGTTGAGCACGTCGTTCAGTCCGTCGCCGACCAGGTTGAGCGACAGCACGGTGAGCGCGATGGCGCCACCGGGCAGCGCGGTCAGGAACCATGCCGTGCGCAGCAGCGGGCGCCCGTCGCCGATCATGCTGCCCCAACTCACCAGGTTGGGGTCGCCCATGTTGAGGAACGACAGACCGGCCTCGGTCAGGATCGCGTTGGCGACCATGACCGAGGCGGTGACGATGATCGGCGCCATCGCATTGGGCAGGATCTCGAGGAAGATGATCCGCGGCGCGCCGTAGCCGAGCGAGCGCGCGGCGGTGATGAACTCGGCCTCGCGCAGGGAGCGGAACTGCGCACGCACCAGCCGGGCGACGGTGGGCCAGGCGGCGAGGCCGATGGCCAGCGCGATGACCTGGGCCGAGGGCTGTCCGATGGCGACGATGACGATGACCAGCAGAAAAGTCGGAACCGTCTGGAACAGCTCCGTCAGGCGGACCAGCGCGTTGTCCAGCCAGCCGCCGAAATAGCCCGAGACGGCTCCGATCAGCGTGCCGATGGCCAGGCCGATCGCCGCCGCCGAGACGCCGACCAGCAGCGACACCCGTGCGCCATAGGCGAGCCCGGACGCGACGTCGCGGCCCAGGCTGTCGGTGCCGAGGGGGAAGGCAGGATCCTCGCCGGGCCATAGCGTCGGCGTGCCCGCCATGTCCTGCGGATCGCCGGGGAACAGCCAGCCGGCGCAAGCGGCCACCCCGATGACCGCGAGCAGGATCAGTAGCCCGATGAGAAAGGACGGGTTGCGCAGGATCGCACGCACCAGTCGGTGGCGGCGTCTGGCGGGACGGAGCAGGGCGGTCGGGGCCTCCTGGTGGATGACCGCGCTCATTTCACACCAGCCGGCCGCACTGCTGACTTCTCGGCGACCGCCGGCCGCCTGGGATCTCATTGCTTTCGCGCACAGCCGCCACGCCGGTGCGCGCACACCAACCAGCGCCAACGCTGACCGGTATCAGTCCGCTCGGTTTCGCCGGTCGCGTCATGTCAGCTCGCCTGGATCCGTGGATCGAGCCACGCCTGCAGCAGATCCATCCCCGCATTGGCGACGATCACCAGCAGCGAAGACAGCAGCAGCACGCCCAGCAGCACGTTGAAGTCGCGCCCGGTCACGGCCTCCAGCGCGAGGCGGCCCATGCCCGGCCAGCCGAAGACGGTCTCCACCACCACGGCACCGCCCAGCAGGTTGCCGAGGTGAATGCCGGCGACCGTGGTGACCGGGATCAGCGCGTTGCGCAGCGCGTGCCTGAGCTGCACGGTAATCGGATGCAGCCCCTTGGCCGCCGCCGTGCGCATGAAGTCCTGGCTCTGCACCTCCAGCATCGTCGCCCGGGTCAGCCGTGCGTAAACCGCGAGGAAGAACGACGACAGTGCCAGCGAAGGCAGCACCAGATACGACAGGCGGTCGGTCAGCCAGGGCAGTCCGGTCAGCGGCACGCCCACCGTCATGCTGCCGTTGGAGGGCAGCCAGCCGAGCTTCACCGAGAACAGCACGATCGCCATCAGCCCGATCCAGAAGCCCGGCGTCGAGTAGAACACCAGGACGACGACCTGCAGCACCCGGTCGATCCAGCGTCCGGCAAAGATCGCCATCAGCCAGCCAGCCGCGATCCCCAGCACCAGCGCCGTGCCCAGGGCGGAGATCATCAGCAGGATGGTGTTCGGCAACCGCTCGAGAATGAGCTTGGACACCGGCATTCCGAACTGAGCGGAGTAGCCAAGGTCGAGGTGGGCAAGATGCGACAGGTAGCTGACCAGTTGCATCAGTACCGGTTGGTTCAGCACGAAGCGCTGCCGCAGGGCGTCCATGGTTTCGGCGGTGGCGGAGCCGTTCTGCGCGGCGAGGACGTCGGCGGCGTTGCCGGGCACGAGCTGCAGCAGCAGGAAACACAGCACGATAATGCCCAGCATGGTGGGCAGCGCCTGTGTTGCGGTGCGCCTCAGCGCGATCCCAAAGCGTTGCATTGCGCTCAGCCTGATCTCCACTTCCCGGTTCGCGGGATCTGTTTCTCAGTTCGCAGGCGTCTGTCCGGTGGCTGCGGCAGCCTTGTCCCGGCAGGAGCCATGGTCCCAGCAAGAGCCATGCCGCGATGCATGCAGGACGACACGGTGCTTCCAACAAGACCGTCGCCCGGGCAAGCAGCTCACCCAGCTTGCATCCGCGGTTTCGCAGTGCAGCATGACTTCTTCGTGATCAAACATGCCGGCTGGTGCCGGCATGGCGGGTCTGGCGCTGTCGCTGCAAGCATCCAGGCGTTCTGTAGTTACGCCGTGTCGCGGCAACGCTGCTCGGCGACCGGGCAGGTCGCGACCGCGCATTGTCGCGGCCCGGGATTGCGCGGCAGGGTCCAGGCGGACGGCCAAAGAGCTGCGCCGGAAACCGGCAATGTCGATGCAGAACGAACGACGCGCCGCGATCGCGGTCTGAATCACGCGGATGACACGCGCTGTGGCCATCTTGCCCGCGAAGTTGCCAGAGAATGACTATGTTCTCGGCGACTTCGCCTATCGAGGCGGCGGTCCGCACGGCGTTGACCCAAGCCGCGAGGGTTCTGCCCGTTGTTCAGGCAGGCGCTGCATGCAGGTGCGGCACTGGCTTCCGCTGGGCAGCCTGCGTTCGTGCGGTCTACGCGACCCGGATGGCGTGGTCCGACGCCGCGAGGCGGTGCCCGGCTGGGATAGCGCCATCACCTCAGCCGCCTGACCGCCGGCGAGACCACCGACGACGCCGACGCCCGGGCGTTGCCGTGCGGCCTGCAGGCGCCGGACATCGTGGCCTCACGTTGCGGGCCGGCTCGCCATGTCGGGGTGCCATGACGCCTGCACAGACAGCGACGATGGTCGAGCCGAAGCCGATGAACGCCTGCACAGACAGTCGTGCGATCAAACAGACAGGGGCGTCGACCGACGACGCGCGGCGACGGTCATCACGGCCGGACAGTCCCGGGCCGCGGTGTCGCGGAGCGGTACCATGCCGCTGCGCGACCGGTCCGGCACCGGCCCGTCATCGCTCCGCCGCTTAGGACGCGTCGTCGGTGCGAGCGACCTCGCGGGCAATCAGGTCGTCGATTGCCGTGGCGTCCAGGCCGGACTCGGCCAGGATCTCGCGGGTATGCTGGCCCAGGCGAGGCGAAAACCGGCCGGTAGGCGGCGTGGTTTCCGACCAGGTGCTGGGTTCGCGCATCGTCCGGATACGCCCCTCCGAGGGATGATCTTCCCACCGGAAGAAGCCGGCATCGGCGAGATGCGGATCCTCCATCAGCGACTCAAGGGTGTGCGGCCGCATGCACGGGATGTCGTTCCGCTGCAGCAACTCCAGCCATTCGTCGGTCGTGCGGTGCTTGAGCTCTTCACCGATCATCTCGTAGAGCGAATCAATGTTCGCCGTACGGGCGGCGATGTCGGCAAAGCGCGGATCGCTGTCCAGCAGATGGCCCTTGCCCACGGCCTCGAAGAAGCGACGCCACTGGCCGTCGTTGTATGGCAGTACGGCGATGAAACCGTCCTTTGTCGCGTACGGGCGTCGGTGTGGCGACAGCGTCCGCTTGTAGCCGGCCGGGCTGGTCGGCGGATCGAAGGTCTGGCCCTGCATGTGTTCGGACAACACGAATTGCGCCATCGTCTCGAACATCGGCACCTCGATCATCTGCCCGACGCCGGTGCGCGCTTTCGCCAGCAGTCCGGCGAGCAGGGCGTTCGCCGCTGCCCCGCCGACGATGCGGTCGATGGCCGCCATCGGGATGAAGCGCGGTTCTCCGGTGGAGCGCTGCAACAGCATCGGGATCGCGGCGGCGGCCTGGATCAGGTCGTCATAGGCTGGACGGCCCGCGTAGCGTCCGGCACTGCCGTAGCCCACCATGCTGAGGTAAACGATGGACGGGTTCAGCGCGCGCACCGACTGGTAGTCGAGCCCCAGCCGGGCCAGCGCAGCCTGGCGGATATTGGAGGCGAAGGCATCGACGGTCGGCACCAGGCGGAGCACCGCATCGCGCGCCTCCGGCTGCTTCAGGTCGATGGCGATGCTGCGCTTGCCGCGGGCGTTATGCTGGAACGTTCCGCTCATGCCGCGGTGCCGGGGGACGCCGGTATAGCGGGATGAGTCGCCGCCGGGCGCCTCGACCTTGATCACGTCGGCACCGTAATCGGCAACAATGCGGGTGCACCACGGGCCCATTTGCACAGTGGTCAGGTCCAGCACGCGGATGCCGGCAAGAGGTCCATTCATTGGAGGCTCAACCCTCCCTGACGCGCATCGGTTCGTCCCGCCAGGCCGGTTCGGATGGCTGTCCTGGCACGCACATGCAACCCCTCCATCCCAGGGCCACGGTCCGCCCCCGCGGCAATCTCTCCTGTCACAACGAATTCGGCTGGCGGCACGGCGCGCTCCTCCCGGGTCGATGGTTCGCCGCGATCATCGGCGGCGACCGGGCTCAGCACAAGTCTCGGGGGATGTCGGCTCGCGGGTACTGGCGCGGAGGATCCGCCACGGGATTACGACAGCGCGCCAGCGGGTTCGCGCCGGAGGCTTGGGTGCAGCGCCGACATGAGATCATCATCGATCACCGAGCCGAGCGGAAGCATGTCCTTGATCCCCGGCATTGACAGCAAGAGCTTCGCGACTTCCGATTCGGGGACGGGCCGGCTGAACAGGTATCCCTGAACATCCGTGCAGCCGGCCAGCGCCAGGGCGGTCAGCTGATCCTGGGTCTCCACGCCCTCCGCTGTTGTCGCC